>DATKIB010000017.1:0-55243 GCA_035509915.1 Acidimicrobiales bacterium | reverse complement strand
GGGCGTCTACCCACAGAACCTCGCCAAGGTCGCGCGCGTGATCTACAACCGTCTCGCTCGCGGCATGGACCTCCAGATGGACTCGACGGTCCTCTACGCCGAGCACCGTGACGGAGGGACCGTCACGTCTGCGGACTTGGCGCTCCAATCTCCGTACAACACCTACCTCCACGCGGGGCTGACCCCGTCCCCGATCTGCTTCCCTTCGCAGGCCTCGATCGAGGCAGCGCTGTCCCCGGCGCAGGGGTCCTGGCTCTACTTCGTGGTGGTCTCCGCGGACGGCACCGAGGCGTTCTCGAACACGCTGGCCGAGCAGGAGGCCAACGAAGCGCTCGCCAAGAGCCGCGGGCTCCCGTAGCGGCCACGGTCCGTATGCGAGGATCGTGGCGGTGAGAAGGTCCCCGTGGTGGCCGGCGGCGGCGTCGACCGTGGTCGGGGTCATCGGGGACCCCGTGTCCCACTCGTTGTCGCCTCTCCTGCACAACGCGGCGTTCGACGCGATGGGGATGGACTGGGTGTCGGTGGGTTTCGAGGTCCGTGCGGGCCGTGCCGCGGAGGCGCTCGGGGGAATGCGAGCGCTCGGAATAGCCGGGCTGTCGGTCACCACCCCGCACAAGGAAGCTGCCGCTTCGTCCGTAGACGAGTTGAGCGACCTCGCGAAGGCACTCGGAGCCGCCAACTGTGTGATCGCGCGCGATGGGAGGCTCCTCGGCGACTCGACGGACGGGGAAGGGTTCCTGGAGGCACTCAGGAGGGGCACGGGATTCGATCCCTCGGGAAGGCGCTGCGCCGTGATCGGAGCTGGAGGAGCGGCGCGGGCCGTGGTGCTGGCGCTCGCCCGGGCAGGAGCCGGGGAGGTGGTCGTGCTCAACCGCACCCGCGAGCGCGCTGTCGTAGCTGCGGCGCTGGCGGGCGAGGCCGGACGCGTGGGGACCGACGACGACCTTCCAGCCGTCGACCTCGTGGTGCAGGCGACGTCGCTCGGGATGACAGGCGGGGCGGCAGGTTCTCGTGCGGGCGACGGAGGCGATGTCGCACCCGGATCGCAAGAGCTGGCGGTGGACCCAGACCTACTGCGGCCGAGTCAGTTGGTCGTGGACCTCGTCTACCATCCCGCGCTCACCCCGATGCTGCGAGCCGCCGAAGAGCGCGGGGCAAGGACGCTCGGTGGACTCGGGATGCTCGTGCATCAGGCTGCGCTGGCGGTCGAGCGGTGGACCGGGCGCGAGGCGCCTGTCGAGGCGATGTGGCGCGCGGCGCGTCAAGGGGACGCCTGACCCGCTCGGCTCAGCCTCGTGTCTGTCTGGTCATTCGGCGGCAGGGGCCCTACGACGCGACTTGTTGCCGAGCTGTCGGATCTCCCCGTTGGCCACGACCCACATCGTGCCGTCGGCCGCGCGCAGCCTCGTCACCCGGAGCGTCAAGTCCTCGACTGTGCCGGTGACGTCGCCCACGACGAGGATGTCGCCAATGTCGAACTGGTCCTCGACTATGAGGAGAAATCCCGATAGCAGGTCACGCACCAGGCTCTGCGCTCCGAATCCGATGGTCGCCCCGACCACGGTCGCGCCTGCTAGGAGGGGAGTCAGGTCGATGCCGATCGTCTCCAGGGCCACGAAGAACGCGATGGTCCCGATGACGACGCGCCAAAGGTTGGCGACCATGGCCGTGACGGTCGTCGCCCTGGCCGATGCACGCGGGGTGCCACGGCGTGCAGCGGCCTTGCGAGCGGCGTTGCCTATCCAGTGACGTATGACCCGGCTGCCCAGCCAGCTCGCGATCATGGCCACCAGGACGATCAGGACCACGCTGACCGGCTTCACCACCACCTGCTGGAGATGTGCGGCGGTCGGCTCACCCACCCCCGCCCACCGGAGCAGCTCGTAGAGCCACCCCTGGACTGCCATGAACGGCGGGGTGGCTATGGGAGGCACGAACGGTATTCTGGTCCGCCGGAGCCCCCTGGTGAGCACTACTCTCTCTTCCCGCCCGCACCCCGGAAGGGTGCTCGCCCTCCGCACGGACGTGGTGCTCGCGCTGACCACGGTGGCGGTGGCGATCGTCGGAGTCGTGATCGTCTATTCCGCCACCCGTTCCAAGCTCGTCCTGGCCGGGCTCAGCCCTCACTACTACCTGGACCGGCAAGCCGCCTACGTCGTCGTCGGCGTCGTCGTGATGGTGGTGCTTGCGTACTTGGACTACAGGTGGCTCGAGCACGCCAGCGCTGTGCTCTACGTGGGTCTGGTCCTCGCCCTGTTGGCGATGTTCACGCCGCTCGGGTCACGGCAGCTCGGCGCCACCAGGTGGTTCCAGCTGGGTCCGGTACAGCTCCAGCCCTCCGCGTTCGGGACGCTCGTGTTGATCGTGACCGTGGCCACGTTCTGCGCGCGGAGGCCCGAAGGGCTCAATCGTCAGGACCTTCTAAAGGTGCTGGGGCTTGCGGCTCTGCCCATCCTCCTCGTGATCAAGCAGCCCGACCTCGGGAGCGGGATCGTGATGTGCATGGTTCTGGTGGTCATGCTCGTGGTGGCCGGCATCCCCAACAGATACCTCGTGCTCCTCCTCCTCGGTTCCGTCACAGCTGCGTTCGCGGTGGTCCATTTCGGCCTCCTCAAGCCGTACCAGGTCCAACGACTCACCGACTTCCTGCACCAGAGCAAGAACGCGCAGGGGACCACCTACAACCTCCACGAGTCGGTTGCGGCCATCGGGTCCGGGGGCCCGTTCGGCAAGGGCCTGTTCCACGGACCGCAGACGAACCTCTCGTACGTGCCCTCCCAGTCCACCGACTTCATCTTCTCCGCGGGGGGCGAGCAGCTGGGCTTCGCCGGTGCGGCGACCGTGCTGCTGTTGCTCGGGATCGTCTCGTGGCGGACCCTCCGTGCGGCGCAGGTCGCGCACGACCCGTTCGGCAGGCTGCTCGCTACGGGATCGTTCACGCTCATAGCGTTCAGTGCCTTCGAGAACGCGGGTATGACGATGGGGATCATGCCGATCGCCGGGATCCCACTCCCGTTCCTGAGCTATGGCGGGTCGGCGACGATCGCGTTCTTCGCCGCGGTCGGTATCGCCTTGTCGGTGCACGCGCGCCGGGGGCGATGACGATCGCCGAAAGCTCGGGTACCTCCGGGGACGCCGGGGGGCCCGGGCAGCTGCCGGACGAGTCCGGTGGGCAGAGCGGGGCGCAGCCCGAGTCCGGAGAGCAGAGCGAGGCCCAGCCCGAGCCCGGAGAGCAGAGCGAGGCCCAGCCCGAGCCTGGCCTGCCCTCCCCTGAGCCCGAGCGGTGGAAGCTGGTCGTGGTGGCCGGAGTGTCCATGGAGCTCCCCGCAGCCAATCCCGAGGTCGTGCTCCGAGAGCCCGACTCCCCGTACCGGGAGCTGCGGATCCCCGTCGGCCTTGCCGAGGGAACGGCGATCGCCTACTCCTGGAGGCACCTCGAGACCCTCCGCCCGTTGACCCACGAGCTCGTCACCGGCCTGCTCTCCTCCCATCAGGTGACCATCGAGGGCGTGCGCGTAACGTCGAGGCGCGGGAAGGTCTTCTACGCCGAGCTCGACACCATGGGCCCGAAGGGGCGTCGCGTCGTGGGGTGTCGCCCCTCGGACGCGATAGCCCTGGCGCTGCGCCAACCGATGCCGACCCCGATCCTGGTGGCCGACGAGGTGTTCGTAGCGGACCCGTCCTAGAGGCCCGGGTCCGTCAGCCTCTGGGCGAGAACGCCGGAGGCGGGCTACCTCCCTGTGGTGAGATCGGCGTGGCCGTGGCCTCGGCCGCGATGGCCGCCCGCTCGCCCTCGTCGGAGACCCGCATCAACAGCGCGACGAGTACGTAGTTCGCCACCAGCGACGACCCGCCGTAGGCCATGAACGGGAGCGTGATGCCAGTGAGGGGGAGCAACCGGACGATTCCGGCCATGATGAAGAAGGCCTGCATGCCGAGGATCACGGTGAGCCCCACCGCCAAGAGCTTGGCGAAGTCGGAGCGCGCCGTCTGCGCTATGCGCAACCCGGACCCGACCACGAGCACGAACGCGAAGACGATGAGAGTGGTGCCGAGCAGTCCGAGCTCGGTACCGAAGCCGGCGAAGATGTAGTCGGTGGTGACCTCGGGAATCGTCTTTATCAAGCCGAACCCGAGCCCCGTGCCGGTTAGGCCTCCGGTCCCGAGCCCGTAGAGGCCGTACATGAGCTGACCCGTGGTCGAAGGGTGGAGCCATTCCGTGACGCGGACGTGCACCTGGGAGAAGAGATGGCTCGCGGCGTAGGCCCCTATGGCGAACAGGACGAGACCGAGAAGGATGTAGTTCCAGCGGCCGGTGGTGACCCAGAGCATCGAGATGAACAGGACGAAGATCAGCAGGGCGAACCCGATGTCGCGCTCTGCGCCGAGCACCAGCATCGCGAAACCCCAGGCGAGCAGGATGGGCCCGAGCGGCCTCGGGTCGAGCACGAGCCGGTTCCCGACGCGCGCGGTGGGCACCGAGAGCATCTCTTGGTGCTCGGAGAAGTAGGAAGCGAAGAAGACGCACAACAGGATCTTCGCGAGCTCGACCGGCTGTCCCTTCACCGGGCCGATCTGCACCCAGAGCCGGGCACCGTTGATGTTCTGCCCGAAATGAGGGACGAGCGGCGCCAACATGAGGAGGATCGCCGCGAGCAGCAACAGGTATCGGTAGCGGTCGAGGTCACGGGAGCGGCGTACCCAGGCGAGGGTGAGGATGTAGGCCAGGATGCCCACGGCGGTCCACGCCGCCTGGAGGCGGGCGTAGTGGGCGTCGATCCTGGCCAGCATGTCGTAGCCGAGGCCGTTGAGCAGCGTCACCAAGGGAAGGAGGACCGGGTTCGCGTCGGGCGCGTAGATGCGGTTGGCGATGTGGGCCGCCACCGCCAGCCCGAGGACGATGGCGAGGAAAGGGCCCATGTTGGGCGGGATCTTCGACGTCGTGCCGATCGACTCCAATACGTACGTCGCCACGACGATCAAGGAGCCGAACACGAGCAGACCGAGCTCGGTCCGGCGCCTCGCGTTGGGTCCCCTGGGCCGGGCGCTCGCTCCCTGTGTTGGGCGCGCTCGCACGTCCGCCTGTGCTCTCGGCGCTCGTGCCACCGGCGATCAGCCTAGAAGGTGCACCGTCGGCCGGCCCGACGGACAGCTCCGAGAGGGCCCGTACTGGCGGTACCGTAGGTCCGATGCCGAGCGCCGACCTCCCCAGAGCCTCCTCCCAGGTAGACGCTGCCACGACACCCGCGGGTGCGGGCGCAGGTGGGGCATCCACCACGACGTTCGTGCTGGAGGGGGCCCCGACCCCCGGCCCGGGGGACAGCTTCACCGAGGTGGTCGAGGAGCTGGGCCACGCTCGCTTCTCGAACCGCGAGCTCTCTTGGCTCGAGTTCGGTGCCCGCCTGCTCGACCTGGGCGAAGACCCCGAGGTGCCTCTCCTCGAGCGGGTGAAGTTCCTGGCCATCTTTTCCGAGGGGCTCGACGAGTTCTTCCAGGTGAGGGTGGCGGGTCTGAAGGACCAGGTGGACGCCGGGCTCCGGGCTCGGTCGCCCGACGGGCTGCGGCCGAGCGATGCGCTCAAGGAGATAGCCGAACGAGTGCGCGAGCTGGTCGAGCGCCAGTCGCGGATCTTCGTGGACCAGGTGGGTCCGGCGCTGGCCGAGGCGGGTATCCGGTTCTCGGACTGGTCGTCGCTCGACGACGACGACCGCGGGTACCTGGTGGACGTCTTCGAGCGCCAGATCTTCCCGGTGCTCACGCCGTTGTCCGTCGACCCAGGTCACCCTTTTCCGTACATATCCAACCTCTCGTTGAACCTGATCGTGCGAGTGGGAGACCCGGTGAGCGGCGAGGAGCGCGTTGCGCGCGTAAAGGTGCCGCCGCTGCTGCCGCGGTTCGTGGTGATGCCCGACGGCGAGCGCTTCGTCCCGCTCGAGCAGGTGATCGCAGCTCACCTCGGGCTCCTGTTCGGCAACATGGTGATCGGCGAGCACTACGCGTTCCGCGTGACGCGCAACGCCGACCTGGCGCTCGAGGAGGACGAGGCCGACGACCTCCTCGCCGCGGTCGAGATGGAGCTTCGCCGCCGGCGCTTCGGGCGGGCGGTGCGGTTGGAGATCTCGTCCGAGACCTCTACTGACATGCGCGACATGCTGCTGCGCGAGCTCGACCTGGAGCCTGACGACCTCTACGAGACCGAGGCGCCTCTCGACCTGGGTGGTCTGTGGAGCGTCCATGCGCTCGACCGGCCCGACCTCCACGAGGGAGCGTGGGCGCCAATGACTCCGCCCGGTCTGGCCAGTGCCAGCAACGAGCCGACCGACCTCTTCGCTGTCCTGCGCGAGCGCGACGTGCTGGTCCACCATCCCTACGATTCCTTCACCACTTCGGTCGAGGCGTTCGTCGCGCAGGCCGCAGCGGACCCCGATGTTCTCGCCATCAAGCAGACCCTCTACCGGACCTCCGGTGACAGCCCGATAGTGGCCTCGCTCATCCAGGCAGCCGAGGCGGGGAAGCAGGTCGCGGCGGTGGTAGAGCTCAAGGCTCGGTTCGACGAGCAGGCCAACATTCTGTGGGCACGGGCGCTGGAGGAAGCCGGTGTCCACGTCGTGTACGGCCTCGTGGGCCTCAAGACCCACTCGAAAGCCCTGTTGGTCGTGCGACGTGAGGAGGAGGGCATCCGGCTGTACTGCCACCTCGGCACGGGCAACTACAACCCACGCACCGCGCGCCTCTACGAGGACATGGGCCTCTTGTCCGCAGACCGCGACCTCGGTGCAGACGTGGGCGACCTCTTCAACTTCCTCACCGGATACAGCCGCTCGGTTCGCTACAGGAAGCTGGTGGTGTCTCCCCTGGCCCTGCGGTCGAGGATCATCGAGCTGATCGAGCAGGAGGCGAGACTCGGCGCCGAAGGGCGTATCACGGTGAAGGTCAACGGATTGACCGATCCCGACGTGATCGACGCGCTCTACCGCGCTTCGAGGGCGGGAGTTCCGATCGACTTGATCGTGCGGGGAGTCTGCTGCCTGCGGCCAGGGATCTCCGGACTGTCGGAGACCATCCGGGTGCGTTCGATCGTTGGGCGCTTCCTCGAGCACTCGCGCATCTACCGCTTCGGCGGGACCGTCCGTCCGTTGACGTTGCTCATGGGCTCCGCCGACCTCATGGAGAGGAACCTCGACCGGCGGATCGAGCTGCTGTTCCCGGTGACCGACGGCGAACTGCAGGCGAGGTTGCTCGAAGTGCTCGACCTCGACCTCGCCGACGACACCAATGCATGGGTGCTCGGTACCGAGGGCAGCTGGAGCCGCGTGCCCACCACGGTCGGCGTGAGCGTGCAGCGCCGGCTCCAGGAGATGGCCCGCGACCGTGCGCGCAGGCGCCGCGAGCCGGAGGCCCTCGGCGCCAAGTCCTGAGGCTGGGGCCTATCGGCTCAGCCGCAGGTGGCTCAGACCGCCTGGTGGTCGGCGTCGCCGTGAAGCGGGTGCACGGTGCCGCCGCGACTGTCGTCCTCCGGGGCGTAATCGTTCGAGGGCGGCCGTTGCTCGACTATCTCGTCTCGCACCGAGTGGAGGCGCTCTCGCCAGCCCTCGGACGTGAAGCGTAGGGACAGGTACGTGCCGCCGCCGACGGGGATAGGGAGCCAGAAGTTGACCAGGCGCCACCCGAGCACGCCGAGGACGGCGACGCGAGACGCGACGTGGAAGCCCACCAGGGTCGGGATCAGCACGCCTTCTACGACGCCGAGGCCGCCGGGAGTTATCGGGATCACGGCCAGCACGTTGGCCAGGCCGTAGGCGACGAGGAGGTCGATGGGCGACACCAGGCGGTGGAACGCGGCGATGAACACCCACAGGGAGGCAGCGTCCAGGAGCCAGTTGGCGGTCGCCCACGCGACGGCGCGGTAGAGCAGCTCGCGGTCACCCGAAAAGACGCGCAGCCGGTCGGCCACGTCCCTGACGGCGTGGGCGAGCCGCTCTCCGTCGAGGAAAGGCACGTGGCTCGCTAGGTTCTGCACGACTTCGAGCGCTCGTTGGCGGCCCTTGGTCAGGAGCACCACGACCGCGGCGAAGATCGCCATCATGAGCACGCCTGCACCTGCCGCCACCGAGTAGAGCGGGTTGTAGCCGTGGAAGAAGAGCGAGAGCAACAGCGCAATCCAGAACACGACGTTGAGCACCACGGCCGAGCCAACCCCCTGCATGGCGAGCGCGAAGCCGGCGTCGGGCGCGGCGACCCCGTTCTGCGTCAACAGGCGATAGCCGAGTGCCACTCCCGGGGCCGTCCCGCCGGGCACGACGTGGCTGAGGGCGAGGCTCGACATGTTGATCTGGAGCAGGCGCCAGCGAGACGGCCCGCCCCGGGGCAACAGAGTGTGAGTGAGCTGTGCGTAGGCGAGCAACGCGGCGGTCTCGAGCACCACCCCCGCGATCAGGTAGGCGACATTGACCCGTCCGATGAGGTACAGCGATCGCCGTCCTCTTCCCAGCTGGGGCAGGACCAGGTACTCGAGGACCAGCAGCAGCACGAAGATGCCTACTCCCCACCGGATGCCCCTTCGCAGCCTCCGGCGGCGCTGGCTGCGGTGACGCCTCGTGAGCACCTGTTCATGCTGGCACGTCGTGGCGCAGCCCAACTGCCATGCTGGTGCGATGCCACCGGCATCCTCGGGGACGCCTCGGGTCGACGATCCCACGGCCGAGACGGAGTCGGCGGCCCTCGCCGACCAGGAGGAGCCGCCCGTCGGCGACGGCCTCGAGCAACTCGAGACCCGCCGTGCGCGGCTGTGGGAGTGGGCGGACGCGCGGCGGATCCCCCTCCAGGCGATCATCGCCGTGGTCGTAGTCGCCGCCGTCGCCTACCTGGGGGGCAAGCTCGTCTACAAGCTGCGCGAGATCATGCTTCTAATGCTGGTAGCGGGTTTCATAGCCCTGCTGCTCAATCCAGCAGTCATCTTCATCCAGCGACGGGTCGTCCACCGCCGCGGCGGGGCGGTGGCGATCGTGACCGCGCTGGCTCTGCTCGTGTTTGCGGGCCTCGCCTTCGCCTTCGGTTATCCGCTCGTCAACGGCATCACCCACCTCGCCGAGAACCTTCCCAAATATGTGAGCCAGGCCGAGCACGGCAAGGGATGGATCGGGCACCTCGTTCGCAAGTACCACGTTCAGCACTGGGTCCAGCAGAACCTCGCACCGAAGTTGACGACCTTTGCAAAGAACCTGTCGAAGCCCGCGCTCACGCTCGGCAAGGGCGCCGTGACCCTGGTGATCGCCCTGTTCACGATCTTCATCCTCGTGCTGTTGCTGCTGCTGGAGGGCTCGAAGCTGAGGCGAGGAGTGCTGCGGTTGATGAACCCGGGTCGGCGGGCGACCGTGATCCGGGTCGCCGAGGAGGTCAGCCGCTCGGTCACCGGCTACATGTTCGGCAACTTCATCACTTCCGTCATTGCCGGGTTGGTGGTCTACGTCACCCTCCTCATCATGGGCGTGCCGTTCCCGCTGCTCTGGGCGCTGTGGGTGGCGATCCTCGACTTCCTCCCCATGGTCGGCGGTGCCCTCGCTGGGATCCCGACTGTGCTCTTCGCCCTGGCCCACTCCCTGAAGGCAGGGATCGTGGTGCTGATCGTGTTCCTCGTGTACACGCAGATCGAGAACCACATACTCAACCCGATCGTGATGAGCCGCACGGTCAGAGTGAACCCCCTGCTCGTCCTGATCGCCATCCTGGTGGGCGCCAGCGTGGGCGATCTGGTGGGAGGCTTCTTCGGGGGATTCGTGGGTACTCTTCTCGCCATCCCCGTCGCCGGGTCCATCCAGGTGATAGTGCGCGAGCTGTGGCAGGGGTCGGAGACCGATCCCCTCGAAAGCGCAGGAGCCTCGACGGGCACGCAGCAAGGCGGCGGCAAGCTCGGAAAGGACGAGAACCCTGACACGCACCAGATCGCGGACACGGACGCGGCCGGTGGTGCAGCGGCGAAGGAGCGGGCGGACGGTGCCTCCGAGGATCGATCCCCGCCGGGCGAGGACGATCCGAGAGGCGTCGCATCCGGAGAGAGGAGCGCGCTCGCGTAGGCTGGGGTGGATGCTTCCCCTGGTGGTGCTTCCCACCTACAACGAGTCCGAGAACATCGAGCGCGTAGTGCGGCGCATCCGCGAAGCGCTTCCCAGAGCCAACGTCCTCGTGGTGGACGACGGCAGTCCCGACGGCACCGCCGACATTGCGGAGCGACTCGGCAAGGAGCTCGGGCAGGTCGACGTCATGCGCCGGCCCGAGAAGGCGGGGCTCGGCAGCGCCTACCGAGCAGGGTTCGCTTGGGGCCTCGAGCGCGGTTTCGATGCCTTCGTCGAGATGGACTCGGACTTCTCGCACGACCCCGACGCGCTCGCCGGCCTGCTGGCGCCGCTGTCGGACGGCGTCGACCTCGTCGTGGGCTCCCGCTACGTGCCTGGTGGCTCGATACCCAACTGGCGCCTCCACCGTCGTCTGCTGTCGCAGGGAGGGAACATCTACGCCTCGGCGCTGCTGGGACTGCACGTCACCGACTCGACATCCGGCTTTCGCGCCTACAGCGAGAGAATCCTCCGGCAGATCGACCTGCGCTCGGTGCGCGCCGACGGTTACGGGTTCCAGGTCGAGATGGTCCTGGAGGTGCTCGAGCACGGAGGCACGGTCACCGAGGTCCCCATCCGGTTCGTCGACCGGGTCGAGGGAAAGTCGAAGATGTCCGCCTACATAGTCTTCGAGGCGCTGGCGCTCGTGACGTGGTGGGCGTTGCGGCGGGCCTTCCGTGCGCTCGGCGGGGCCACGAGGCCTGCCCGCAGGCGCAGCGCCACGGCTCCCGCCGCCATGGCCCATCTGCGATCATTTGGGGGTGACCCCTCCGAATCGTGAGCCTGCTGCGCCCGCCCGCAAGGGCGCAGAGCACCGGGCGGCATGACCGACCTCGCGTTGCGGATCCTGGTGGTGGACGACGAGCCGTACATCACCGACCTGCTCTCGGCTGCGCTCAAGTTCGAGGGTTTCGCCGTCGACGTGGCGGGCAATGGGGCGGAGGCAGTTGCACTGGCTCAAGAGTGCCGGCACGATCTCGTGCTGCTCGACGTCATGCTGCCGGACGTCGCCGGCACCGAAGTGTGCCGGCGGCTCAGGGACTCGGGGATCTCCACCCCCGTGCTCTTCCTCACCGCCCGAGACGCGACGGACGACAAGGTGACGGGGCTCACCGTGGGCGGCGACGACTACGTCACGAAGCCGTTCAGCCTGGACGAGCTGCTGGCTCGGATCCATGCGGTTCTCAGGCGAACGGGCCTCTCCAACGGTGCGGCAGGCCAGCGGCTCGTGTTCGCCGACCTCGAGATGGACGAGGACACTCACGAGGTCTGGCGGCAAGGGTTGTTGCTCGAGCTCACGGCCACCGAGTTCAACCTGCTCCGTTACATGCTCGAGAACGCGAGGCGGGTGCTTTCGAAATCGGAGATCCTCGACCACGTGTGGTCCTACGACTTCGAGGGTGATCGCAACATTGTCGAGACCTACGTGAGCTACCTGCGGAAGAAGGTCGATTGCTTCGACCCCGCTTTGATACACACGATCCGGGGTGTCGGGTACACCCTCCGCCTGCCTCGCGACCAGCGGGAGCAGGATCGCTAGGGCTTTGGACCGTTAGGGCTTTGGACAGAGCATCGGGAAAGAGGACGAGAGCATGTCCCTGAAGCGGCGTCTGGTGGCAGCGATGCTCCTGTTGCTCGTCGCGGCCGTCGTGACAGCCGACGTCGTGACCACCTCCTCGCTGCGCTCGTTCCTGATCGGCCGCCTCGACGAGCAGATCGAGGTCGCCCAGGCGCAGGCCTATACCTATATCTACGACCTGGACCGCAGGGCGGTGGCGGATCACGAGGTGCTGGCGAGCACCGATCCCCAGGCCTGGCTCTCGCAGCTGGCCGGCGCGAGGGACCCGTCGTGTGTGTCGCACGGAGTGGCGGGATTGCGCTCGAGCGCGCCGGCCCAGCCCTCGGGCGCCGGCGCTGCGGACACCGCGGGCGGGACACCTCGTCTCAACGCGTCGGTGCTGGCCGCCCGGCTGAACCCGGACGTCTACGTCGAGGTGATCACCTCGGGCGCGAAGGTGGTGTTCGACGACCCATCCGGCTCCTGCGCGGACCCGGACCCGGCTCCGGTCCTCCCGGCTCACCTCTCCGTTGAGAAGGTGCCCCCATCGCGCGTCTTCGGTCAGAAGCATGGTCCCTACGTACCTGAGAGCGTCTCCTTCGAGGTAGCGGCCGTCGGCAGCTCCGGGCCCCACTACCGGGCCCAGGCGGTGGCCGTGCCTGGCGGGACCCTGGTAACGGCCGTGTCGCTGGATCCGACCAACCAGACCCTCGCCTCGCTGGCCCACGTGGAGCTCGGGGTGTCGATCGCCGTGGTCCTGGCGTTGCTCCTGCTCGTGCTCTGGATCGTGCGCTTCGGGCTGCGGCCCCTCGAGGACATGACCCGCACGGCGGGTGCTATTGCAGGGGGGGACCTGAAGCGCAGGATCCAGCGCACCGACGAGCGAAGCGAAGTGGGAAGGCTCGGCAGCGCGCTGAACGGCATGCTCAGCCAGATCGAAGCGGCCTTCCGAGAGCGTGGGGTTTCCGAGGCGAGGTTGCGCCGGTTCGTCGCCGACGCCTCCCACGAGCTGAGGACGCCGCTCACCTCCATCCGCGGCTACGCGGAATTGCTGCGAAAGGAGGCCTTCAGCGACGAGGCCTCGAGGCGCAGGGCTGCCGAGCGGATCGAGCACGAGGCTGCCCGCATGAGCGTGCTCGTCGACGACCTGCTCCTGCTCGCCCGGCTCGACCAGGGCCGGCCGCTCGATCGTTCCCCGGTGGACGTGGCCGAGGTCGTGGGCGATGCCGTGGAAGCGGCTCGAGCCGTGGACCCCCACCGCACGATCTCGCTCGACGGGTCCGTGGACGCCTTCGTGGAAGGCGACGCGGTGAGGTTGCGCCAGATACTCGACAACCTGCTCCGCAACGCACTCCTGCACACCCCGGCGGGGACCCCTGTTCACGTACGCGTGGGGCGCACACTGGACATGGTCGTGATCAGCGTGAGCGACGAAGGCCCCGGTCTCGACACCGTGGAGCAGGCCCGGGTCTTCGACCGCTTCTATCGCGGCAACGAGGCGCGCACGGGAGGTGGGACCGGTCTCGGCCTTTCCATCGTGGCAGCGCTTGCCCGAGCGCACTCGGGTCGCGCTCACGTGAGGAGCGAGCCCGGTCGCGGAGCCACGTTCGTGATCGAGCTACCCGCCGTCGAGCACGATTCGGGCATTCCGAGCGCGCTCTCCGATGCGGCGAGCGGGCCCGGTGCCGGTTCGGCGACGGTGGGGGGGACGAAGAGGGTCGAGTCCTGACCGACTCGCTTCACAGACCTCCCGGTGCCTCGAACGGGCATCCGAACCTGCGCGGCTCCGACCACGGGTCGGGGCCGGCGGTGGTCTTCGTCCACGGCCAGCCGGGGGTCGGATCCGATTTCGACGCCGTCGCCACCCTGCTCTCGGGGGACCACCGGGTGATCGCGCCGGACCGTCCTGGGTACGGCCACAGCGCCCTCCAGGTCCTCTCCATGGCCGAGAACGCCCAGGTGATCGCCGATCTCATCGAGGCAAGCGAGGCGTCTCCGGCCACGTTGGTGGGCCACAGCTACGGCGGGGGAATCGCCTCGCTCGTGGCGGCCTCACGCCCCGACATCGTCCGCGCGCTGGTGCTCGTCGCCTCGGTGGGGCGCGCCGAGAGCCTCAACATCTTCGACCGTGTGCTCGCTGCTCCTGTAATCGGAGAGAGCGTCAGCGCCGCCAGTCTCTACGCGTTGGGGCACGTGCTCCCGCGCATGCGACGGGTGGCCGCGCTCGCTCCGAGGGGCTCGATGAGGAGATTGCGGGTCAGCCTGCCTGATTCTCGCTACATGCAAGTGGCTTCCGAACATGGCCGTAAGGTGTGGCGGAGCTTCGTGTTCGAGCAGAGGGCGCTCATGCGCGAGATCGGCGATGTCGAAGCTTCGCTCAGGGGGATCGAGGTTCCCACGGTCGTCGTAGCCGGCACGTGGGACGTGGTCGTCCCCCCTTTGGTGGCGAGGAGCATCGTCTCTGCGGTCAGGGGGGCGGAGCTGGTGATGGTGGACCGCATCGGCCATTTCGTGACGCGTGACGCTCCAGGCGAGGTTGCGAGCGCCGTGAGGAGAGCCGAGGCCCGATCCGCGCCCGGGCGAGGGGACCCGGCTCGTGCCGGCGTCGAGGAAGCGCACCCGCCGCAGGCGCGAGGCGACGTCCGCGCGTAGCCTGTCACCGTGGCGATCGACTTCAGTTTCCCGCCCGACGTAGAAGATGCACGCCTACGTATGCGAGCGTTCGTCGCAGGGGAGGTCCGGCCGACCGAGGAGACGCTCATGGCGGACTCCTCGGGACGCGCCGAGTGGCGGGCAGAGCTCGACCGATTGCGGTCGACAGCGCGCGACCAGGACCTGTGGATGCCCCACATGCCGTCCGAATGGGGAGGAATGGGCCTCGGACCCACGGCCCTAGCCGCGGTGTCGGCCGAAGCAGCCAAGGCGACCTTCGGCTCATACGTGATCAACTGCTACGCCCCCGACGAGGGCAACATGCACACCTTGCTGCACTGGGGCACGGACGAGCAGAAGGACCGGTACCTGAAGCCCATGTGCGAGGGGACGATGCGTTCGTGCTTCGCCATGACCGAGCCCGAGGTGGCCGGCTCGGACCCGACGCTCATGCAGACGTCGGCCTTGCTCGACGGGGACGAGTGGGTGATCAACGGGCACAAGTGGTTCATCAGTGGCGCTCGGGGAGCGCAGTTCGCCATCCTGCTCGCGCGCACCGAGCACGACCCGGAGGTGCGCCAGGCCGCCACGTCGGCCTTCTTGGTCGACGTCCCGTCTGATGGGTGGGAGCTCGTGCGCGACGTGGAGACGATGTCGGGGAGCCACAACCACTGCGAGATCCGCATCAAGGACCTGCGCGTGCCGGCGGCCAACATGCTCGGCGAGAGGGGCCAGGGTCACCGCCTCGGCCAGTACCGCCTCGGACCGGCACGCCTGGCGCACTGCATGCGCTGGCTGGGGCAGATCGAGTCGGCCCTCGACATGATGGTGGCGCGAGCGATCGAGCGGTACTCCCATGGCTCCTACCTCGCTGAGAAGCAGGGCATCCAATGGCTCATCAGCGAGTCCACGATCGAGCTGTACCAGGCCAAGCTGATGGTGCTGCACGCCGCATACAGGATCGAGCACGGCCTGCCGTTCACGAACGAGGTGTCGATGGCCAAGCATCACGTGGCCAACACGCTCTGGAGGGTCATCGACCGAGCGGTGCAGGTCCACGGAGCTCTGGGCTACTCGAAGGACTCGCCGCTGGCGGACATGTTGCTCCAGGCCCGCTGGAGCCGCTTCGCCGACGGGGCCGACGAGATCCACAAGTGGCGTGTCGCAGAGGCTGCGATCGGCGCGTACCGGTCCGAGGGCACCACACGATCCGCCACGGGCGACCTGCCCCTGTGAGAGGCCGGCGCCCGGCGGATCAGGCGATCAGCTGTAGTAGCGGTAGACGACCTGAGCCGCGCAGCTGGGCTTCTCGACCCCCTCGACCTCGATCGTCACGTCCAGCACGACCTGCGCGCCGCCTTCGATGTCCTCCACCTCTGCGATCGCGGCACCGAGTCGTACCTTGGAGCCCACCTTCAGCGGTGCCGGGAAACGGACGCGGTTGCACCCGTAGTTGACCCCGAAGGTCATGTTCTCCACCCGGAACACCTCCTGCAGCAGCCCGGGCACGAGCGACAAGGTCAGGTACCCGTGGGCGATCGTCCCGCCGAAAGGCCCGCCTGCCGCTCGATCGGGGTCGACGTGGATCCACTGGTGGTCGCCGGTCGCGTCGGCGAAGAGGTTCACCTGCGCTTGGTCGACCAGGTGCCAACTCGAGTGACCCAGGTGCTGGCCGGCGAACTTCTTGAACTCGTCGATTCCGTGAACGGTCGTGGTCATGGGCACAACCTATCGGCTGGACCGGACCTCTAGTGGAACCAGATCCGTTGGTACGCGCGGCTCTGTGGATGCAGTAGGAGGGCGAGCAGCACGACGGCGAAGAGCAACGTGATGACGAAGCTGAACGCGCCGAGCAGCATGATGGCGGTGTCGCCCAGGACGTTCAGCACCGCGAGTACGACTCCGAGGCCGTAGCCCCAACGTCTCTCGTTGGCGACCCCGAAACCCGCCACCCCTATGGCGAGAGGGACGAGCCCGAAGAGGGAGTAGCCGCCCAAGAGGATGCCGATCAGCCCGAAGGCGGCTGTGATGTAGCAGAGCATCACGGCGCCCTGGAGAGTCTGAGGCTGGGAGCTGTCGAACCACTTTCGCGTCTCGGCCATCGCGTCATTCTTGCAGGCGCCGAAGGTCGCGGGTTCGTCGCCCCCCCGGTACGCTTTGGCCGGTGGAAGGGGTCGGTGACAGCTCGATGCCTGGCGGGGAACGCCGTCGAGGAGAGCGGCGCCGTGCATTGACGGGCGACGGTCGGCCAGCTCGTGCCACGCACCCTGCAGAGATGCATGCCCGCGACCATCACCACCGCTCGGTGGGCACCGGAGGGGCGCGTGCGGCTGTGTTCGGCGTCTCCGACGGCCTCGTCACAAACGTGGCGCTCATCCTCGGCATCGCCGGGGCGCACCCAGGCGGCGCTGTCGTGCGTCTCGCCGGGATCGCAGGGCTCGTCGCAGGCGCCTTCTCGATGTCGGCGGGCGAGTACGTGTCGATGCGGGCGCAATCGGAGCTGTTCGAGCGCGAGCTGGACCTCGAGAGCCGCGAGATCGAGAACCGGCCGGAAGGCGAGCGCCGGGAACTGGTGCGGATCTACGAGAGCCGAGGGATCGAGCCTGCTGTGGCTCGGCGCCTCGCGAGCGAGATGATGCGCACCCCGGAGCTGGCGCTCGAGACGCACGCGCGCGAAGAGCTCGGAATCAACCCACTCGCGCTCGGCTCTCCGGTACAGGCCGCCGTATCCTCTTTCGCCACGTTCGCCGTCGGCGCCTTCCTCCCCCTTCTTCCATGGCTGGTGTCGAGCGGCACCGCTGCGACGTTGGGCTCGGTCGTGATCGGGGCGGTGGCTGCGCTGGCGGTCGGCACGGCTCTGTCGGTGTTCACCAGGCGCACCTGGTGGCGCTCCGCGCTGCGCCAGCTCGTCATCTCGGCAGGTGCGGCCGCGGTGACCTTCGGCATCGGTCACGCGGTCGGGGTATCGGCGCTGCACTGAGGACCGGGGAGCGATCGCCTTGCAGGGCGTGGAGATCAAGAGGCGCATGGGCGAGTCCGACATCGCCGAAGTGTCGCAGCTGCTGAACGAGGCCGCCGAGGCGGACGGGCACGCGCCGCTCGGAGAGCACAAGTGGCTCGACCTCGTCCACGGAGGGCGCAAGGGTTTCGCCGGGTTCGTCGCGCGCGAGAGGATCGGAGGGCCTCTGGTCGGGTACGCCCAGCTGAGCCGGGGCCACGACACCTGGGCAGTCGAGGTGGTGATCCGCCCCGACCAGCGCTCGAAGGATCGCGGGATCGGGGTGGAGTTGCTCACCGCTGCGCTCGGCGAGGCGGGGCGGCTCGGCGGCGGCCACGTCCACCTGTGGGTGGCCAAGCCCACCCCCGAAACCGACTCCATGGCTAAGAGCTGCGGGCTCGCCCGCGGTCGTGACCTGTACCAGATGCGCCGTCCGCTCCCGGTGGATGACGAACATCCCAGGGCGCACACGAGGGCCTTTCGACCCGGGGAAGACGAGCGAGCGTGGCTCGAGGTCAACAATCGCGCATTCGCCTCTCACCCCGAGCAGGGGGGATGGACGCTCGACACGATCCTCGAGCGCGAGGCCGAGCCCTGGTTCGACCCAGAGGGCTTCCTCCTGCATGAGCGCGAGGGCCGGCTGGCGGGGTCCTGCTGGACCAAGGTCCACGCCGAGAGCGAGCCGCCGATCGGCGAGATCTACGTCATATCCGTCGACCCGGACTTCAGTGGTGAGGGGCTCGGGAGGGCGCTCGTGCTCGCCGGGCTCGACCACCTCTTCGATCGCGGCCTTCGGATCGCGATGCTCTACGTGGACGCATCGAACGTGCCCGCCGTGTCGCTCTACCGCGAGCTGGGTTTCGAAGTCGACCACGTGGACCGTGCGTACACCGGCGACCTCCAGACACGACGAAACGGGTGACGCGGCCGCGCTCGGTACGGGCACGAGCACGCGAGATCGTGGCCCGCCTGGCAGAGGAGTACCCCGGGAGCGCGAAACAGCTCTGCGCGCTGCGGCACGACGACCCGTTCCAGCTGCTCGTCGCCACGATCCTCTCGGCGCAGTCGACGGACGAGAGGGTGAACATGGTCACGCCCGAGCTCTTCGCCGCCTTCCCGACGCCGGAGGCCCTGGCGGCGGCACCGCTCGAGCGGGTCGAGAAGCTCGTCTACTCGACCGGCTTCTACCGGGCGAAGTCCCGGAGCCTCGTGGGGATGGCACGAGTCGTGACGGAGCGGTTCCAAGGAGTGGTCCCCAGCGAGCTGGAGGAGCTCATCACCCTGCCCGGAGTGGGGCGCAAGACCGCCAACGTCGTGCGCAGCGTGGACTTCGACCTTCCCGGGTTCCCCGTCGACACGCACGTGGGACGCCTCGTGCGCCGCCTCGGGCTGAGCGCCCAGAAGGACCCGGCGAAGGTGGAGGAGGAGGTCACAGCCCTGGTCCCGCCCTCGGAGTGGGGGACCCTGAGCGTGAGGCTGATCCTCCACGGGCGACGGGTGTGCCTGGCGCGTGCCCCCAGGTGCGCCGAGTGCCTGCTGGCCGACATCTGCCCCTCGGCCGGCCTCCCGGTGCGCCCCCCAAGTGCCTGATCAGAGCGCCGCAGGGAAAATTTTGCCGGGGCGATTGGAAGATCGACCCCGCGCGTGATGTTCTAGACGTCACCGGAACCGGTTCCCGCCACCTGGTTCCGTGAGGGCGCGGTCGGGATCCGCCGCCTGACCCGCTCGCGCGACGGCGCCCTTACGGGCGCCGTCGTCGCGTCCCGGCCCGTTCGCCGGCCGCAATTGAGAGGCCCAGCCGATACGGAGACCCGGCTCAGCGTCCGCGTGTGGAGGTCAGCTTTTGAAGGCGCCGCTGAGCGCTTCGAAGGGAGCGCTCCACGGCGAACAGCTCGTTGGCCGTCTCCTCGTCCTTGGAGGTGTCGGCCGCCTCGGCCATTGAGCCGAGGCGCCGGGTCAGCTCCTCGAGTGCGGTCGCCACCGACGACAGCTCTGCCACTGGGATGCTCACAGCGAGATCATGACTCGCCTGTCCGGGTGCATGCTGGGCCTCTTAGTACCATCGTGTGCCCATGTCCCTCGCCCGGCTCGATCTTCGCGGCATCCCCGCCTCCGAGATGGCGGCGAAGGTCTCGCGCCCGGTGGGCGGTGGGGACCTTCCGACCGAAGCGGTCCGGGCGATCCTCGCCGAGGTCCGCGAGGGTGGCGACGCGGCCGTACGGGAGTTGACTCGGCGCTTCGACGGGGTCGCGCTCGATTCTCTGAGAGTGCCCCACGACGAGCTCGATGCGGCCCCGGACGCTGTCGCGCCCGAGCTGCGCGAGGCACTCGAGCTCGCCTACAGCCGGATCCTCGCCTACCACGGCGACGAGCCTGCGCCGGAAGGTGAATTCGAGCTCGACGGAGTGACTGTGCGCCGCATGGTCCGGGCCGTCGGCAGAGCCGGTCTCTATGCGCCCGGTGGTCGCGCCCGATATCCCTCCACCGTGCTCATGTGCGCGGCTCCTGCCCGGGTTGCAGGCGTCGAGGAGCTCGCGTTGTGCGTGCCTCCGGCGAGCGACGGCTCGGTGGCTACCGAGACCTTGGCGGCCGCTTCGATCGCGGGGATCAACGAGGTCTACAGGATCGGTGGTGCCCAGGCGGTCGCGGCGATGGCCTTCGGCACCGAGACCGTGCGGGCCGTGGACGTGGTGGTGGGCCCCGGCAACCGTTTCGTGGCCGAGGCCAAGCGACAGGTCTCGGGCGTGGTGGGTGTGCCCTCAGCCTTCGCGGGGCCGTCCGAGGTGGTGGTGGTGGCCGATGGCTCGGTCCCAGCCGTTTGGGCGGCCGTCGACGTCGTGGTCCAGGCGGAGCACGGGCCCGACGGGCTCGCCTGGCTCGTCACCTGGTCCGAGGACGTGGCGACCGCCGTCCTCGAGCAGATCGACCGTCTGGTCGCCTCCTCGCCCCGGCGGCCCGAGCTCGACTCGACCCTCGCCTCGGGGGGCTCCGTTGTGCTCGTGGACGGGCCGGCAGAGGCGATCGCCCTGGCCAACGCCGTCGCCCCCGAACACCTCGAGTTGCTCGTGGAGCAGGCAGAGGCGCTCCTCCCCCTCGTGCGGAGCGCCGGGGCCGTGTTTCTCGGACCGTGGTCGCCTGCGAGCATCGGTGACTACCTGGCCGGTCCCAACCACGTGCTGCCGACCAACCGCAGCGCGCGCTTCTCGTCCGCGCTGCGGGTCGACGACTTCCGCACGCACATCCACGCGATCTCTGTGGAGCCGGACTCGCTCAGGCGCCTCGCTCCCCACGTGGAAGCCATCGCAGAGGCCGAGGGCCTGCCCGCTCACGCCCTCTCGGTGAGGTTGCGCGCGGTGGGGCAGATGGACAGCGGGCACAGCGCGAAGAGGGGCGGGCGATGACGGCCAGCACGAGGCCGCCAGGGCCTAAGTCCAGCACGAGGCCGCCAGGGCGTGAGTCCAGCACGGTACCGGTGCGCCCCGACCTGACGGGGCTGTCGGGCTACCACTCGCCCCAGGTCGACGTCGAGGTGCGCCTCAACACCAACGAGTCGCCGTTGGCGCCCCCGAAGGAGTGGCTCGAGGAGCTCAAGGTCGAGCTGGACAAGGTCGCGTTCAACCGTTACCCCGACCGCGAAGCCATAGAGCTTCGCCGCGCGTTGGCGGAGCTGCATCAGGTGGAGCCCGAGGAGGTCTTCTGCGCGAACGGCTCCAACGAGGTCCTCCAGTGCCTGTTGCTCGCCTACGGGGGGGCCGGGCGCCGAGTGGCGCTCTTCGAGCCGACCTACGCGCTGCACCGCCACATCGCGTCGCTCACTGCGACCGAGGTAGTGAGCGCGTGGCGGGGCCCGGACTACCGGATCGACCTCCGGTCGGCCGACGACCTTTTGGCGCGCACGAGCCCGGTGATCACGTTCCTGTGCTCGCCGAACAACCCGACCGGGCTGGCGGAGCCCGAGGAGGTGGTCGCCCACGTCCTAGGGCGCACCTCTGGGCTCGTGGTGGTGGACGAGGCGTACGGGCAATTCGCGCCCACGAGCGCACTCGACTCGAGGAGGCGGCGCGTGCCGGGCAGCGAGAGGCTCGTGGTGGTGCGGACCTTCTCCAAGACCTGGTCGATGGCCGCCTGCAGGCTGGGCTATCTGGTGGCGGACCCAGAGGTAGTCGAGGCCTGCGAGGCCGTGGCGCTCCCGTATCATCTCGACGCCGTGACCCAGGTCGCTGGGCGCCTGGCGCTCCGTCACGTCCGCGCGATGGAGGAGCGGATAGCGCTCGTCAACGAGGAGCGGGGCCGTATGGCCGCTGCCCTGGGCGAGATGGACGTGGAGAGCTGGCCTTCGGACGCAAACTTCATCCTGTTCCGGCCGCTCGAGCGACCGGCGAAGCAGGTGTGGCACGACCTGCTCGACGCTTCGGTGTTGGTCCGCGACTGCTCGGAATGGCGCGGGCTCAGCGAGTGCCTCAGGGTCACCGTCGGCTCGCCGGAGGACAACGACCGCTTCCTCGCGGCGCTGCGCTCGAGCCTCGGGAGCTCGCGATGAGGCGAGCCGAGCGCTCTCGGAGCACCAAGGAGACCACCGTCACGGTTCGGTTGCTCCTGGAGGGGAGCGGCTCGGTGGAGGTGTCCACCGGCCTTCCTTTCTTCGACCACATGCTCTCCCAGCTCGGCAAGCACTCGGGGATGGACCTCGAGGTCTCTGCGGCCGGAGATCTCGAGGTGGACGCGCACCACACGGTCGAGGACGTCGGGCTCACGATGGGCGAGGCGCTGGCGGCGGCGTGGGGGGACAAGGCGGGGCTGCGCCGGTTCTCCTCGATCGCGCTCCCGCTGGACGAGGCCCTCGTGGAGGTCGCCCTCGACATCTCGGGTCGGCCCTACCTCTCCTACGACGTGCCGTTCGAGCCCGATGCCCCGGGCCTCGGGTCGCCGCCGTTCCACCCGCAGCTGGCAGAGGAGTTCTGGCGAGCGTTGGCCACCACTGCCGGGGTCACCCTCCACGTGCGGATGGTGACGGGGAAGAACCCCCACCACGTGCTCGAGGCGTCCTTCAAAGGAGTGGCGCGTTGCGTGCGCGACGCCGTGAGGATCGAAGGTGAGTCCGTGCCGTCCACAAAGGGGACCCTCTCGTGAACGTGACCGGCATGGGATCGGAGACGCAGCCGCCGCCCGGGTGGATCGCCGTCCTCGACTACGGGATAGGCAACCTGCGTTCGGCCGAGAAGGCCTTCTTGCACCTCGGAGCCGACGCGCGGCTGGTCTCCGACCCCGAGCTCGCCGCCGGTGCAGCCGGAGTGGTGGTGCCGGGTGTCGGCGCGTTCGGGCCGTGCGCCAGGGCGTTGCGCCGAAGCGGCATGGAGCAGGTTGCGCGCGACGCGCTCGACAGGCAGGTCCCCTTCCTCGGCATCTGCATCGGCTACCAGCTCCTCTACGAAGGGTCGGAGGAGGCTCCGGGGGTCGCGGGCCTGGGCGCGCTGGCAGGCACCGTGCGATCGCTCCCCGATGGTGTGAAGCGACCTCAGATGCAGTGGAACCGCCTCCGCCGCCTCGCCGCGGCCCACAGCGTGCTGCTCGAGGGGCTCGGCGACGACCCATGGGTGTACTTCGTCCACTCCTTCGCGCCGGAGATGACCGACGACGCGGTCGCCGTGTGCGAGTACGGGGGGGAGGTGGTCGCCGCTGCCGAGCGCGGGCAGGTCTTCGGTACGCAGTTCCACCCCGAGAAATCGGGAGCCGTCGGGCTGTCGGTGCTCGGCAACTTCGTCGCGGCTTGCAGCGCCTTGCCCGCAGCCTCCTGATGGAGCTGGAGCGCTGATGGACCTGCTCTGCGCCATCGACCTTAGAGCGGGCGAAGCGGTGCGCCTGGTGCAGGGCGACTTCGGCGACGAGCGCGCCTACGGCGACCCGGTCGACCTGGCGAGGAGCTTCGTGACCCGAGGTGCCCGCTGGCTGCACGTCGTCGACCTGGACGCGGCGCGCACCGGAGAGCCGGTCAATCGCGAGGTGGTCCTCGAGATCGCGGCCACCGTCGACGCGCAGGTCCAGTCCGGCGGCGGGGTGCGCGACGAGCGAGCGGCGCGCGCCCTTCTGGACGGAGGAGTCGAGCGCGTCGTGCTCGGCACTGCGGCCCAGGAGCAGCCGGGCCTGGTCCGGGCCCTGGCGAGCAGCTACCCGCGGAGGGTCGCGGTCGGGCTCGACCACCGTCGAGGCGGCGCACAGGTGGCCGTGCGGGGCTGGGAGCAGGCGAGCGGGTTCTCGCTGGAGGAGTCCTTGCGGAGCTTGGCCGAAGTGGAGCTGGCCGCGGTGGTGGTGACGTCGATCGAGCGAGACGGCACCCTCGAGGGCCCGGACCTGGGGGGTCTCTCCCTCGCACTCTCGAGCAGCGCCCACCCGGTGATCGCCTCGGGTGGGGTCCGCTCCGTCGATGACCTGCGCGCCATCGCGGGTCTGGACGTGGGCGGCCGCAGGCCAATGGGTGCGATCGTGGGCATGGCGCTCGCCGAGGGCCTGCTGGGCGTGGAGGAGGCGTTGGCCGCGTGCGATGCATAAGGGTGATCCCGTGCCTCGACGTCGACGACGGCCGCGTGGTGAAGGGGGTGCGATTCGTCGACCTCGTGGACGCCGGCGACCCGGTGGAGCTCGCCGCGCGCTACGACGCCGAGGGTGCCGACGAGCTCGTGTTCCTCGACATCACCGCGTCCGCGCACGGGCGGGACACGATGGTGGAGGTGGTGGCTCGCGCTGCCGAGCAGCTGTTCGTGCCCTTGACCGTCGGGGGAGGGGTGCGTACCTCGGAGGACGCGCGACGGCTGTTGCGCGCCGGTGCGGACAAGGTGGCGCTCAACTCCGCTGCGGTCGCCGACCCGCACCTGGTGAGATATCTGAGTGACGAGTTCGGGTCTCAGTGCGTGGTCGTGGCGATCGATGCTCGCGCAGTCAGCGGTGGGTGGGAGGTCTACACCCACGGCGGAAGGCGCTCCACGGATATCGACGCGGTCGAGTGGGCGGAGAGCTGCGCCGGCTTCGGCGCGGGAGAGATCCTTCTCACGTCCATGGACCGCGACGGAACCCGCGACGGCTTCGACCTCGAGCTCACCCGCATGGTGGTCGACTCCGTGGGAGTCCCGGTCGTCGCTTCGGGCGGAGTGGGGACCCTCGACCACCTCGTCGAAGGAGTGACCGTGGCAGGTGCCGACGCCGTGCTCGCCGCCTCCATTTTCCACCTGCGAGAGCACACCGTCGCCGAGGCGAAGAGCTATATGGCCTTGCAAGGTGTGCAGGTGCGACCCGCGCCCGCCTGAACCCGACGCTGACGGAGCGGCATCGGAATTGCAGTAGCTTGCCGGAGGTGGTCCCGGCCGTGGCCAAGCCGCAGAGGCAGGCCCGTTCTCCGAAGCCCAAGCAATCGGCACCCGTGGCGGAGCCTTCCGCCGCGCGCTCGATCTCACCGAAACAGCCCGTGACAATGCTCGCCGACCGGGTCCTGGCGCAGCCTCCGCGGTCAGAAGGGGAGCGACGCTCGCGTGCCGGGATCCTCATACCTGCGACCGCGCAGGTCTCGAGACGGCTCTCGTGGGCCGAGGCGGTGGCGGTCGGGCCTCACGTCCGCACCGTCAAGCCGGGGGACAAGGTGCTGTTCAACCCGGAGGACTGCTTCGAGGTGGAGGTACAAGGCGACGACTATGTCATCCTGAGAGAGCGCGACATCCACGCGGTCGCCTCCGAGCGCATCGACAGCGGCACCGGCCTGTACCTGTAGGGGGCCCACTGCCGGGCACGGCGCGCAGCACGAGAGCTGCTCACGGGTATCTTGGAGAGCAGTGAGCCCCAAACCCGCGACGACCCCGAGCCCCGTGGCGACACCCATCTCGTTCACCGAGGAGCAGATCAGCGAAATCCGCTTCGGTGTCGACGGCCTGGTGCCGGCGGTCGTCCAGGACGCTACCGACGGGAGCGTGCTCACGGTGGCTTACATGGACTCGGAAGCCTTGCGGCGCACGCTCGACACGGGCAGGAGCTGGTTCTGGAGCCGTAGCCGCCAGGAGTACTGGTGCAAGGGCGAGACGTCCGGCGACCGGCAGTGGGTGAGGTCCGTCTCCTACGACTGTGACGGCGACGCCCTCCTCGTGAAGGTGGACCAGGAGGGTCGCGGTGCGTGCCACACCGGGGAGCGCTCGTGCTTCTTCCGGACCTTCGGGCCCGATGCCGGCCCGGGCTGACCTGGGGAGAGGCGGTCGCGTCGATCAGCCCGACGCTCGCGCGGAGGCACTGGGAGCCGAAGCAGCCGACCGACCGGGGCCGGTTGCCTTCTTCGAATTGTCGCGCGGCCACCGCATCGTGCCGGTCTGGCGGGAGCTGGTAGCCGACACCCTCACCCCGGTCTCCGCTTTCATGCAGGTGGTGGGCGCCGGCAACGGTTTCCTCCTCGAGTCGGTCGAAGGAGGCGAACGGTGGGGGCGCTACTCCTTCGTAGGGCGCAACCCCCTCGCCACGATATTGGCGAGAGGGCGCGAGGTGTCGGCCACCGGCGACCCGGCGATCGCAGATGCGATCGGAGAGGTCGGGCCGGAGGCTTCCCGCGGGGTACTGGCGACCGTGGAGGCGCTTCTCGATGCGTACCGGTCTCCGGTGTCGAGCGACCTCCCGCCGCTGCACGGCGGACTGGTCGGGTACATCGGTTACGACGTCGTGCGCGAGGTCGAGAGGCTTCCGGACGTGCCCGAAGACGACCTCGGTTTCCCCGACGCCGCCCTCCAGGTGATCGGGCAGCTCTGTGCCTTCGACCACTGGCGCCAAAGGGTGGTGCTGGTCGACAACGTGGTGGTGGAAGAAGACTGGGACGCCGCCAGTGCATCGGCCGCGTTCGCGGCCGCGTCGGGCCGCCTGGACCTCCTCGCCGCCGACCTGTTCGGTCCGCTCCACGCACCTCCCCTGGAGGCGCCGCTGGCACGCGAAGCCCCGCCGGCGGTGACCAGGACGATGACCACGGAGGAGTTCGCCGCCGCGGTGGAGGTGACCAAGGAGTACATAACGGCAGGGGACGTCTTCCAGGTGGTGCTGTCCCAGCGCTTCGATCTCGAGCTCGGGGCCGAGCCGTTCGACCTCTACCGGGAGCTGCGCTTAATCAACCCGAGCCCGTACCTCTATTTCTTGCGAACGGAGCACTGCACGGTGGTGGGCTCCTCGCCCGAGCCCATGGTCAGGTTGCGCGACGGCGTGGTGGTGTCGCGTCCGATCGCGGGTACGAGGCCTCGCGGAGAGACCGACATCGAGGACGCGCGGCTCGCGGCAGAGCTGTCCGAGCACCCGAAGGAGGTGGCCGAGCACGTGATGCTGGTGGACCTGGCGCGAAACGACGTCGGGCGCGTCGCGACCTTCGGCACCGAGAAGATGGACGAGTTGATGACAGTCGAGCGGTACAGCCACGTCATGCACATCACCTCCCAGGTCTCGGGTGCGCTCGCGCCCGGCAAGGGACCGATCGACGTGCTTCGTGCGACCCTCCCTGCAGGTACGTTGTCGGGCGCTCCGAAGGTGCGCGCGATGCAGATCATCGACGAGCTCGAGCCGACCAAGCGCGGTCCCTACGCGGGGGTCGTCGGCTACCTCGACTTCTCGGGCAACCTCGACACGGCGATCGCCATACGTACCATGGTCGTGGCACCCGACGGTCGCGCTTTCGTCCAAGCGGGCGCGGGCATCGTGGCCGACAGCGATCCGCTGGAAGAGGACACGGAGTGCATCAACAAGGCCGCAGCCCTCTTGGTGGCGGTGCCGGCCGCCCGGAGGGCCACGGCGTCGCGGCCGCGGCGACGCACGTGACGCCGATGGAGGATTTCGCAGGAGACTACGACACGCTGCGGCATGGAGCGGGCGCGATCCCGGCCGGCCGTGACGTGCTGCGCGTAGCGGGACCTGATGCGCTCGAGTACCTCCAGGGCCAATGCAGCCAGGACCTGAGCGGGCTTGGACACGGGGAGCCCGCCGACGCGCTCGTGCTGTCGCCTCAGGGCAAGCTGGAGGCGCTCGTGCGCGTCACCCGTCTCGACGACGAGGAGTTGATCGTCGACGTGGAAGGCGGGTACGGCGACGCGCTGGAGGCGAGGCTCGAGCGCTTCAAGCTGCGGGTGAAGGCCTCCATCGAACGGACGCGCTGGCGATGCATCTCGCTGCGCGGTCCGCACGCGGCTGCGGCCGTCGCCGCGTGCGAGTCACCTACGGACGCGTCGCTGGCGCTCGACTTCGAGTGGAACGGCGTGCTCGGGGTGGACCTCTTTGGGCTCGACCCGCAGTTGCCGTCCGGTGTGCGAAGGGCAGGGGCCGCCGCATGGGAGTCGGTCCGGGTGGAGGCGGGAATCCCGGCCATGGGGGAGGAGCTTGACGAGCGCACCATAGCTGCGGAGGCGGGTCTCCTGGAGCGGTGCGTGAGCACCACCAAGGGCTGTTACACCGGGCAGGAGCTCGTGGCGCGGCTCGAAGCGAGGGGAAACCGTGTGGCGAGGAAGCTACGCGGTCTCGTCCTGCAAGGCGACGGCGACGGCGACCCGAGCACTTCGGTGGGGCACACGATCGGGAAGGGATCAGCGGTGCAGGCCGGCGGAAAGCAGATTGGTTCGGTCACCTCGGTGGCGTGGTCGCCAGCCCTGGAGGCGTTGTGCGCGATGGCGTACGTCCACCGTGACTTCGAGCCTCCTTGTCGCGTGGAGGTATCGGCGCGCTCGGAAGCAGACGGCGCTGAGGTGCGTGTCGGTGCCGAGGTGCGCGAGCTGCCGCTTGCCTGATTGCACGGCAGTCTGCAGCGCTCCGGGTAGGCTCGGCGGGTGCCGCCGCCCGGTTACCTCGACAGGATCGTCGCAGCTCACCGCGCCCGGGCGGAGTCCGACCGGCGCGACCCCGAAGCGCTTTTGGCCCGGGCGGAGGACCAAGGGCCCACGCGGGGGTTCTCCGATCACATCGCCGACAGCACGGCTCTTGCGGTCGTCGCCGAGATCAAGCGACGGTCTCCTTCGAAGGGTGACATCGACCTTGCCCTCGACCCCGCGGACGTGGCGCGTCGCTACGCCGAGGGGGGTGCCACATGCCTCTCGGTCCTGACAGACGAGGAGCACTTCGGAGGCTCTCCTGCCGACCTTGTAAGCGCACGCGAGGCATGCGAGGTTCCCGTGCTGCGAAAGGACTTCACCGTGAGCGTCGCCGACGTCTGCGACGCGCGCTCGATGGGTGCCGACGCGCTGCTCCTGATCGCGGCCGTACTGAGCGACGACGAGCTCTCCGCTCTCCACACACTCGCGATCGAGCTCTCGATGGACCCCCTGGTGGAGGTGCACGACGAGCGCGAGCTCGACCGGGCCCTGGAGCTGGGAGCGGCGCTCATCGGCGTCAACCAGCGCGACCTCACCACCTTCGAGGTCGACACCAGCCGCGCGGCGCGCCTGGCGGGCCTCATCCCGCCCGAGGTGGTAGCCGTGGCCGAGTCCGGGATCGGCAGCCCCGAGGACGCGCACGCCCTGGCCGAAGTGGGCTACCAGGCGGTGCTGGTGGGGGAGTCGCTGCTTCGGGCCCCCGACCGTGCCGGCGCGGTGTCGGCGATGTGCGGCTTCGAGATCGGCCATCGCGAGGCCTCGGGAGTGCCCGGGCGCGTCCGGGGCTGAGCTGTGCTGGTCAAGATCTGCGGGATCACCTCGGAGGCGGACGCACTGCTGGCGGCCGCGATGGGTGCTGACGCCGTCGGGTTCGTGTTCGCTCCCTCGCCCCGGCAGGTATCTGCCCAGGCGGTGCGCAGGATCGTCGACCGGGTCCCGAAGGAGATCCTGACGGTCGGCGTGTTCCGCAACGAGGCACCTCAACGGGTGGTGGAGATCACCAATTCGATCGGGCTCCACGCGGTCCAGCTGCACGGCAACGAGACAGCGGAGGACACACGATGGGTGGCAGAGCGGGTGCCGCTCACGATCAAGGCCTTCCCCGCCGGTCACCGCAACATAGACCGGCTCGGCTCGTACGGCGCGTCGTATGTGATGGTCGACGCCGAGTCTCCCGGGTCGGGAGAGGTGTTCGACTGGAGGCTCGCCGAGGGAGTGGTCGATCCAGCGAGGCTCATCGTCTCGGGAGGGCTCCACGCCGGGAATGTCGCGGATGCAATCGAGCACCTTCACCCATTCGGGGTCGACACCTCCACCGGCGTCGAGGCCTCTCCCGGGGTCAAGGATCCTCGCAAGGTACGCGCCTTCGTCGTCGCCGCGCGCCGTGCGGCGGGTGAGAGCGACGAGGTCGTGATGAGCGAGATCGGTGCCCACGAGCCGCTGCGACGGACCGCAGCAGGGGCCGGCACGGGCCGCGACGACACCAAGGCCCGCAGCCTCTCCGATGCCGATGGCGAGGACACCGCTGCGCGAGGGCACCCCTACGACTGGGACGAGGACTCGTGAGCTCGACCTCGGTCATGGGTACGCCAGGGCCCACGGGGCGCTTCGGTGAGTTCGGGGGCCGGTTCGTCCCCGAGTCCCTAGTGCCCGCTTGTGCAGAGCTCGAGGCGGCCTTCGCATCCGCGTGGGGAGACCCGGCGTTTCGCGCAGAGCTCGACACGCTGCTCGGCTCGTACGGCGGCCGGCCCACCCCGGTCACCGAGTGCCACCGCCTGTCGGAGCGCCTCGGCGTGCGGGTGTTGCTCAAGCGCGAGGACCTGGCCCACACCGGGTCGCACAAGATCAACAATGTGGTGGGCCAGGCGCTGTTGGCGCGCCGAATGGGCAAGCACCGGCTGGTGGCCGAGACCGGGGCCGGTCAGCACGGGGTCGCGACGGCGACAGCGGCGGCTCTGTTCGGCATGGAGTGCGTCGTGTACATGGGTGAGCTCGACACGTTGCGCCAGGAGCTGAACGTCTTTCGGATGGAGCTGCTCGGCGCGCAGGTGATGCCGGTGAGGGGGGGTAGCCGCACGCTGAAGGACGCGGTCAACGAGGCCCTCAGGGACTGGGTGGCCACGGTCGAGGACACCCACTACTGCCTGGGCTCGGTGATGGGTCCCCACCCCTATCCCTGGATGGTGCGCGAGCTGCAGCGCGTGGTGGGCGACGAAGCGCGCTCGCAGTGCCGGGATCTGCTCGGTGCGGACCCGGATTGGGTCGTCGCCTGCGTCGGGGGGGGTTCGAACGCGGCCGGTACGTTCGCCGGGTTCGCAGACGGAGGGTCTCGGCTGGTGGGAGTGGAGGCTGCCGGCGGTGCCGCGATCAGCCGCGGGGTGCCGGGCGTCGTGCACGGGATGAAGTCCTATCTGCTCCAGGACGAGGCCGGTCAGATCGCAGAGGCCCACTCGGTTTCCGCGGGGCTGGACTACCCGGGGATCGGGCCCGAACATGCGCACCTCGCTTCCATCGGGCGAGCACGCTACGAGCAGGCCGACGACGCCGAGGTGCTCGAGGCCTTCCGTCTCCTCTCGCAGACCGAGGGGATCATCCCCGCCCTCGAACCGGCGCACGCCCTTGCATGGGTGGTGCGCGCAGCCGGGCGGGAGATCGAGACCGGGTCGAGCGTCCTCGTGACCCTCTCTGGTCGCGGGGACAAGGACGTGGCGCAGGTACGCGAGCTGCTGGCGTCGCCCACACCTTGAGGATCGAAGCCGGATTTCTGGAGAAGCGCTTGCGCCAGGCGCGAGACGCCGGACGCAAGCTGCTGGTCCCCTACGTCACGGGCGGTATGAGCGAGGACTGGGTCCATGTCGTGCACGCCGTGTCCATGGCGGGCGCCGACGCCATCGAGATCGGGATCCCCTTCTCGGACCCCATGATCGACGGCCCGACCGTCCAGAGCGCCTCCGCGACGGCGCTCGAACGCGGTACGACCCCGACGGGGATCCTCGATGCTCTGAGGCGCGAGGAGTTCGACCTGCCTCTGGTGGTCATGACGTACTACAACTTGATCTTCCGCGCAGGGCATCGACGCTTCGCAGAGTCGCTCGCGGAGGCTGGAGTCTCGGGTGCGATCGTGCCCGACCTGCCCCTCGAGGAATCGGGGGAATGGTGCGAGCACGCGGATCGTGCCGGGCTCGAGACGGTGATGCTGGTCGCGCCCTCGACACCGTCTGAGCGCGCAGAGCTGATCTGCGCGAGGTCGCGCGGCTTCGTCTACGCAGTGGGCGTCATGGGAGTGACAGGGGAGCGCGCGCAGCTCGCGAGCTCGGCGACGACAGTGGCGCGGCGCCTTCGGGGCATCACCGACCTGCCGGTGTGTGTCGGGGTCGGCGTCTCCACTCCCGAGCAGGCTGCAGAGGTGTGCCGAGAGGCAGACGGGGTGGTGGTCGGTTCCGCTCTCGTACGGAGATTGGCCGAGGGTGTGGGACCCAAGGGGGCAGCGAGCTTCGTGACCGAGCTGCGCGAGGCCATCGACTCTGGCCGATAAGAGCCCCAGCGGATAGCTCCGGCCGACGATGTGCCTGCACGTGCCCGCGCCGATAGGGTGCGGCCCTTGACCAGACCATTCGGAATTGCAGAGAACCCCCCGCCTCGCATCGAGGCCACGATCGCATTACGCGACGGCAGACGCCTCGGCTTCGCGGAGTTCGGCTCTCCGCGCGGACCCTTGGTGATGTGGTTCCACGGGTCTCCGGGGGCCAGGCGGCAGGTCCCGCCCGTCGGGCGCAAGGCCGCCGAGGAGCTAGGTCTCAGGGTGGTGAGCTTGGAGCGCCCTGGGGTTGGGGATTCCACCGACCACACTTACGAGCGACTGGGAGACTGGGCGACGGACGTGGCGTTCGTCGCCGACCAGCTCGGACACGATCGGTTCATGATCGTGGGCCTGTCCGGCGGGGGACCGTACGCCCTCGCCTGCGCGCACGAGCTGCCCGACCGAGTGGCGGCGGTCGGCCTCCTGGGCGCGTTGGTCCCCACCGCGGGCGACGACGCGATAGCCGAAGGGATCGTGGCGCTCAGCCGGCGGTTCAACGGTGCGCTCAGCATGATGCGCCGGCCGCTCGGCACGGGTCTGTGGGCAATGATGCGCGCGGCCAACCCTCTCTCGCACCTGATGGTGCAGGGGTTCGCCCGCATGATGCCCGAGGGCGACCGGAGGGTGCTCGGCGACCCGGCACTCGAGGCGATGTTCGTCGACGACCTGACGGTAGGCAGCCGGCGTCAGTTCCGCGCGTTCGTCAACGACGCCATCCTGATCGGACGGCCGTGGGGATTTCGGCTGGCCGATGTCAAGGTACCGGTGAGGTGGTGGCACGGCGACGCTGATCCCTTCGTGCCTCTCGCGCAGGCGCAGCAAGCCGCCTCCATGCTCGCCGACGCCGAGCTTGTCGTCAGGCACGGAGAGAGCCACCTGGGGGACTTCGCCGCCGCCGACGAGGTGCTCGGTGCCCTCGCGGAGATCTGGCACAGCCCGCTAGTAGAGATCTGAGCACTCCCGCCGCCTGCGCTGACCCAGATGTCGCCGGGTCTGGCTACCCTCTGGACCTCTTGTCGCGTTGGTGGCGCCGGCGCCGCTGGTGGTGCTCGAGCCGACGGCGGATGAGCTCGCGGCGCTCCTGCAGCTCGCGGTGGGTGAGGTGGTCGACGTCCTCTCCGAGGCCGAACGACGCACGGATCCCGGCCATTTCCACGGCGGGCAGGGTCCCCGGGACGAGGCCCAGTTCGCGGGCGATGCGCTCACCGTGGTGAACCTGGAAATAGGTGAGGATCTTTACTATCTCCCCGAGCACGTCGACGCTCGGTGCCATCGTGGCCATCGCGCCGTCGAGGAAGAGCATGTCCTTCACGAACAGCATCAGCTCCTTGGGCATGCGTGCCCCGTAGCCCAGCAGTGCCTTCGTGATGTTGCGGATCTCGGCGGTTAGCTCCTCGGCGCTGAGCGTGGTGGGGTCCACAGGCGGACGGTCCAGGCCGAGGTCGCGGATGACGGAGTCGACGTCGACGTCCGAAGGCAGAGCACCGAGGTCGCGCATGGCGGCTATCTGTCCCGCCACGTCGTTGGCGGAGCCGGCCATGATCAGGCGGAGGAACGCGAGCCGGCTCGGTTCGTCGAGGCGGCCCGTGATGCCGAAGTCGAGCAGCGCCACCCGGCCGTCGGACAGCACGAAGAGGTTGCCGCCGTGCAGGTCGCCGTGGAAGACCCCGAAGAGGATGGCCCCCTCTAGGAAGGCGATGAGGGCGCTCGACAGCACGGCCTCGGTGTCGATCCCCGCCGCGCGCATCGACTTGGCGTCTCCCCACACGTAGCCGTCGAGACGCTCCATCACGAGGACGCGTCTCGTCACGCGCTGTGGGTGCGGACGAGGGACCACCAGGGCGTGCTGCTGGGTCTCTACGAGCACTTGCGCCACGTCGAGCATGTTCTGAGCCTCGAGACGGAAGTCGAGCTCCTCGACGATGGTCTCTGCGAAGAGGTCCACCAACGCCGGTGGGTTGCCCAGCGCGGCGACGGGGATCCGCCCGACGAGCAACGGCGCGATCCAGCTCATCGCGGCCAGGTCCCGCCTCACGAGAGATCCGACCTGGGGACGCTGGACCTTCACCACCACCTCCTCCCCGCTCGCGAGGCGCGCCGAGTGGACCTGCGCGATCGAAGCTGCAGCGATCGGCACGGGGTCGAAGGAAGCGAACAGCTCGTCGATCGGCGCGCCTAGGTCCTCCTCCACGATCCGTCGCACGGCGCCGAAGCTCTCGGCGGGCACGTGGTCGCGACAGAGCCGGAATTCGGCGACGAGCTCCTCGGGAAACACGCCCTCGCCAGAGGAGAGGATCTGGCCGAGCTTGATGTAGGTGGGTCCCAGGCGCTCGAAGGAGCGTCGCAGCCGCCGCGAGAGACCAGAACGCGACGCTGCGGTACCTCGCCGCCTGTCGACGAGGTACCAGCCGCCGAGGGCCCTGCCGAGGAGGGCGAGCACCCGTATCACCCGCACTCCGGGAGGGAGACGTCTCCTGCGAGTGAGCACCGGAGCCTCGGCGCGCGTCCTGGTGCGTAGGTCGTCGATGCCCGCTCTCCACGACATGCTCGCGGGCTCCACCAGCCACGGTGGGTTGTCGGAGAATGCCCCGACGGCGAGGTCCGCGGGCCCGCCTTCGAGCACGTCCTCGCTCAGTCCGATACCGGGCCGATCACCAGGCAGCCGTTGTGACCGCCGAAGCCGAAGGAGTTCGAGAGCGAGGGTGCGGGCTCCCACGCCCTGGCCGTGCCGCGGACGACGTCGAGAGGGATCTCGGGATCCGGCACCTCGTACCCCGCGGTGGGAGGGATGAGCCGTCTATCGATGGTGAGGACGGTCGCGACCGCTTCGATTGCCCCGGCGCCGCCCAGGGCATGGCCGGTCACTCCCTTGATCGAGGTCACCGGAGGGCCCGGTACGCCGAAGACCTTGGCGATGGCCTGAGCCTCGGCCAGGTCGTTCAGCGGGGTCGAGGTGCCGTGGGCGTTTATGTGGCCGACCTCGCCGGTCGAGACCTCAGCGTCGGCGAGTGCCAGCTCCATGCAGGTCGCGGCGCCGGCACCGCCCGGGGCGGGGGCGGTGATGTGGTGGGCGTCGGCGGTGGATGCCGCGCCGAGCAGCTCCGCGTAGATGCGGGCGCCCCGGCGACGAGCGTGGCCTAGCTCCTCGAGGACGAGGGCGCCGGCGCCTTCGGCGCAGACGAACCCGTCGCGCCGCGCATCGAACGGGCGTGAGAAGCCCTCGCTCGAAAGGGCCGTCATGTTGGTGAAGGCGCCGATCCCGACTGGCGTCATGGCGGCTTCGGCTCCTCCGCCCATCGCTACGTCGCAGCGCCCGGAGGCGACGAGCCTGGCTGCCGCTGCCAGCGCGTGCGTGCCCGCAGCGCATGCCGTCGTGACGGTCTCACACGGCCCGTGCCAGCCTGCGCGCATCGACACCGCGGCGGCGCCGGCGTTGGGCATCATCATGGGGATGAGGAATGGCGAGATCCTCTTGGCCCCCTTTTCGAGGTATACGGCGATCTGCTCCTCCAGGGACTCGAGGCCGCCTACCCCGGTGGCGAACACCACTCCGGCACGGTCGGGATCCGCGCCGATGTCGCCGGCGTCTGTGAGCGCCATGTCGGCGCTGGCCACCGAGAATTGTGCGAAGCGGTCGACGCGTCGCACCTCCTTCGGGCCGAACCACGCCGCCGGGTCGAAGTCGCGGACCCTCCTTTCGCCCTCGGGCGCGGGTCGCTGAAGACCTTCCCAGAAGGCGTCGGTGCCCATGCCGCAGCACGCCACGACACCCAGACCGGTGACGACGACGCGCCGCCCGCGTACCGGCCCGTCGGACCCGACCCCGAGCAGCATCAGGCCTCGTCTCCTGGACCGGCTGTGAGCACCCCAGGTCGCATCAGACCTTGGCGGATATCAGCTCGTAGGCCTGGCCGATGGTCTCGATCCCCTCGAGCTCGGACTCCTCGACGGTGATGTCGAAGGCTTCCTCGAGGGCCATCACCAGCTCCACGAGGTCGAGGCTGTCGGCGTCGAGGTCGTCGCTGAAACGCGCCTCGAGCACGACCTTGTCCTCGGGGACCTGGAGGACCTCGACCGCGCAACTTCTGAATTTCTCGAACGTGGCGTCGCTCACCGCTCGTCTCCTTGTCTCGCTCGGGTCCAGGTTGGCTCGTTCACAGCCCCATTGCCAAACCGCCGTCGACGGGGAGCACGGCGCCCGTCACGTAGGAGGCGTCCTCCGAGGCCAGGAAGGAGACCGCGGCAGCCACCTCGTCGGGGACCGCGGTGCGACCGAGTGGGACCATGGACCGCAGCTGCTCCACCCGCTGCTCTCCCAGGGTGGAGATCATATCGGTCTCGACGATCCCGGGTGCGACGACGTTGACCGTGATGCCACGGCTGCCCACCTCGCGTGCGAGGGAGCGGGCGATGCCGACGAGGCCGGCCTTGGCCGCGCCGTAGTTCACCTGGCCCGGGGATCCGAGGAAGCCGACCACCGAGGACACGATCACGATGCGCCCGCCGTGCGCCCGCACCATCGGGCCGAGGGCGCGGCGGACGACGCGGTAGACGCCCGTGAGGTCGGTGTCGATCACCTCCTGCCACGCGTCCTCACCCATGCGCAGCAACAGGGTGTCCTTCGTTATGCCGGCATTGGCGACGAGCACCTCCACGTGCCCGAGCTCCGACTCGACGGTGCGAAAGGCGCTCTCGACCTGCGCGGCGTCCGTCACGTCGCACCGCACGGGCAGGAGGCCGTCCGGCGACACTCCGAGGCCAGCGAGGTCGGGGGGCGCGCTGCGATAGGTGACCGCCACCCGGTTCCCCTCGGCGGACAGGCGCCGCGCGCAGGCGAGGCCTATGCCCCTAGATCCCCCCGTCACGAGCACGACCCTGCCCCGGGCTGGCGATGCGGTGTCGTTGTGCGATGCCGTGTCGTTGTGGGATTCCGTGTCGTTGTGGGATTCCGTGTCGCTCATCGTGTGGTCACCTCTGCGGGTCGGCGAGCTTCGGCCGGCTCCGTCGAACCACGGCCCCAACGCACGACGGCGGTGGCCCAGGACATCCCCGCTCCGAACCCCGACAGCAGCAGATGGTCGCCCGGAGCTATCCGCCCTGCGTCCGCGGCGTCGGCGAGCGCCAGGGGCACCGATGCGTTGGAGGTGTTGCCGGTGCGGTCGAGCACCACCGCTGTGCGCTCCATCGGGATCCCTAGCCTGGAGGCGGCAGCCTCGATGATCCGCAGGTTCGCCTGGTGGGGGACGAAGAGCGAGACGTCCTGCGCGGTGATCCCTGCGCGATCGAGCGCCGCCGAGGCCGAGCTCACCGTGGCCCGCACGGCACGCCGGAAGACCTCTTGTCCCGCCATCTTCATCGTGCCGCCGTGGGGGCAGTACAAGAGGTCACGCGCGCTCCCGTCCGTGCCGAGGTCGCTCGCGAGGAGGCCTTCGGCACCGTCGGCCGCGAGCACGACCGCGCCCGCCCCGTCGGCGAACAAGAAGGCGGTCGACCGGTCCTCGTGGTCCGTGATGCTCGAGAGGACGTCGGCTCCCACCACCAGGACGTGCCTCGCGCCGGTGGCGATCGCGCCGTAGGCCGCCACGATGGCATACACGAAGCCCGCGCACGCCGCGTTGAGGTCGTACGCCCCACCCGAGAGGCCCAGTGCGTGGTGCACCGCAGCGGAGGTCGCAGGCACCGTCATCTCCGGGGTGGTCGTCGCGAGGATCAGCAGGTCTACCTCGCCAGGCGTGATTCCCGCGCGTTCGAGCGCCCTGCGTGCAGCGTCGGCGGCAAGTCCCGCGACCGTCCCACCGATACGTCTCTCGCAGATCCCGGACCGCTCGACGATCCATTCGTCGGTCGTGTCGAGGCGAGCCTCGAGGTCGGCGTTGGTGATCACGGTGGGAGGAAGAGCAGCCCCCCACCCGGTGATCTCACCAGCGGCGGCCACCGACCGGGTCAGGTCTGCCCCGAGAGGACGCGCAGCCACGCGACCGGCTCGCCGGCCATGACTCGTTCCCCACGGTGCGCGAGGAAGCCCACGAGGCATCCTGCGAACGGCGTTCGCACTTCGGTCGCTCCGATATGCCCGAGAAGCGCTCCTACGAGCACCTCGACGTCGGGCCCGCCTCCTCCCGACAGGCCGCCCGGCCCGGGCACCGAGATCCCCGGATCGGGCTCGAACAAGCCGGCGACGGGGGCGACCACCACCCTCTCCGACGTGTAGAGGTGCTCCCCCTGGTGGGCGGCGGCGTAGGCGTGCCAGGTCTCGTTGCCCGACAGCACCTCGAGGAGCTTCTCCAGGTCGTCGGGCGAACCCACCGACACGGCATCGACCTCCGGGAGCGTGCGGCGCGCCAGGCCCGTGAGCACCCCGCCCGGCCCGACCTCCACCACCCGCGTCGCGCCCTCGCGCTCGAGGGTCTCGAGGCTCTGGCGCCAGCGCACGGGCCCGCAGAGCTGCGCGGAGAGCAGGCCCGGCCAGTCACCCGGGGAGTGATGCGACCTCGCGTCGACGTTGGCTACGACGGGGATCTCGGCGTCTGTGAAAGGCGCGTCCGAGAGCGCCTTGCGCAGCCGCGCGCGCGCGGGCGCCATTAGGAGCGTGTGGAACGCGCCGGCGACGGGGAAGGGCATGACCTTGCGCGCACCGATCTCCTTGGCGATGGCACCCGCGCGCCGGACCGCCTCGGGCTCGCCGGCGATCACGACCTGCCCCGGGGCGTTGTAATTGGCCACCCAGACCTCGCCCTCGGCGCGCTGGCAGGCGGCCTCGGCGTCGTCGTCGGTGGCGCCCAGGATCGCGGCCATCGTGCCGGGTCGTTCTTCGGCCGCCTCGTGCATCGCCTCGCCGCGTTCGACCACAAGCTTCACCCCGTCCTCGAAGGCGAGGGCTCCCGCCGCGGTGAGGGCCGTGTACTCGCCCAGACTGTGGCCTGCGCAGAGTGTCGGCTCCACGCCGACGCGCTCGATGGCGTCGAGCACCACGAGGCTGAGCACGAACGTGGCCAGTTGCGCGTTGGCGGTCAGGGTCAGCTCGGTCTGCTCGGCTTCGAGCAGGAGCCGCTCCACGTCGCGGCCGGCCACCTCCGAGGCTTCCGTCACGACCTCCCACGAAGGGTGCTCCACCCAAGGCCGGCCCATGCCGGGTCGCTGAGAGCCCTGACCCGGGAAGGTGAACGCCAGCAAACCGACTCCTCTCGACCACGTCGTGTAGCTCGCGCCGGGCCCGCCGCACAGGGTTGCACAGAGCCGGGGGACCTTTCACGTTACCGGCAGGTAATGGCCGCGGTGCCGGCGAGGCCAAGACCGTGCGACCTCGGAGATCTCCGAAGCTCGGCCCAAGGGGTTCAGGCCACACGGTGCCCGGAGCGGGATTCGAACCCGCACGCCCCGAAGGACAATGCCTTTTGAGAGCATCGCGTCAACCGATTGCGCCATCCGGGCGGCGCCAAGACGCTACCAAGGCCCACGGGGCACGATCAGCGCGTACAATCGTCGTCCCATGCGCCGCGCCCTGGTCGAACGCTCACTGCGGGATGCCCACGCCAGGCTGGTGCGCGCACGCGAGCAACTAGCGGTGCTCGACGAGCAGGTCTTGGTGCTGAACGACGCCGCAGACGACGCGCGGATACGTTCACTCGTGTCAGAGACGCCGCTGGCTGGGCACGACTACTCCGATGCCCAGCGCACGGCCGATGCCGCCAACCGCGAACGTGCTTCGCTGGTTGCCACCATCGGCGAGCTCGAGCGGCGGCAGGACGAGCTCCTCGGCCGTCTGGTCGCTGGTCCGCGCTAGACCGTCCGCGTCGGGACGAGACAGCTCGCCGGAACGAGAGGGTTGCCGATGCCGAACCGACCTGCGGCAAAGCGCGTGGTCATAGCCGAGGACGAAGCGATCATTCGCCTCGACCTGAAGGAGATCCTCGAAGCCGAGGGCTACGACGTCGTAGGGGAGGCAGGCCGCGGCGACGAGGCCGTCGAGCTCGTGGCGAGCCTCCAACCCGACCTAGCGATCCTCGACGTCAAGATGCCCGGCATCGACGGCATCGAGGCTGCGAGGCGGATCACGGCCGAGAACAGCGTGGCGGTACTAATCCTGACCGCGTTCAGCCAGCGGAACCTCATCGAGGACGCGCGCGACGCGGGGGTGGTCGCCTATCTCGTGAAGCCGTTCCAACGGGGCGAGCTCGTGCCGGCGATCGAGGTCGCCCTGGCGCGTTTCGAGGAGTACCGGGCGATCGAGCAGGAGCACGCGCGGCTCTCCAAGGAGGTCGCCTCCCTCGAGGACAAGCTCGAGACGAGGCGCGTGGTCGACCGCGCCAAGGGCGTGCTCATGGACCGCGACGGCATGACGGAGAAGGACTCGTTCTCCTTCATCCAGCGTTCCGCCATGGACCGGCGGGTACCGATGCGCCAGGTGGCCCAGGAAGTCATAGACGGGACCGCCAGTCCCTGAAGGCCCCCATTAGGCTGCCGGCAATGGCCGGAAAAGGGCCTCTTTTCCTCCTCGATGGGAACTCGCTGGTCTTTCGCGCCTTCTTCGCGCTTCCGACCGACCTGGCCACCACCGGCGGGCAGGTGACCAATGCAGTGCTGGGGTTCAGCTCCATCTTCGTCAACCTTCTGCGCGACCACGACCCGAGCGGGGTGGCGGTGGCTTTCGACAGACCGGAGCCGACCTTCAGGGACGACGTCGTGCCGGACTACAAGGGCAACCGGCCCGAGATGCCCGACCTCCTCGCACCGCAGTTCGCCCTCGTGCGCGACGTCCTCGACGTGCTCGGAGTGGTGCGCGTGGAGAAGGTGGGGTACGAGGCCGACGACGTCCTGGCGACGTTGGCCACCCAGGCGCGAGACGCCGGGAGGGACGTGGTGGTCGTCAGCGGTGACAGGGACACCTTCCAGCTGGTCGAGGACCCGCATGTAAAGGTGATGTACACCCGCAGGGGGATCTCAGACACGGTCGTCTACGACGAGGCAGGGATCGTCGAGCGTTACGGGGTGCCTCCGCCCTCCTACCCGCTGCTGGCGGCGCTTCGCGGTGACAGCTCGGACAACCTCCCAGGTGTCCCGGGGGTGGGCGACAAGACCGCCGCGAAGCTCGTCACGCAGTACGGCGACCTCGACCAGATCCTCGAGCACGCGGGTGACCTCACCCCGAAGCTGCGCCAGAGCCTGCTCGAGCACGAAGACCAGGTCCGGGCGAACGCCTTGGTCACACCGCTGGTGCGCGACGTCGCGCTGGAGGTCGGCATAGACGACTTCGGCCTCGGTCAGTGGGACGTGACCGAGGTGAGACGCGTCTTCTCGGAGCTGGAGCTGCGCTCGGTGTGGCAGAGGCTCGCGCCGATCCTCTCGGAGGACCCCGATGAGCCGCTGGCCAGATCGAGCACGGCTCCCGCTGCCATCGACGTCGACCTGGGTGCGGTCGAGGTGCTGCCGGTCCACGGGTCCGCCGCCTCCGAGGCGCTGGCGAGATCGGCCGAGACCGGCGCGTTGCTCGCCTTGCTGCCCTGGTGGATCGGGGACCCGGGTCGCTCGAGACTCTTGGGCCTGGCGGTGGCGCGCGTGGAGGAGGACGACTCTTCGATGTCTACTACGTCGTCCAGGTCGGCCAAGACGACTAAGTCGTCCAAGTCGAGTAAGTCGAATATGTCGGCTCTTTGGCTCGACGAGGAAGCTCTCGCCGACAGCTCGGTGGTCGGCGCGCTCAGCGAGCTGCTCGGACCGGGTGGTGCACGCGTGGTGGCGCATGGCGCGAAGGAGCTCATGCGCTCGCTTCTGCCGCAGGGAGTCGATGTCTGTGGGCTCGAGATGGACACGGCCGTCGCCGCATACCTGCTGGATCCCTCTTCGGGCCGATACAAGCTCGAAGAGGTCCTCGACTCGCGGCTCGGGCTCACCCTCGGTGAGAGCGCGGCCGCTCCGGCCGGGCAGCTCGACTTGTCCGGAACGCAGGAGGGAGAGTCCTCGAAGGGTGCCGCCCAGGGTGCCGTGGCGGTAGGTCTGCTCGTCGGACCGCTCAGGGCGGCCCTCGAGAGTACGGGCCTCGAGCGTCTCCACGATGAGGTCGAGCGCCCGCTGGTGCGGGTGCTCGCGCGCATGGAGGTGAAGGGGATCCGCGTGGACGCGGCAGAGCTGCGCCGGATCATGAAGGACCTCGTCGACGAGTGCAGCGCCCTCGAGGCGGAGGTTCAGCGGCTCGCGGGAGAGAGCTTCAACGTGAATTCGACCCTCCAGTTGCGTACCGTGCTCTACGAGCACCTGGGCCTCACGCCGGGGCGCAAGACCAAGACCGGTTTCTCGACCGACGCGGCCACGCTCGAGAAGCTGCGAGGGCAACATCCGATCGTCGACGTCCTCCTGCGGTATCGCGAGGTCGAGAAGCTTCGCTCCACTTACGGCGAAAGCCTGCTCGCCGAAGTGGCCCACGACGGCAGGATCCATGCCACCTTCCAGCAGACGGTCGCGAGGACGGGGCGGCTGTCCTCCGACCGTCCGAACCTGCACAACATCCCGGTGCGGACCGACGAGGGCAGGCAGCTGCGCCGTGCTTTCGTCCCCGACGAGGGCCACGTGCTCCTCGTTTGCGACTACGACCAGATCGAGCTCCGGGTGATCGCGCACCTTTCGGAGGACCCCGGGCTCGTGAGCGCCTTCGCCGAAAAGCGAGACGTGCACCGCGCCACCGCCGCCCAGGTGTTCGGCGTCCCACCCGAGGGGGTGACGCCGGCACAGCGCAACCGGGCCAAGATGGTCTCCTACGGGCTGGCCTACGGAATGGAGGCCTACGGGCTCGCGAGGCGCCTCTCGATCGAGACCGCCGAGGCGCAGGGGATCCTCGACGCGTACTTCGCAGCGTTCCCCGCGGTGAGGGCGTACATGGACTCCACCGTCGCGCAGGCCCGGTCCAAGGGCTACACCGAGACTCTCTTCGGCAGGAGACGCCCGCTTCCCGACTTGAACTCTCCCAACCGCAATTTGCGAATGGCGGCCGAACGACAGGCGATGAACGCCGGCATCCAGGGTCTTGCCGCCGACTTGTTCAAGGTGGCCCTGGTGCGTCTCGACTCTGCCCTCTCGGACGCGGGCCTCGCTGCGAGGCTGGTGCTCCAGGTGCACGACGAGGTGATCGTCGAGGTCCCCGATTCCGAGACCGAGGCCGTGGGCGACCTCGTGCCCCCGGTGATGGCCGACGTGAGCGAGGTCGTGGGCCTGGCCGTGCCCCTCGAGGTCTCGAGCGCGTGGGGGACCTCGTGGGCGGACGCCAAGAGCTGACGCCCGGACCTGCGAGCGCCTACCCCCACGGACCGGTCCTCACGAGCCCTTTGGTAGAGTGCTTTCGGGCCGCCGTTCGGCGGCCGGCTCCCGCGCGCAACCCATGTGTGGGAGGCCCCGTCCCTGAAAAGCGAGTCGCAAAGGTCCATGCCCGACAACAACGGCGGCGTAGCGTCCGGGAGCGACGCTGAAGCCGGCCACCAGCCCCCCGCCGGCACAGCTGCCGGCGTGACCCCCGCCCCCGAGCCCGCTCCCCGCCGCAGCCAGTCGCCGAGAGCGACGACCGCGGTTCCTTCTGAGTCCTCGGCCCCCTCCGCCGTTTCCACCGCGGAGGTACCCGGAGCCGTGGCCCTGCTGTCGGACGGCCCGATGGGCACCTTCGACGAGAACGGCAATTACGTGGGGCGGACCGTCGTCGAGAACGACCTGTCGGGCAGTTCGTTGGAGGACGCTATCGACGCCACGATCGTCGACTTCGACGACGGCGACATAGTCGAGGGCACCGTCGTGAAGATCGACCAGGACGAGGTCCTTCTCGACATCGGCTTCAAGTCCGAGGGTGTGATCCCCGTGAGGGAGCTCTCCATACGCAACGACGTCGACCCGGACCAGATCGTGAGCTTGGGCGAGCGGCTCGAGGCTCTCGTCCTCCAGAAGGAGGACAAAGAGGGGCGGCTCGTCCTTTCTAAGAAGCGGGCCCAGTACGAGCGCGCCTGGGGCACGATCGAGAAGATCAAGGACACCGGCGGCATGGTGAAAGGTCCTGTGATCGAGGTCGTGAAGGGCGGCTTGATCGTCGACATCGGCCTGCGCGGCTTCCTTCCGGCGTCCCTGGTGGAGCTGCGCCGGGTGCGCGAGCTCCAGCCCTACATAGGGCGCACCATCGAGGCGAAGATCATCGAGCTCGACCGCAACCGCAACAACGTCGTGCTGTCACGCAGGGCCTGGTTGGAGGAGGCCCAGAAGGAGCAGCGCGGCGAGTTCCTGGTGAACTTGAAGCCCGGCGAACGGCGCCGGGGCACGGTGTCGTCAGTCGTCAACTTCGGCGCCTTCGTCGACCTGGGGGGCATGGACGGGCTCATCCACGTCTCGGAGCTCTCTTGGAAGCACGTCGACCACCCGTCGTCCGTGGTGTCGGTCGGCGACGAGGTGGAGGTCGAGGTGCTCGACGTCGACCTGGACAAGGAGCGCATCAGCCTGTCGCTCAAGGCCACCCAGACCGACCCGTGGCACGAGTTCGCCAACACTCACCAGATCGGGGAGCTCGTGTACGGCCGGATCACCAAGCTCGTCCCCTTTGGTGCGTTCGTGCAGGTGGGCGACGGCATAGAGGGCCTCGTGCACATATCGGAGATGGCCGGCCACCACGTGGAGGCCCCCGAACAGGTGGCCAACCCCGGCGAAGAGCTCTGGGTGAAGATCATCGACGTAGACCTCCAGCGCCGGCGCATTAGCCTGTCGATCAAGCAGGCGGCCGAGGGTGGCGAGGTGTCCGAGGAGTACCGCGAGGCCTTCGGCGAGCACGCCTACGACGAGCAGGGCAACTACATCGGCTACGACTACGCGGGCACCGGCTTCACCCCGGAGACCGAGGCGCAGGCGGCCTGGGTGGAGGACGCTGTCTCACAGGCACCCCCTTCGGGGCCTGCTCCTGCCGCCGCGCCCGATCCCGCATTAGCGCCCGAGGACAGCGGCGACTCGCAGGCGCAGGGTCGTGCACCTGACGAGGTCGAGGTGGCGGTGTCCGCTCCCGCGGACGCGGAGCAGCCCCACGAACCTTCCGCAGGAAGAGACCAGGCTCAGACCTGATCGCGAGCCGTCAAGGGGCCTGCGACCGCGAGACGCCCGTCCCGGCGGGCTGGAGCGGCTCGAGGGCGAAGTGACAGGCCACGAAGTGGCCCGGCGCCACCTCTCGCATCTGCGGCTCCTCCTCGGCGCAGCGCTCGGCCGCCAACGGACATCGCGTCCTGAACCGGCACCCCGACGGCGGGTCGGTGGGAGAGGGAAGGTCGCCGACCAACGGCACGGAGGGGACCTGTGTCTCGGGGTCAGGATCGGGGACGGCCGCCAGCAGGGCGGCGGTGTACGGATGAGCCGGGTGCAGGTACAGGGCCTCGGGGGGCGCCACCTCGCAGAGCTTCCCGAGGTACATGACGGCGATCCGATCGCTCACGTTCTTCACGACGGCAAGGTCGTGGGCGATGAAGAGCATCGTGAGCCCGCGCTCGTCCTTCAGGTCGTGGAGCAGGTTGAGGATCTGCGCCTGGACTGACACGTCGAGCGCGGAGACGGGTTCGTCACAGATCAGCAGCTCGGGCTCGAGCATGAGAGCGCGCGCGATGCTCACGCGTTGGCACTGGCCGCCCGAGAGCTCGGTCGGGCGCCGTCTGGCGGTCTGCTCCGGGTCGATGCCCACCGATTCGAGACCTTCGATCGCCTTGCGGCGGCGTTCGGGCTTGGTCCCCGAGTGCCACACCGCCAGCGGTTCCATCACCGAGTCGAGGACGCGCCTGCGGGGGTTCAGCGAGGAGATCGGATCCTGGAAGACCATCTGCACGCGCGTCCGCGCCCTGCGCAGGTCCTTTTGCGAGACCTCGGCCATGTTCTCCCCGTCGAGGAGCACGCTCCCGGATACGAGCGGCTGCACCAAGGCGACGGCGCGCCCAGTCGTGGACTTGCCGCACCCCGACTCGCCCACGAGCCCTAGGGTCTCCCCCCGCAGCACGTCGAAGCTCACGTCCGACACGGCCTGAACGCGGTGCTTGCGGGAGGCGAACTCGACCACCAGGTGGTCCGCTCTCAGCAGCGCATCTCCGGAGCGCAAGTGGGCGGTGCCGCTCCCCGCCATCATCCGGCTCCGCTCTTCGAAGCGCTCACGACGCCCGCCCGTAGCTCCGGTCTTCCGGCGAAGGTCAGCGCGGCCGGCACCCGCGCCTCGAGGTTGGACGCCAGTGCCTCGTCGCCTTCGCTCGACCCGACCGGGTACCAGCACGCGAACTTGTGTCCCGGCCCCGCGGTCCGAAGCGGCGGCGACTCGCGCCTGCAACGCTCTTGCACGTAGGGACAGCGCGGTGCGAAAGCGCATCCGGGGGACCTGACCGACAGGTCCGGTGGCCGGCCCGGGATCGCCCGGAGCCTCGAGTGACTCGGCTGGGACAGTCGCGGGATCGAACGAAGCAGCGCTTCGGTGTACGGCATCCTCGTGCGCGAGAACAGAACGCGCGTCGAGGCGTGCTCGACGATGCGCCCCGCGTACATCACCGCGACCTCGTCGGTGCGCCCCGCCACCACGGCCAGATCGTGGGTCACCAGGATCATCGCCATCGAGCGCTCGCGCTGGAGCGAGCCGAGGAGGTCGAGGATCTGGGCCTGGAGGGTGACGTCGAGACCTGTCGTGGGCTCGTCCGCGAGCAGCAGGCGCGGCCCGCATGCGAGGGCGATGGCGATCATCACCCGCTGGCGCATTCCCCCGGAGAGCTCGTGGGGGTACGCGCGCAGGCGGCGAGCCGGCGAGGGCAATCCGACGGACTCGAGCAGCGCGATGGCGGTCTCGCGAGCCGCCTTGCGATCGAGCCCTGCACGCAGCCTGAGCGACTCCGTGATCTGCCTGCCGATGCGCACGACCGGATTGAGCGCCGTCATCGGGTCCTGGAACACGAGGGCGATCTGGTTTCCCCACACGTCGCGCATCTCCGAAGCCGACAGGGAGCTGATCTCGTGCCCGGACAGACGTACGTGCCCCGAACGCTCGGCCACGTTGGGCGGCAGCAGGCCCATCACCGAGCGCACGAGCACGGTCTTGCCCGATCCCGACTCGCCGACGATGCCGAGCGTCCTGCCCCTGTCGACGCTGAACGACACCCCGTCCACGGCGCGCACCGGTCCGCGTGGGCTCGCGAAGGAGGTGTGCAGGTCCTCGACCTCGAGCAGCGGCCCCTCGAGCTCGGAGGCCTCTTGGAATTCCAGGTGGGGACGCCGGTGGAGGAACCTCACAGCTTGCCCTCGCGTGCTTCGAAGCGTGAGCGAAGCCGGTCCGCCATCAAGTTCAAGGAGCTCAGCATCAAGAAGATGTAGAGCGAGGGCCACAGTGCGATGTAGGGGTTCAGCTGGAGGTTGTTGTTCTGGACCCCCTCGTTGATGATGTTCCCGAGTGAGGCGGTCGGCAGGGCGATCGAGAGCCCCAGGAACGCGAGTGATCCCTCGATGATGATCGCCACGGCAACGCCGATTAGCGCGAAGGAGATGGCTGCGGGCAGGACGTTGGGAAGAAGCTCACGCACCATGATGCGAGCTGAGCGCGAGCCGAAGGCGCGAGCGGCTACCACGTACTCACGGTTGGCGGTCGCGATCGTGGAGGCCCTCATGACGCGAAAGAGCTGCGGTGCTGCCACCACGGCGAACACGAGGGTGAGCTTCCACAAGCTCCGGCCCCAGAAGGCCTCGATCACCATGATCGCGAGCAGCGGAGGGAAGGCGAGGAGCACGAACGAGCCGGCATTGAGCAGCGTGTCCGAGGCGCCGCCGCGGTAGCCGGCAAGCAGCCCCAGGGTCCCTCCGGTCGCCATCCCGAGCGCGATCGACGCGAACCCGATGACCAGCGAGACGCGCGAGCCGAAGACGATGCGGCTCAGCAGGTCGCGGCCCAGGTCGTCGGTGCCGAGCAGATGATGGAGCGTGGGGCCCACGTTGACAGCGGAGTAGTCCTGGAAGGTGGGGCTCTTGAGAGGCAGCACCGAGGCGGCGAGAGCCAGCAGGACCATGAGGGCGACCCAGGCCAAGCACACCCAGAAGAGCACCCCCATTCGCGACCGCTTCTGGAGCCGGCCGTCGCTGGCCGCCGTGCCGTCGACCCGCGGCGGGACCGGGCCGGCCCCGGTGACTACCCGGGTGCCGATGTCCGCGACGGCGAGATCCCCCGGGGCCCGCCGGCGCTCCTTCGAGGTCGCCAGCCCGGGACCCTCAGGCATGGCGGACCCGCGGGTCCAAGACGGTGAGCAGGAAGTCGACGACGAAGTTGATGACCACGTACGCGATTGCGGCGACGAGGGCCATGCCCTGCACCATGAGGTAGTCGCGGCTGTTGATGGCCGTGACGAGCTGGTATCCGATCCCGGGGAGCTGGAAGAGGACCTCGACCACGAAGGCGCCGGTGAACAGGGAGCCGATGCTGATGCCCGCACCCGCGAGGAGGGAGAAGGACGAAGGACGCAGTGCATGGCGAACGAGGATGTACGGGGTGGAGAGCCCTTTGGCCTTGGCCATGGTCACGTAGTCCTCTTGCAACGTGGAGATGAGGTCCGCGCGCAAGAGCCGGAAGTAGACGGCGACGGAGCCGACCGCGAGGGCGATCGAGGGAAGGAGTACCGACTTCAAGTTCCCTACGAGGCCCTGCGAGAGCCGGACGAAGCCCGTGGCCGGAAACAGATGGAACTCCACGGCGAAGACCAGGACGAGAAGAACTGCGACCACGAACGTCGGGAACGACAGCAGACCGAACGTGGAGGTGGTGGCGAGCCGGTCGAAGATCTTGTTGGGCCGCCGGGCTGCCACGAGAGCCAGAGGGATCGCGACCGCGAACGCCATCAGCTGGGAGACGACTATCAGCTCGAGGTCGATGGGGGCGGCGACGGAGATCGCGTTCGTGACGGTCTGCTTCGTGAGGAACGAAGCGCCGAGGTTCCCCCGGACGATGTTCTTGAGCCACGTCCAGTACTGCAACGGGAGCGAGTGGTTGAGGCCGAGCTGGGCCAGCAGCTCATGGCGGGCAGTGGGGGTGTCGTTCGGGCCGAGGATGGCCACGGTCGGGTCGCCGGGCAGCAGGTGCACCAGGAGGAAGGCGAGCACCGAGATAAGGAAGACGATCGCGACGAGCTGGACCAAGCGTGTCGTGGCATACCGCCTCATGGGCACGCTTCTCCGTGATCCAGCCGAGCCCTGACGGCACGCCGTCCGAGGTGCTCGAGAGTCATTCGCAGGCCGTCAGGCCCCGAGCCAGATCTGGGAGGTGTTGAACGCCCCGCCGCGAAATCCCTCCGCCTTGGTCCCGTCGGGCAGCGTGGGATTGGCGAAGTTCTGCACCTTGTTGCTCGCGCCCATCATCGAGACAGTCCTGCTGATCCAGATGTAGGGGATGTCCCTCGCAAGAAGCTTGTCCACAGTCTGGTATGCCTCGATGCGCGTCGCGGGGTCTGCGTGCGTCCTGCCCAGCTGGAGGGCGGCCTCGATCTGCGGGTCGCTGTTGCGGGCGAAGTTGAGGGCGATCGGCCCCGAGGCCGTCGTGTCGCTCAACCAGACGTAGTTGATGTCGGGGTCGTTGGCGGTGAACTGCTGGTCGGCGTAGGCCTGGAACGAGCCCGTGACCAGGTTGTCGATGTAGGTGACTTGCTGAACCTCGCTGAGGGTGACGTTGACGCCGGCCTGTGTCCACATGTTCTGGATGGCCTGGAATATCTCGATCTGGCGCGGGTCTGGGACCGTGCCGAGGGCGACGTTGACCGAACCCCCGTGGCGGGGCGCGGCCCGCGCCACCAACTGCTTCGCTTTTCGTAGGTCGTAGGCGGGATAGCCGTTGTGGGCGGGCCGGTAGGGGGAGCCGACCGGGAAGAGCGAGCTGCTCACCGGAGTGACGCCTGCCCCGAAGAGCTTCACGAGTTCCTTGGAGTTGGTGGCGTGCGCGAGCGCCTGGCGCACAGTCAGGTCGCTGAGCGGGGCGGCGGTGGTGTTCAAGCACACGAACCCCATGGTGGGCTGGCCCGTCTTCTGGCCGAGGTCGCTCACCACCTGGAAATTCGGGTTGTTGCGGAGGTCGGTGAACGTGTAGGGGTCGAAGGTGACCATGAGGTCGATCGTGCCGGATCGCAACGACGCCTCGCGCGAGGTATCGATGATGATCGGCTTGAAGGTGATCCCGTCCAGGTAGGGGAGCCCGCTGCGCCAGTAGGCGGGGTTGCGCTCGACGACGAACTGGTCGTTGGGCGTCCACGAGACGTACTTGAAGGGTCCCGTGCCCACGGGGTGCTGGGTGTCGTTGCTGTCCAGCTGGGCCATGGACACGATGTAGCCGATCTGGGTGGCCAGTGCGACCGGCAAGGACACGAGCGGCCTGTCGCAGTCGATGACGAGCTGGAGGTCGCCCGCGGCCTGCACCGAGCTCCAGGGCCTCACGGCCTGCCCGCTGAGCGCGGACTGTCGGATCGCCTGGAGGTTGGCCACGACCACCTCGGCGTTGAGAGGTGAGCCGTCGTGGAAGCTGATGCCAGGACGCAGGGTGATGGTCCAGCTGGTCAGGTCCGAGTTGGGCGTCACCGACTGCGCGAGGTAGGGGCGGGCCGTGCCGTTCGCAGCCACCCTTGTCAGGGTGTCGTAGACCGTGTTGGCGTACACGTAGCCGGTGGCGTCGAAGTGGCTCTGCGATGGGAGGAACCCGTCGATCTCGGAGGTGGTGCCGATCGTGATCGTCCCCCCCCGCCTCGGCTTCCCGGTCCCGATCCCGGGCGTGTGCCTGGCGTCGAGGAACGGTGGGCTGCCGACCTTTGCCATTGCCAGCGCAGCGGCGGCCCCTGCCCCGGTCGCCAGGAAGGTGCGCCGGTCGTACCGGCGGGCCCGAAGGTCCGTCATACCCATCCTCCCCCTCCGCCCTCACAGGCGACGGGCCCGGCCCGAAGGCGCGCGGACCGTGGCCTTGGGCAAATGGTAGACGGGCTGTTCGGGCCCTGGTAGGGCACTCGGTCACATTCACCGTGGCTGTGCGCCGGGCCTGTCCGCCAGGCCTGTCCGCCGGACCTCTCAGCGTGCCGACTTAGCATGCCGACGATGTGCGGGGTCCCGGCGTCGGCTCCTTCGGCTGTAGGCCCCTCCCGCCTCCGCTGGGCGCTGGCTACGGCGCTGTGGCCTTGGGTCGTCGCGAGGGCCCTAGTCGGAGGCTCCCTGGCGATCGCGCACGAGCTGGTCAACGGCGCGCACCTCTCGGCGGCGGCAGCAGCGCGGGTGCGCGAGGGGCTGCTCGGGTGGGATGCCGGCTGGTACGAGTCGATCGCGCGCCACGGCTACGCGGGGGCCGGGCATTCGTCGCTGCGGTTCTTCCCGCTCTTCCCCGTCCTCGCGAAGGCAGTGTCGGTCCTTCCGGGGATCGGTGCGGGCACCGCCGTGGTGGTGGTGGCGAACCTGAGCGCCCTCGGCGGAACCGCAATCGTGGCCGCGCTCGCAAGGCACGAGAGCGGCGACGAAGCCCTTGCGCGGCGAGCCGCGTGGCTCGTGTGTCTGGCCCCGCCCGCGTTCACGATGGTGATGGGTTACGCAGAGGGCACTCTGCTCTTGCTGTCGGCGGGCGCCCTGTGGGCGCTTCGGACGCGCCGGTGGTGGCTCGCAGCGGCTCTCGGTGTCGGTGCCGGGCTCTGCCGGCCCATCGGAGTCCTGCTGGTCGTGCCGGCCGCTATCGAGGGGCTTCGCGAATGGAGGGGCGAGGCTCCGGCAGCCAGAGCTGCGAGGGTGTCCGCGATCGCGGGCCCGGCCGTGGGGTTCGGGGCTTACCTCGGGTGGGTCGCCTGGCGCTACGGGGGGGCGCTCGCGCCTCTTCGCATCCAAGAGGAGGGAGTGCACCGGGGCCCGGTCTCCGAGCCGTTCCGCACACTGGCCCACGACGCCTCGCTGCTCGTCCACGGCCACCACCTCGGCTCGGCCCTGCACCTGCCGTGGGTGGTGCTGGCCGTCGCCCTGGTGGTCGTGGCGTTTCGCCGCTGGCCCGCCTGCTACGGGGCGTTCGGTGCAGCGGTCGTCGCGGTGGCTCTCACGACGGCGAACCTCGACGGCTTCGAACGGTACGCGGTGTCGGGCTTCCCCCTGGTGCTGGCGGGAGCGAGCCTCACGGCCTCCGCTCGTGTGGAGCGCACCGTGCTGGTGCTGGCAGGAGCGGGGCTCGTCGGCTACTCCCTTTTGGCCTTCACCAACCTCTACGTTCCGTGAGCGAGGAACCCGCCGAGAGCCAGGGGCGGAGCGGGTCGCCGATACTGGCGAAGAGCAGGTCCTGGTTTGCTCTTGGCGTAATCTGCGCCGAGTGAAGACCCCGAGCGTGCCCCACGAGGGCGCCCCAACCGAACGTCCGGTGGTGGTGATCGGCGCCGGGCCGGCAGGCCTCACCGCCGCCTACCAGCTCACGAAGGCGGACCGGTCGGTGGTGGTCCTCGAGGCAGACGACGTGGTAGGCGGGATAAGCCGGAGCGTGGAGCGCGACGGCTGGCGCTTCGACATCGGGGGTCATCGTTTTTTCACCAAGGTGCAGCCTGTCGAAGACCTGTGGCACGAGATCCTCCCTGACGAGGACTTCCTCGTCAGGCCCCGTATGAGCCGCATCTACTACGACGGCAAGTTCTACGACTACCCGATCCGCCCCCTGAACGCCCTGCGCAATCTCGGGCCCTCCGAGGCCTTGCGGTGCCTCGGCTCCTACGTCTGGGTGCACCTGCGGCCGCCCAAGGACCAGACGAGCCTCGAGGGTTACATCGTGAAGAACTACGGCAGGCGGCTCTACTCCCACTTCTTCGAGACCTACAACCTGAAGGTGTGGGGAGTCCCCGCTTCGCAGATATCCGCGGACTGGGGCGCCCAGCGCATCAAGGGCATGTCCCTTTACAGCGCCGTGTGGGAGCCGATCAGGTCCAAGATCCTCGGGGGCCGCAAGGACCGCTCCAAGCAGGTCACCAGCCTCATCGAGGAGTTCCAGTACCCGAAGCTGGGTCCCGGGATGATGTGGGAGCGGTGCCGCGACCTGGTGACCGATGCGGGCGGGGTGGTCAGCCTCGCGAGCTCGGCCACGCGCATCGAGCGCGGCGTGCACGGAGCCGAGGCGGTGTCGTACCGAAACGGCGGCCAGGAACTGCGGCTGGAGACCGACCATGTCATCTCGTCGATGGCGTTCTCGGAGCTCGTGCGCTGCATGCACCCCCCGGCGCCACCCGACGTGCTGGCTGCCGCCGGCGACTTGCACTACCGGGACTTCCTTACTGTCGCTTTGGTGGTGCCCGCCTCGGCCGGCTTCCCGGACAACTGGATATACATCCACGACCCCGACGTGAAGGTGGGACGGGTCCAGAACTTCGCATCCTGGTCGCCTTACCTGGTGAAGGACGGGAGGACCTGTCTGGGCCTCGAGTACTGGGTCATGCAGGGGGACGAGATGTGGGAGGCGCCCGACGAGGATCTCGTTGCTCTCGCCTCCAAGGAGCTCGAGGTCATCGGGCTCGCGGACAGCGAGGCGATCGAGCACGGTTACGTGGTGAGAATGCCCAAGGCCTACCCGGTGTACGACGAGGGCTACCGGGCGGCGGTGGAGACCATCCGCCACTGGCTCGCAGCGGAGGTCCCCAACGTCCACGCGGTCGGTCGCAACGGCATGCACAAGTACAACAATCAGGACCACTCCATGTACACGGCGATGCTGACCGTGGACAACATCGTGAGCGGGGCCCGGCACGATATCTGGACAGTCAACGTCGACGAGGAGTACCAGGAGGAGAAAGCAGTGGGCGGCGGCTCGAGCATCGGGAGCACAGGGCGTGACGCCCCGTTGCTCCCTCGCCGGGTTCCCGCGGTGACGAGCCGCACGAGCAGGTAGCGCGCTCGGTGCGTCGTCCCGACGCCGTCGAGCACTCGACCCCCGGAGGCTACGTACCTGCCCTCGACGGAGTGCGCGCGCTGGCCGTCGCGGCGGTGCTCGTCTACCACGGCGGCTTCTCATGGGCCCCGGGAGGGTTCCTCGGGGTCGACGTCTTCTTCGTCCTCTCCGGCTTCCTGATCACCGGGTTGCTCGTCGGGGAGGTGGACCGCACCGGAACGCTGCGGCTGGGGAATTTCTGGGCCAGGCGGGCACGGCGTCTGCTGCCGGCGCTCATAGCCATGTTGCTCGCAGTCGGGCTCTACGCGCTATGGCTTGCTCCGCCCGGGTCGCTCGGCCAGCTTCGCCGCGACGCGCTCTCGACACTGTTCTACGTGGCGAACTGGAACCAGGTGTTCTCCGGTCAGGGCTACTTCGCCGGCTTGCAGAGCGCCTCGCCCTCGCCGCTGCTGCACACGTGGTCGCTCGCGATAGAGGAGCAGTTCTACTTGCTGTGGCCCCTGATCGTGCTGGGCCTGGTGCGCCTGAGGCGGTCGCGGACGTGGCTGTTGGGGCTGTCGCTCACCGGGGCGGTAGCGAGCGCCGTGGCGATGGCCGCGATGTACCACGACGGCCTGGGGGTGGACCGCGTCTTCTACGGGACCGATACGCGCGCCCAGGACCTCCTGATCGGTGCCGCCCTGGCCCTCGTCACGGCGCGGCTGCGGTCGAGTCGAGCGCTTCGGGCGACGGTGGGGGAGGGCGAGGTGCCGTCGAAGAGGTGGGCGCGCCGCGCGCTGGTGGTCGCGGGCGGAGCAGGCCTGGGGTTCGTGCTCTACGCGATGGCGCAGGTCCAGTCCTCCGACGCGTGGCTCTACAGGGGCGGCTTCGCGCTCGTGTCGCTCAGCGCCGCAGCGGCGCTCGCCTGTGTCGTCCTCGTGCCGTCCAGCCCCTGGGCGCGCGCCCTGTCATTGCGGGCGGTCCGCTACGTGGGACGCATCTCCTACGGCATCTACCTGTGGCACTGGCCGCTCTTCGTCGCGCTCGACCCCGCGCGCACTCACCTGGGCGGTCTCGAATTGTTCGCGTTGCGCGTGGCGGCGACGCTGGTGGTGTCGGTCGCCTCGTACCACCTGCTCGAGATGCCCATCCGCCGCGGCGGCCTGCGCAGGTGGGGAGCGCGGGTCCTTACCCCCGCGTCCGTGGGCGCTACCGCGGCCGTGATCGTCCTCACGACGGCCGGAGTCCCTGCCGCGGCCGGAGCGCTCGGGGGAGTCGTCACGTCGGCGGCAGCACCGGAGATCCCGAGCGACGTCTACTCGGTGCCTCCCGGCGTGTCGTCGGGGACTGCAACGCGGGTCCCCGCGGTCCCGGCTTCGACCGGGGGCCCGATCCGGTTCCTGCTCGTAGGGAGCTCCGAGGCGGCGTTCATGGCCTTCGGACTCGCTCCCGGGGCACAGGACTACGGCGTCGAGTTCGCCAACGACTCCGTGATCAATTGCGGCCTGCTGCTGTCCCCGAGCCTCTTCATGGGACAGCCCTCGAACATGCTCGTCGGCTTCCGCGGAGCGATACAGGCCTCGGACGAGGTGAGGTGCTCGACTCAGCTCGAGCGGTGGCGCAACGACGTC
>DATKIB010000016.1:0-16199 GCA_035509915.1 Acidimicrobiales bacterium | reverse complement strand
GCGCCTGGAACGGGAGCGCCTGGAACGGGAGCGCCTGGAACGGGAGCGCCTGGAACGGGAGCGCCTGGAACGGGAGCGCCTGGAACGGGAGCGCCTGGAACGGGAGCGCCTGGAACGGGAGCGCTTGGAACGGGAGCGCTTGGAACGGATCGGCCTGGAACTGACGTGAGCTGGTTGCCCTTCGAAGAGGGAGCATGAACCTCCCCTGGCGCGCGTGGATGATCATCGCCGCCGCTGTGGCCGGCGGGCTCCTCGCCCTGGCCCTGGCAGTGAACGACCTGGTCGTGAACGGGTTGCCCGGACACGACCAGGTCGTCCTGGTAGCCGTGTTCGGCGCACTGGTCCTCGCCAGCTGGCTCTGGCCGCTCATCATCTACGTCGGCGACCAGTCAGAGTCAGTCCACCTCGACGAGGCCCTCTTCGTCGTGCTGGTCCTGCTGGTGCCGACGAGCGCAATCATCGTGGTCTTCGCGATGGCCACTGTGATCGCGCAGGCGGTCCGCCACCGGACCTTCGTGAAGTCCGCCTTCAACTTCGGCGCGGTGCTCGTGCCCGTCGCGGCGGGCCTCGGTGTGTTCAGGCTGCTCTACCACGGCCACTCGCTGACATACGCCGCCTTCGGAGCGGCTGTGCTCGCCGCTGCGGTGTACTTCGCGGTGAACAGCCTCGCCGTGCACGGGATCATGGCCGCAACAGGCGTGCCCGCCAGGCAGGCTGCCGTCGAGGGGATGGGGGTGCGGATCCTCTTCGTCACCTCGAGCGTCGCCATCGCTCTCGGCACTGCGCTCGTCGTCTCGGCACATCTATGGGCACTCCCGATCGCGATAGCACCACTCGTCATTCTGCGGCAGGTGCTCGTCGGGCACTTCGCCGCGCGCCACGACAGAGCTCGCCTCGATGGGCTATACGGAGCAGCACTCGAGATCAACCGGTCGATGGGCAGTCACGAGGTCGAGTCGGCCGTTACCAACGCCGCGCGGAGCCTGCTGCGATGCGACCAGGCGACTCTGACCGAGCGGACCGGCTCGAGTCAGCAGACCGAGCCCGGGGTCCTCGTTTCGCCGGTGTCCGTGCCCGACCGCGACCTCTCCCTCACCGTCACGGGTCGCAGCCGGACCGAGCCCTTCGACGGGCCCGACAAGGGCATGCTCGAGGCCCTCGCTGCGGTCGGGGCCACGGCCCTCACAAACGCGGCCCTCTACGAGGAGAGCCGCTTTCAACGTCGCCGCCTTGCTGCCATCACCTCCAGCCTCGGCGAGGGTGTATGCGCCGTGAGTCGCTCAGGGCTAGTCACGTTCATGAACCCTGCGGCGGCAGCGATGCTCGGCAAGGAGACCGTCCACGACCTCGAGGAGCAGGAGCTGGCCTCGGGCCTGGACATCGGTCCCCGGGCACCGAGCTTCATCCTGGCACCTGCCATGCGCGCAATGGCCAACCGCGACACGATCACGAGCTACGACACCCGGTTCCAGCGAGCGGACGGCAGCTTCTTCCACGTCGCGTTCACGGTGTCGCCGATCTTCGACAACGGGACCACGCCGGGCGACTCCCCGGAGGACGCCGAGCGCAACGAGGAGCCCGGCGGCGCCGTGCTCGTGTTCCGTGACATCACCGAGCGCAAGGTGTTCGAGGAACAGCTCGCACGCCACGCCTTCCACGACGCCCTGACCGGCTTGCCCAATCGGCGCCTCTTCCTCGACCACCTCGAGCACGCCCTGCGCCGTTCCAAGCGCAGCAACGAACAGCACGCTGTGCTCTTCGCGGACGTAGACCGGTTCAAGATGATCAACGACAGCCTCGGCCACCACGCCGGCGACCAGCTTCTGATCGCGATCGGCGAGAAGATCCGAGCGGCCCTGCGTCCCGGCGACGTGCTGGCCCGCTTCGGTGGGGACGAGTTCACCGTTCTGCTCGAGGGTGTCGAGTCCCCAGAGGACCCCGTCGTGGTGGCGCAACGCATCCTCGACAGGGTGCGCGACCCGATCTCCCTGCCCGACGGGCACGAGGTCGTGGCGACCGTGAGCATCGGGGTAGCCATCACCTCCCCCGAGAAGACCCGCGACGACGTCCTGCACGACGCTGACGTAGCCATGTACCAGGCGAAGGCGCGCGGGCGCGGCGGTCACTACGAGGTCTTCGACATCCAGGCGATGGGCGTGCGGTCAGCCGAGCGAATCGAGCTAGAAGCCGCCCTCCGGCGGGCGCTGGCCAGGGACGAGCTCGAGGTCCACTACCAGCCCCTCTTCTCGATCGCGAACCGCCGTGTGGTCGGCACCGAGGCCCTCGTGCGCTGGAACCATCCCACGCGTGGCTTGGTCGGTCCCGACGAGTTCATCGCCCTCGCCGAGGACACCGGACTCATCCTGCCCCTCGGGCGCGTCGTCCTCGAGCACGCATGCCGCCAGGCTCGCGAGTGGCGCGAACGCTTCGGCGTCAAGCTGACGATGGGGGTGAACCTCTCGGCGCGTCAGTTTCAGCAGGCAGGCCTCGTGGAAGAGCTCGAGGACGTCCTACGGGCGACCGGAGTAGATCCCTCGCAACTGCTCCTCGAGATCACCGAGAGCCTCGCGGTGGACCGCGTCGAGCACACGATCGAGATTCTCCTTCGGATCAAGGCGCTCGGCTGCCAAGTCGCCATAGACGACTTCGGCACGGGCTACTCCGCCCTCGGTTACCTAGCCGACTTCCCAATCGACGTCGTGAAGGTGGACCGCAGCTTCATCGACGGGGTCGACATCGACCCCGTGAAGTCGGCCATCGTCTCGGCCGTGGTCACGCTGTCTAGGGCCATCGGCACCACCACGGTGGTGGAGGGAGTCGAGACCGCCGAGCAGCTCGAGCACCTGCACTCCCTCGGCTGCGAGGTGGCCCAGGGATATCACTTCGCGCGTCCGGCCAGGGCCGCCGATATCGAGCCGATCCTGAGCGCTATGCGCCCGGAGACCGACATCAAGCACACCGCCAGCACCGCGCCCTCAGCGCCCTCGGAGGGCGCCGAGCTGCAGCCGGCTCGCTGAGGACCCGGAGCGCCCACCTCTCTCCCCGGCTTTCGTCTCTCTGCCCAGGCTCCTTCAGCGGATCCCGAACGCGGCCGCCAGCACCAGGCCGGTGACCAGCAGCGAGCCCGCACGGCGAGTGTGCACGAACGCGATCGCCGCGAACCAAAGAGGCCACACTGGAAACCCGGCGGGGGGCTCGTCGGGTCGGGGCCGCCCGAGTGCGCGCCACGCCTGGAAGAGCCTCGGGAGCGCCAGCACGCAAAGAAGAGCCGGCCAAGGGAGCGCGCGCACGGCGACAGCGACAGCGACCGACACGTAGAAGCCCGCCATGAGACCTCTGGTCACCTGGCGTGAGCGTGGGTCGCCGAGCACCACCGGCAGCGTCTTGATCCCGAGCGGTGCGTCGTAGGAGGACTTGTCGACGTGCTTGCCCATGAGCACCGCGGTGCACAGCAGGCCGTACGGCACCGAGGCGACGAGCACCTCCCACGGGATGCGACCGACCGCAGCGAAGTAGGTGCCGCACACCATGAGCGGCCCCCACACGAAGAACACGTCGAGCTCGCCCAGGCCCCGCTTCTTGAGCCTCAGGGGAGGGGCGGTGTAGGCGAAGCTCAGCAGGAATCCGCCCAGTGCGAAGCCGAGCACCACCGGACCCCTGAAGACGACGAGCACGACGAGGATCGCAAGGTCGATCGCGTTCACCGCCAAGGCCGCGGCGGCCAATCCCGAACGCGAGATCATCCCCGAGAGCACTGGGTGCGGTGCGTACAGCGCCCGTGGGTAGGAGTCGGTGTCGGATCCCACCTCGGTGTCGAACAGATCGTTCATGAGGTTGTTCGCAACGTGTGCGAGCACGATCCCCGCGAACGCGAGCACGAGGAGCCCCGGACGGAATCCCGGGCGGTGCACTGCGAGCAACGTGGCAACAGCGCCGGCCACGAGGGTCATGGGAAGCACGGCCGCGCGGGTCAGGACGAGCCACTTCGACACGGGGTCGAGCCGGCGCCCGCTCGGCGGGTTGACGGTGCGCAGCACCTCCCGCCAGGCGTCGAGGCGGCTCTGGGTCGGAGCAGCGCGGCTCTCGAGACGGAATCGGCCGGCCTCGCCCGTCGCGCCGGGCCGGGTGAGAGGAGGTGCCTCGGCGCGCCGCGGCCAGCTCGAGCTGCCCGCCGGGTCGACCACCTGCCCCTCGCTCACGTTGCGATCGTATCCAGCGGCTGGGGGGACGCCCTATTCGGGGAACCACGGTCCGAACCGTCCTGCGAATGTCCCGATCAGACTCGACCGCAGGTCGGGCCGGCCGGGAGCGTTCCCCGAGAGGCGGCAGGCCGAGGCGTCCCTGCCCAGGCATAGCCCTCTCCAACGGGCAAGCGCCGCCTTGACCGGGGGGCAGACCGAAATGAGCACACGTGGACGTGGGCGCAAGGACACCGGGGCCATCTCGCGGGCCGGCGCTGGCAGGACCGGAGCCGCGCGGATCGGCAGGCGCTCCTTCCTGAAGGCCGGCGCCGCAGTTGGTGCTGGGGTCGCCGCTTCGAGCGTGCTACGTCCGCACCAGGCTCGGTTGATAGATGCCGCGCTCGCGAGGTCGCAGTCGGGCACGGCGAGCCTCTCCGACGTCGAGCACGTCGTGATCCTGATGCAGGAGAACCGGTCCTTCGACCATTACTTCGGCACCATGCCAGGGGTTCGCGGCTTCCGGGACCACACCGCCCAGGCCGGGGTGTTCACCCAGACGATGGTCGGCACCTCCCTCGGAGGCACCAAGGTCTCCTATGCGCTGGCCGACGGGGAGAAGGTTCTGGAGCCGTTCGAGCTGGTGAGCGACCCGCCGACCGTGGCGGGCCAGACGACCAACGACATCACCCACGACTGGGGCCCCCAGCACGGAGCCTGGAACAACGGCGCCATGAACCGCTGGGTGGTGGAGCACCTCGCCAACGACCCGACCGCAAAGTGGCAGTTCGCCTCGAGCTCCGCCGCACCCGCCCCGGGGTCCTCGGACGTGCCCGTGGGCATCCTCACCATGGGCTACTACCGCCAAAAGGACAGCTTGGCCTTCTACCGCGCGCTAGCCGACGCATTCACCATCTGCGACGGCTACCACTGCTCGGTGCTCGGGCCCACCGACCCCAACCGCCTCATGTGGATGTCAGGCAGCCTGGGTGCCCATTCGGGCGACGTGGGTGGACAGATACTCACGACCTACGTCCAGAACCGCAACGACCTCGTCGGCACCCTCTCGTGGCCCACCATGCCCGAGGTGCTGTCGGACAACTCGGTGAGCTGGAAGGTATACCAGGACCCGACCTCCAACGCGCTGTTCAACGTGCTCGACTACTTCGGGCAGTACACGAAGCCGAGCTCGCCGGGCTACAGCCCGACACTCGCGGCCAACGGCCTCACGCCCGTGTACCCGGCCGAATTCGCGGCCGACGTCGTCTCCGGCAACCTCCCGCAGGTCTCGTGGATCCTCCCACCCGCTCCGTGTTGCGAGCACCCTGCTACTCCCCCTGAGTACGGCGAGTGGCTGGTCTCTCAGATCCTCCAGACGCTCTTGATGAACGAGGAAGTCTGGGCGCGCACGGTGTTCCTCGTCGTCTACGACGAGAACGGCGGGTGGTTCGACCACGTCCCGCCATCCACGCCCGGCCCGACCGTCAGGTCGATGTCCGACCTGCCAACCGGCGCGCAGAAGGGTGGCAAGTACGACGGGGAGTACTTGACCACGACCAAGCCGAGCAACGCCGCCGGCGGACCACCCTCTGACTGGGACGACGTGCTCGGCCCGGTGGGGCTGGGCTTCCGGGTGCCGGCGCTCGTGATCTCGCCGTTCAGCGCCGGCGGGTGGGTGTGCTCCGATACCTTCGACCACATATCCACCTTGAAGCTCATCGAGTCGGTGTTCCTCGACCGCGGCACCCTGATGGGCCGAGGTGGGCTTCACATCTCGCCCTGGCGCTACGACACCGTCGGCGACATGACCTCCGCACTCCCGAACCTCGCCTCGCCCCTCACCTCGGTGCCCGCGCTTCCGGCGACCTCGCTGCTCTACCCCGATGAGGCCGAGCAGGCGCTGCTCGACTCGCTCGGCGGGACCGTGGACTACGGGCAGGCGTATCCCCCGCCCAAGTACAACGAGGGCATCCCCACGCTCGACCCGGTCACCGTAAAGCGCCGTCCGACCCGCAGCTAAAGGCTCGCGCTCTCAGCCGAGCGCCTGTGCCAGCAGCGGGACCACTTCGTGCCAGTCGGCGACGATGCCGACGTCGGCCCAGTCGAACACCGGCGCCTGCGGGTCGCTGTTGATCGCCACTACCGTGCCGGCGCTTCGCGAGCCGACCATGTGGTTGAACTTCCCCGATATGCCCACGGCCACGTAGATCGCGGGGTCCACGCTGTGGCCTGTGACCCCTACCTGCCTGGCGCGCGGCAGCCAGCCGTTGTCGGTGACCTTGCGCGAAGCGGCAAGCTCGGCATCGAGCGCCTTGAGAAGCGGGTCGAGTCCGGCGTACTCCTGAGGATCGATCCCTGCACCGACCGCCACGACCGCCCGTGCGGAGAGCAGGGCTTCGACCTCGTCGTGGCGCTCGGCGGCGATCACCTCGACGCGCCCGCGGGCGCTGGTCTCGACGACGTCCTCGGCGATCTGTTGCACAGCCTGGCGAGGGTCGCGCAGGGCCAGCACCCCTGGGCGGGCCGTAGCCATCTGGATCTCGGAGCTGGCCGTGATGGCCGCGACGAGGCGGCCACCGAACGCGGGCTTCCACGCCACGAGCCGGCCCGCTTGCACCCCGAAACCGACCGCGTCCCCGGTGAGCCCTGCTCCGAGGCGCGCGGCTGCACGCGCTGCCACCTCGCGTCCCCAAAGGGTCCCGGGCGCGAGCACCGCCCACGGACGCGTCGCCTCGCACCACTTCACGAGCGCGCCTGCCACGTCCTCCTCGACCGCCGCACCCGCGATCCGCACTGTCCCGTCCGCTCCCCAAGCCTCGAGCTCGGACGCCTCGGGGAGCTCGGGCCCCACCGCACGCACCACCCCTTCGATCTTGAGTGCCAGATGGGCCGCCTCCCCCAGGAGCTCCCTGCACACGCGCGGCCTGCCGGGTTCGGCCAAGACGGCGACGACCGGTGCCCCACTGCGGCGGGCGGCGGGAGGCCCGACGACTCCGGCGCCCGGCTCTGCGCCAGCCGAGTGCCCGCCGGCCGACTGCGCCCCTAGCACCCCCCACTCACGGAGCAACTCGATCGCGGAACCCACCTGCTCGGCGGCGCTCCCCCCCAGCACCCTCCGATGACGCGGGACGTCCATCGTGCGCACCTGGCCGACCCGTGTCGGGCTCCCCGCCTCGCCCCAGGGGCCGGGCCCGAGCGAGCCTGCGGTCGAGCGAGTTATGAGCTCGGCGGGGACGGCCGCGCGCCCTTCGGGAGGAACCTTGGACGGCGCCGTGAGTCGTTCGGCGACCGACAACACCGCCGGAAGACGCACGCGCACCTCCCTCCAACCGTCGTCCAGCTCGCAGCGCGCGAGAGCATTACCGGCTGCGATCTCGAGCTCGCGCACCCCCGAAGCGAATGGCAGATCCAGCAGCTCCGCCACCTCCGGTCCGACCTGGCCCGTGTCGGCGTCGATCGAGTTGCGCCCTGTGAGGACGAGGTCCCACGGCCCGCGCGCCGAGAGCACCGCCGCCAGCGCGCGTGCGGTCGCGAGGGTGTCGGATCCGGCGAAGGCGGGGTCGGAGACGAGCACCCCCTCGTCGGCCCCCCACGCGACCGCCTCGCGCAGCACGTCCTCTGCCGAGGAAGGGCCGAGGGTAAACACGACGCACCTCCCGCCATCGGCCCGGACGAGCTCGACACCCTTGGAGACCGCGCGCCGGCAGTAGGCGTTCATCTCGAGCTCCACGCCCTCGCGCTCGAGTCTTCCGCCCTTCCCGAGGGTCATGTCCTCGACGCGCGGCACCTGCTTCACGAGCACGGCGATCCTCAACGCGACCTCTTTCGCCACACGTCTCCGCTTCGGCCGCCGTAGAGTACCCGGCCCCCCGGCAGGTGTTTGGCAGGTGCAAGCCAGGAACGGACTCCGGGTCCTCCTCGGCGATCCACCCTCTCGCCCTTCAGCCGGGCCGGATCGTGGCCGATGATTGAACCAGAGGAAGGAGGCCACAGATGACGCTCGGCGAACGGTGTGACGAGATCGTCCGGCTGATCGACGAGACGCTCTGCGACCTCGTGGACGCTCCCGCCGATGGCGAGATCGTCGCCCCTGGCAGCGAGCCCTTCACGCTGGCTTCCGTCGAGCTCGAGCTCTCCGACAATGAGCTGGAGCAGGTGGTGAGCCAGTACCGACTCGCCCACCTCGAGCCGCCCGCTCGCCGTCTCGCCGTCGCCGGCTAAGCACCCGGCTCGCGGATCGTCCCGCGAGCAGCCGACGTCCTGACTGGCGCTGCACCACCTAGGAGCCATCCACGCGACTGCCCCCGTTGCGCCCGCTCCTCCCAGCAAGTTCACAGAAAACTCAAAGGTTGATGGCCGAGAATCACTCCAGGAGGCCATCTGATGCCAAGCTCGCCAGCCACCAGCCCAGCCGTCTCGACCCCGTCCCCTGGCTCGACCACCCGACGGGGCTCGCCCGCCCGCATCCTGGTCGTCGACGACGAGCAGAGCATCACCGACCTGCTCGCTATGGCCCTTCGCTACGAGGGGATGGAAGTGCAGGTGGCGCACCTCGGGCGCCAGGGGCTGGAGGCGATGACCTCCTTCCGGCCCGACCTCGTCGTCCTCGACGTGATGCTCCCCGACCTGAGCGGCTTCGACGTGCTGCAGCGGATGAGCCGGGACGGGATCGGCGGGAGGATGCCGGTGCTCTTCCTGACCGCGCGCGACACGCTCGACGACAAGCTCCGGGGCTTCACCCTCGGGGGCGACGACTACATGACGAAGCCCTTCAGCGTGGAGGAGCTGATCGTGAGGGTGCGCGCCATCCTCCGTCGGGCGCACGGATCCGACGACGGCGGCCGGCTGTCGGTTGCCGACCTGTACCTCGACGAGGAGAGCCACCAGGTCTTTCGGGGGTCGACACCGATCGAGCTCACCCCTACCGAGTTCAAGCTGCTCCATTATCTGCTGCTGAACGCAGGCAGGGTCGTGTCGAAATCGCAGATCCTCGACAGGGTGTGGAATTACGACTTCGACGGGAACGCGAACGTCGTCGAGATCTACATCAGCTACCTGCGAAAGAAGATCGACAGCCTGGGACCGCCCCTGATCCACACCGTGCGGGGCGTCGGTTACAGCCTGCGTCGGCCGCCCGACCAACGATGACGCTGAGGCTCCGGCTACTCCTCGTCCTCGTCGGCATCGTGGCCGTAGGTCTCGTCGTAGCCGACGTGGTCACCTACACCTCCTTGCGCTCGTACCTGTTCTCGCAAGTGGACCAGCAGCTGCAGACTGCTTCCACGCCGGTCGCCCGCACACTGTGGACCTGCTGGAACCAGCAGTCGGCCAGCCCGTTCTCGGGCCCGCAGAGCGGCGTCAATTGCACGCTCCGGATCAACGAGTCCGGCCAGATCCCCTCGGGCACCGTCGGCCAGTTGCGTGAGCCGGGTGGCACAGTCCTCATCAGCGAGTGCTTCCTGCCGACGAGCTCCGCTACGCCCAACCTGCCCGCGTCACCTCCGGTGTCACAGAGCATCAGCTCCGCCACGGTCTTCCCGGTGTCGGGCACCGGATGCGAGACCTCCGCGTACAGCGGCATCGCGGTCGACACAAACCTCGGGACAGCCGCGGGCCCGGTGTCTGTGGTGGTGGCCATCCCGATAGCGGGCGTGAACCAGACCCTCGACCGGCTCGAGCTGGTCGAGCTCCTCGTGACCCTGGCAGTGCTCGCCGGCCTCGGCGCCTTGGCGTGGTGGATCGTCCGGCGCGGTCTGCGACCGCTCGACGAGATGACCGCGACCGCAGGCGCCATCGCCGCTGGCGATCTGTCGCGCCGGGTCGCCGACGTCGACCCGAACACCGAGGTGGGGCAGCTAGGTGCAGCTCTCAACAAGATGCTCTCCGAGATCGAGCAGGCCTTCGGAGCGCGCGCCGCATCCGAGGAACGGCTGAGAAGGTTCCTGGCAGACGCCTCACACGAGCTACGCACCCCCTTGACCTCGATCCGCGGCTACGCCGAGATGTTCGAGCGCGGCGCCCGGGACCGTCCCGAGGACCTCGCGACCTCGATGCGCCACATCCGAGACGACGCCGGCCGAATGAGCGTCCTGGTCGACGACCTGCTCCTGCTCGCCCGGCTCGACCGTCAGAGGCCGCTGGCTCGTGTAGACGTCGACCTGGCCGAGATCACCGCCAGCGCCGTCGAGGCGGCGCGCCGTCTCGCCCCCGATCGCTCTATCAGCCTGGATTCTGCCAGCCCCGCGATCTTGCCGGGCGACGCCGATCGCCTCCGCCAGGTGGTGGACAACCTGCTCGGCAATGCGATCCGCCACACCCCGGAAGGGACCCCCATAGACGTGCGCCTTCGAGTCCAGCCGGAGGCAGTCGGACTGGAGGTCACCGATCACGGCCCCGGTATCCCGAGCGAGGATCGTCAGAAGATCTTCGAGCCCTTCCACCGCGCCGACCCGTCGAGGGCCCGTACCTCGGGAGGGGTCGGGCTCGGGCTGGCCATCGTCTCGGCCATCGCACGAGCCCACGGCGGCAACGTGGGCGTCATCTCCAACGGTGCCGGCGGGTCCGGCGCGGCCGGAGGGGCCACCTTCTGGGTCCAGCTGCCGCGCAGGCTGCCGGAGCCCGCGTCGGCGTCGACGAAGGACGAGGGCCTTCAGCCGCCGGCGGACGGCCGTGACGAGACGTCGCCGGTCGTGGCTCGCTGGTAGGGCGCAGTGCGCCGTCGGGGCGGGTACGAAGCTACGTAGGCCGGAGCGCTGACCCCTTCGGGCAGTGACGGGTCGGCCATCGGGGGCCCGGCGACCAGATCGATCGGGATCTGCCCCGCCCAGATGCGAAGCCCAAGGTCATCGGGCTCCTCGATCGGGCCGCCGGTTCGGACCTTGGCCGAGCCCTCGTGGACGGCGAATCGCACGACCTGCGTCGAGCGGAGCTCGCTCTCGGTGGGTGGACGCGCGTCCCTGCTGCGTCCCGGCGCCATGTGGTCGACGATCGCGAGGACCGCTGCGCGCTTCTCTTCGGGGTCATCGACTCGCTCGCCTGTCCCGAAGAGCATGACCGACCGGTAGTTCATGGAGTGGTGGAAGGCCGAGCGTGCGAGGACCAGCCCGTCGAGCAAGGTGACGGTCACGCAAGCCTCGCAGCCGGTCGAGGACTTGAGCAGGTGATTGGCCGCCGCCCCGTGCAGGTACAGGACGTCTTCGACTCTGGCATAGGTCATAGGGACGACGAAGGTGGAACCCTCGTCTACGAACCCGACGTGGCATACGAGGCCCTCGTCGAGGATGGCGTCGATGACGTCACGTTCGTAAGAACCACGCTCGCGCTTTCGGCGTAGGGTGGAGCGCTTCGACATGGTTGCCCGCTTCGGACGTTGGCTGTCCATACCACCATTGTCTACGACGTCGAACTCCCGGCCCAGACGGGTACGCCGAAGGTGACCGTCGAGCCCCTTGCCGGGTGAAAGTCAGGCGTTGGCGATGTTGGCGAAGCGGGTGTGGTGATCCACGAAGGCGAGCTCCACGCTCCCCGTCGGCCCGTTGCGGTGCTTGGCGATGATGATCTCTGCACGGCCCTTCGTGTCCACTGAATCCGGGTTGTACAGCTCATCGCGGTAGATGAACAGCACCACGTCACTGTCTTGCTCTATCGAGCCCGACTCACGGAGGTCCGCGAGGACAGGCCTCTTGTCCTGGCGCATCTCGAGGTTGCGCGAAAGCTGCGACAGAGCGACCACCGGTATGTCGAGCTCACGCGCGAGAACCTTCAGGCCGCGGCTTATCTCCGACACCTCCACCTGGCGGTTCTCTGCCCTGCTCCTCGCGTGACCGGTCATCAGCTGGAGATAGTCGACCACGACCAGTCCGAGCCCTTCCCGGGCCTTGAGCCGGCGGGCTTTGGCCCGGATGTCCATGACGGTGACGTTCGGGTTGTCGTCGAGGTAGATCGGCGCGTCGCCCAGCCGTCCGATCGCATTGGAGATCTTGGGCCAGTCGGACTCGTGGAGACGCCCGTTGCGCATGCGCAACGCATCGACGCGTGCCTCGGAGCACAGCATCCGCTGGGTCAGCTCCAAGTGGCTCATCTCGAGGGAGAACATGAGCACGGGCACCCGGGCGTGGACCGCCGCGTGGTTGACGATCCCGAGGGCCATAGCGGTCTTGCCGGCGCTCGGCCGGGCTCCTATCACCACGAGGTTGGAATTCTGGAGGCCCGCCAGACGCTCGTCGAGATCGGTGTAGCCCGTGGGCACCCCCGTGATGGTCTCGCCCCGCTCGACGAGCGCCTCGAGGTGATCGAGGCTCGCGGCGAGCAGGTCGCGAAGAGGGGACATGGTGTCGACCACGCGGCGCTGCGCGACCTCGAACACCATTGCCTCGGCGCGGTCGACCGCCTCGGACACGTCCTCCGGCACGCTGTAGCCGAGCTCGGCGATCTCCCCGGCCACGCCTACCAGCTTTCGCAGCAGCGAGTGCTCCTCGACTATGCGCGCGTAGTGCGACGCGTTGGCGGTGGAAGGAGTGTTGACCTGAAGGGAGAGCAGGATCGAGGGCTCGCCGATCGACTCGAGCACTCCCGAGCGCCGCAGCTCGTCCGCCACCGTCACGGGGTCGGATGGCTCGCCACGTGAGTACAGCGAGCAGATCGCCTCGAAGATGTGCGCGTGCGTCGGCTTGTAGAAGTCCTCAGCGCTGCAGCACTCGAGTGCCGCCGCTATCGCGTCGCGCGAGAGCAGCATCGCCCCGAGGAGGGACTCCTCGGCGTCGAGATCGTGCGGAGGGACGCGCCCTCCGACCGACTGGAGGTGCCGGATGCGCGAGTGGTCGACGGTCTGGCTCATGACCACCTAACCATCACCCAATCGCCCTGCGAAGAGGAAGGGGCCAAACCTGGGGAATTCGGCCACATCCTGCGGGGACGAGCTGTGGACGCCACGTGCGAAAGCGCGGCCGGCCTGTGGATAACCCGTGGAGCCCAGAAGTCCCAGCCCCCGGGCACACGCTGGTCGCTCGAGATCGTCCCACCCGGACAATCAAGCAGGCGGCTGTGACGGCCTGCTGTGCCGGGTGCCTCAGGTGGACGCGATGACCTCCACGGTCATCTCCACCTGCACGTCGGAGTGCAGCGCCACGGGCACGACGTGGGTACCGAGCGACTTGATCGGCTCCGCGAGGTGGATCTTGCGGCGGTCTACTACCGCACCTGTCTGAGCCTCCAGCGCCGAAGCGATGTCAGACGTCGTCACCGAACCGAAGAGCCGGCCGCCCGCGCCGGCACGAGCCGTCACGTTGATGGTGGTCGAGGCGAGCGCCTCCGACACGGTAACGGCCGCCTCACGGTCGCGCGCGTCGCGAAGGTCGCGCGCCCGCCGCATTGCAGAAGCCTGCCGGTCCATGCCCGAGGTAGCGGCGAGTGCCCGGCCAGTCGGGAACAGGTAGTTGCGGGCAAAGCCCTTGGCCACCTCCACCACGTCCCCGCGCTTGCCGACCCCGTCGATATCGCTGCGCAGAAGGACTCGCACTTAAGAACCGTTTCCAGTCACGTCACCCGCCGCCGCGCCGTTGCCGGCTGCCGGCCCTCGGGGCTGAGCATCGGCAGGCTCGGCTTGCGGGCCATTGCCCGACGTCCCAGCCACCTCTGCCACCTCTGCCACCTCGCCGCCGTCAGCCGACGCGACCGGTGAGGGCTCGGGCGACCCGTCCTCGGCGAGGCCCGGGTTGGCGAGCTGCTCGGGCTCGGTCGCCTCGTCCACCTCGACGGTCCGCGAGCCGTCCCGGGCCTCGGCGCCGTCCTCGCCGGCGCGCGGCCTGCCCGCGCCGAGCACACGGTCCGGGCGGTCCTGGCGTCCACCGCGCCCCCTGCCCCCCGAGCGCTCAGCGGTGGTCCGCTGGGTGTAGGGGAGCAGCACGAGCTCGCGCGCCGTCTTGATCGCCAACGCCACCTCGCGCTGGTGCTGGGTGCAGTTTCCCGTGACGCGCCGAGCGCGGATCTTGCCCCGGTCGCTCATGTACTTGCGGAGCATTCCGAAATCCTTGTAGTCGACCCATTCGATCTTGTCCCTGCACAGAGCGCAGGGCTTCTTCTTCGTCCGGCGCGCAGCGTCCTTGGGACTGCGGCGGCTGGTGGAACGCTCGTTGCCCCGTGCCATCTAGAACGGCTCCTCGTCGTACCCGTACCCGCCGGGCTGCCCGGCTGAGACTTCCGCACCCCGCGGAGGGCTCTGACGTGCCGCTCCCGACGGCTCGAAACCCGAGCCGCGGCGCTCGTTCTTCGTCACCTGGGCGGTGGCCCACCTGAGGCTCGGCCCGATCTCGTCGGCCACGACCTCGACCTTCGAGCGCTTGTCCCCGTCGGCGGTCTCCCAGGACCGCTGCTCGAGACGGCCGGTAACCATGATGCGTGCTCCCTTGCCGAGGCTCTCGGCCGCGTTCTCCGCCATCTCGCGCCAACACACGATGTCGAAGAAGCTCGTGGCCTCCTCCCACTCCTGGGTCTGACGGTTCTGCCACCGCCGGTTGACGGCGAGCCCGAAGGTGGCCGTGGCCTGGCCCGACGGGGTGAACCGCAACTCAGGGTCGCGAGTGATGTTGCCTACCAGGACGACGTTGTTGCCGTTGGACATCTCTGCCTCCGCTCTACGCGCTCAGCCCGCGCCTGCGGCGCGCGCCGTTGTCCGGGACCGTGCGCGTCCCGCGGCCTTCTCGGGTAGCCGCACGATCTTATGGCGGAGGACCTCGTCGAGCAGCAGGAGAAATCGGTCCAGCTCGGCGACGGCCTTGGGATCCGCGCTGAACTCGACCAGGACGTAGTAGCCCTCGCGCCGGTGCTTGACCTCGTAGGCGAGGGTGCGCTTGCCCCAGCGGTCGACCTGCCCGGGCGTGGCGCCGTTGGCCCTGAGCAGCTCGAGCACCCGTTCCACGAACGAACCGATCACCGAATCCTCGAGATCGGGCGCGAAGATGATCAACGTCTCGTAGGGCCGCAGAGCGGCTCACCTCCCTCCGGTCCCGGTGCCGAAGCTCCGGGGCCCTGCACTTTTGGGCTCCAGAGGGCCGCAGGCGCAGGGCAGGGTCTGTTCGACTGTTCGAAGAGCCGGTCACAAGGGCGGCTCGACCCGAAGATCCTAGTCGACGGCCTGGAGCCGCCTATCCGCGCACGTCCTCAGGCGTGATATGTCTCGGCGTCGGAGGGGAACGCCCCCGACCGGACGTCGGCGGCCCAGGCCCGTACGGCCTCGGTCGCCAGACGCGACAGCTCCGCGTAGCGCCGGACGAACTTGGGCGGCTTGGAGTCGTCGAGGCCGAGCAGGTCGTGGAAGACGAGCACCTGGCCGTCGCAAGCGGACCCGGCACCGATCCCGATCGTGGGCACGTCGACCTCGGCGGTGACGCGGGCCGCGACGACGTCCGGGACGCCCTCGAGCACGATGGCGAAGCAGCCGGCGGCGGCGAGCGCCTTGGCGTCGGACAGCAGCGCCTCGGCGGCGGCCTGCTCCTTCGCCTGGACCTTGTACCCGCCCATCGCGTTCACCGACTGAGGAGTCAAACCGAGGTGACCCATGACGGGGATCTCGGCACCGAGCAGCGCCTCGATCATGGGCAGGCGTGACCGTCCCCCTTCGAGCTTCACCGCCTCGGCCCCTGCCCTCACGAGGACCGCGGCGTTGCGCACGGTGTCCTCGGGCGAGATGTGGAAGCTCAGCCATGGCATGTCCCCGACGATCAAGGAACGAGGCGCCGCTCGCGCCACCGCGCCGACGTGGTGCGCCATCACGGCTACGTCCACCCGCAATGTGTCTGGGTGGCCGAGCACGGTGTTGGCCACCGAATCGCCGACGAGCACCACGTCCACTCCCGCCGCGTCGCATATGCGCGCTCCCGGTGTGTCGTACGCGGTCAACATGACGATGCGCCCGTCACCGCTACCCCCCTTGCGGGCGCGTACCTTCGGGACTGTGACCTTTTCGGTCGCGATTGCTCCTGGCATTTTGGGCCTCCTTGCCGTCCAGCGCTCCTTGGCTGCCGG
>DATKIB010000015.1:0-17419 GCA_035509915.1 Acidimicrobiales bacterium | reverse complement strand
CCCAGCAGGTCTTCGTCGGGGGACTGTAGGCGGCCAGGATGAGTTCCTGGTCGTCACCCGAGACGAGGACGCTGATTCCTGTCTTCGTGCTGACGGCGCCGGCGCTCCACTGGAACTCAGGTGCAGCCGTCCCCATGGCCGCAACCATTGCGGCGGTGAACTGGGCCGAGGTGGTGTCGGTAGCGCTCGTGTCGTAGGCCTGGCCTTGGTTCTGGTACACAGCGGCCGCCTCTGTGTCCGAGTTGGTCAGGTTGGACTGCGCGGCACGGTCGTTTGCCGAGCCCGTCACCCCTAGGAACGTCGGGATGGCGATGGCGAGCAGAATCGCGATGATGAGCAGCACCACCATGAGCTCGATCAGGGTGAAGCCGGCTTCGCCCGCTCCCTCACCCTCGAGCTCTGTCGCCTGAGCTTCGCCAAGGCGCTGGAGCAGGGACTTCAACATAACTTCCTCCTGTATGGTCAATAGGCAGTCGGTCGCTGCCGTGAGAGTCATCGTCATGACCACGGGCACTCTTTAGGGACTTTTGCCCCTATCTGAATCCAGACCGTGACTGCGCTCTACTCCGACACCGTGTGTGATCCGCAGCGTTCGACGTGGCACATGCCCTGACACGCAGTGCGTCAAGGACACACGCACCTTGCTCGCGATGAAAGGTGCCAGCCTCGGCATCGGCAACAGGCTTGATGCACCGGACTCACCCTCTACGCTCCAGAGGGCGTCCTAGGTCGAAGCTGCGCAGGCGTTCTGCTGGCCCGACGAGTAGTAGATGTTCCCGTTGAGCGACAGGGTGTAGGCGGGAGTCGCCGCAACGGGTGGCGCTCCACCGATCGCTACGGGACCGCCGCCGACCGTGAGCGACGTGATCGTGAAGAACCTGGGGAACGAGTAGAGACCCTGGAGGAAGGTGGACATCTGTCCGTAGGTACCGCCCAAGGTGAAAGTGACCGCCACCGGAGTGACCCCGGCTGAGGTGCCCGTGCCCCCGGCGGCCTGTGTCACGCTGATGCTCGGCGTGTTGGGATCACCACTCGAGACGGCCAGCGCAGTCACTTGCTGGAGGAAGCTGTCGACGTCCGGTGCCCCGGGGATCGCCGTGACATCCTTGGTCAACGTCGCACAGGTGGGTCCTAGGTTTGCCTTCTCCCGCTTCAGCGTGGCGATCTCGGCCTGCAGTGACGCTTGCTGGGCTTGGAGCTTGGTCTGCTGGCTTCGGAGCGTCGCCAACTTCGAACCTTCAGGAGATATCCATGCGAGGTACACCACGATGGCCACCACGACGGCGCCGAGTGCCGTGAGAAGGGGTACGCGGTACTGCTGAAGGCGTTCGGTCATCAGGAGGTCGCTTTCGTCACGAGGGCAATGCTCTTGAGGGAGACGGTCGACGAAAACGAGACGGTCGTACCGCCAGGAGCCGGTGCGTTGGTCACGCCGGTGACGCTCGGCGGCTCGTACATTGGTGATGCTGTGATGCTGTCGATCCACTCAGCAGCCGGGTCGAAGTGCACGCTGGCCGGGAAGGAGCCGGAGACCGAAACGGTGAAACTGCCGACTGCAGCGGCAGCGGATGCCCCCGGGGTGCCGGATGATGCCGACCCCGACGACGGAGCCGGTGCTGTCCCGGTGAAGCTCGTAACGGCGAGGCCAGCCGGAGTCCGGGCTTCGAGCTGGGCGAGCACAGCGGGCCAGTTGACAGAAGCATCATCCAGACGAAGGATCTGTCCCTGAGCGAGGTGGAGCTCATCGTTGGCGCGCACCACTTGGTTGAAGGTGGGGATCTGGGCATTGAGCCCCGCGACACTGGTAGTGAGCGTCGCAACATCGTTCTGAGCATTGTGAACCTGGAGGAATCGCCATACCGAGACACCGGCCAGGATCACGACCACTATTGCCACACCAATCACTGAGTAGCGGACGAGCTGTCGCTCTTGCTCTCGCTTCAGCACCTCGGGAGGGACGAGATTGAACTTCCTAACTGCTGGATTTGGCTCTGGGAGCGCGAGGCCGATCGGCGCAGCGAGTACAGGTTCGATGCTCGCCGCCTGCTCGGGTGACAGGTCGAAGCCAGACAGGTCCAGCTTCGTCAGAGGCGAAACGAACCGAACCGGGATCCGAACCTGTGTCTGGAGCTGCTCGACAAGGCCCCAGAGGCGAGCTCCAGCTCCGGTGATTGTGACGGCGGTAATGGGTGATCGCCCGGGAAGCGTGGCGAAGTACTGGATCGAGTTACGGATCTCGCCTACCAGCTCGCCGATGGTCGCCTGGACGGCGCGCTCTGCCGACCTCACTTGACTCTCACCATTACCGAGGCGGCGCTTCATGGCTTCGGCGTCAGCAAAGGGCAGGTCCAGGGCCGAGGAGATCGCGTTGGTGGCCAGGTTGCTCCCCATGCCTATCGTTCGGACGAACTGCGGGCGGCCCTGTTGGTGCACGACTATCACGGTCAGGCCGGCGCCCACCGACACGATCGCCTCGGGCTGCTCGGCTTGGGGCACGCTGCCGACGAGCGCCCGAACCAGCGCGGAGGAGACGAGGTCGACACGTGCGACGTGCAGACCGGCCTTCTCAACAGCGCCGACGACACCGTCTATGAGATCCCTGTGCGCCGCCGCCACGAGCACGTGCCTCTGGGTCGTACCGTCGGGAGCGTCAAAGTCCGACAGCACCTGCGTAGAGAGGATGGTCTTGTCGGCGGGGAACGGAATGACCTCTTCCGACTGGAACCGCACCGCGCTGTCGACCTCGTCGTCAGGTACCCACGGAAGGTCGAGCTCGCGTGTGATGGCGCGTAGACCTGCTATACCAACGATGACCGACTTTGAGGTGAATTTCCCGTTCTGCCAGAGACGAGCGATAGCGTCCGAGACCGCTGACGCGTCCTGGATCTCACCATCGACGATCACTCCCGGCGGCAGCCCCACCTGCGAGAAAGCGCGAAGAACGGGACGCCCGCCATTGACATCGAGCTCGGCCGCGCGCACAGCGCTCGTACCGATGTCGAGTCCTACTACCTGAGGCATCTCTCTGCTCCCATCATTGCGCGGAAACGGTGGTCGGTGATCGGGATTACCGCGGCACTGGCTCGAGGGATCTGCGAGCCTCCGACCAAATGTATCGTCAGCTCGTCGGTATGTGCTTCACGTAGTCGAACATCGGAAGGTACATGCTGATCACCATGATCCCAACACCAATTCCCATGCAGACCGTGAGTATCGGCTCGAGCATCGATGTCAGATTGTTGACGGTCGCCTCGACCTCACCGTCGTAGAACTGGCCGACCTTCTGAAGCATCCCGTCGAGCTGTCCGGTCTGCTCGCCCACCTCGACCATCTGGGTAACGAGTGACGGCACGACCTCCTCGTGCTGTCGCAAAGTGTCGGCCAGGGAACGTCCTTCTCGTACCCCGGCCTTGGTGTCCAGGACAGCGTTTCCGATGATGCGGTTGCCCGATGTCTCCGAGACGATGTCGAGGGACTCGAGGATCGGGACCCCGGCTTGGACAAGGGAGCCCAAGGTGTGCGCGAAACGGGCTAGCGCGACCTTGTGCAGCAGGGGCCCGAAGATCGGTGGCCGCAGTTTGAAGGCATCCCACTTCTCACGCCCGGTGTCGGTCTTGATCCACCGCCGAAACAGCACGATACCGGTGACGATGACCGCGATGATGACCAACGACCAAGGGGAGAGGATGGTCTTCGAAGTTCTGAGCACGATCCGAGTGGGCAACGGCAACTTGGCACCGAGAGACGTGAAGAGCTTTTGGAACGTCGGGACGATGAAGATCAACAGTGCGAGGAAGATCAGGATCATCACCGACACCACAACCGCCGGATACGTCATGGCCCCGCGGATCTTGCGCTGGAGCTCGGCCTGCTTCTCCATGGTCGAAGAGAGTTCGAGCAGCACAGTGTCGAGATGGCCTCCAGCCTCTCCGGCCTGCACCATCGTGACGAACAGCGTGCTGAACACCTTCGGATGCTTCGCGCACGCCCCCGACAGCGAAGAGCCGCGTTCGACATCGAGCTGGACTTCGCCCAGAACACGAGCGAGCTCCTTGTTCTCGACCTGTCCCGTGAGGATCCCGAGGGCCCGAACCACCGAGAGCCCAGACTCGACCATCGTGGCGAGCTGGCGGGTGGCTACCGCCGTTTCGGCGAGCTTGACGCGGTCGGTGAGGCCGGGGATGTGGATCTCTCGGTTGAGGTCCGCCTTCGACTTCGGGGTGACGGCGATTGGCAGATAGCCCATCTCGCGGAGCTTGCCGACGACTAGTCCGAGGCTGTCACCCTCGAGCTCGCCCTCGACGAGCCTCCCGCCCTTGTCGCGGACTTTGTAATCGAAAGTGAGTGCCATGTCGTGCTCCTATGACCCCGAAGGGACGGTACGGCCTTCTGACCTCAGGTGGTTCCGGAGGTCCTCCTCGTTGCGACTCCGGTCGAACGCCATCGGCTCGGTGATCCGGCCTTCGCGGACCAGTCTGGCCAGGCCCTGGTCCATGGTCTGCATCCCGTATTGACCCCCCGTCTGCATCAACGAGTAGATCTGGTGGGTCTTCTCGCTGCGGATGAGGTTGCGGATGGCGGAGGTGCAGAACATGACCTCGGCCGCCGCCAGCCGCCCCGAGGCGTCGGCCGTCGGGATGAGTTGCTGGGTGACGACCCCCTGGAGGGCACCGGCGAGCATCGCCCGGACCTGGGATTGCTGGTGCGTCGGGAAGATGTCGATCACACGGTCGATCGTCTGGGGCGCGTCCTGAGTGTGCAGGGTCCCGAAGACCAGGTGGCCGGTCTCGGCAGCTGTGAGGGCCATCTGGGTGGTCTCTAGGTCGCGCATCTCGCCGACGAGGATGACGTCCGGGTCCTCACGCAGGACCCGACGCAGGGCCTCTGAGAACGAGAGTGTGTCGTTGCCCACCTCGCGCTGGTTGACGATCGAACTCTTGTGGGTGTGGAGGAACTCGATGGGGTCCTCCACCGTGACTATGTGCAGCGGCTTGGTCCGGTTGATGATGTCGACAAGGGAGGCAAGGGTCGTGGACTTTCCTGACCCGGTAGGCCCAGTGACCAGGACGAAGCCCTGGCGCATCTCGGCGAACTGCCGGACGGGTTCGGGAATCCCCAGCGAAGAGAAGTCGGGGATGTCATGAGGAATTGCACGCAGGGCCGCTGCTACGGTGCCCCTCTGCTGGAACACGTTCACTCGGAAGCGGCCCACGTTTGCGATCGAGTGGGAGGTGTCGAGCTCCTTCTCGGCCTCGAACTTCTCGCGTTGGGCCTGGGACAGGACCCCGAACACCATCTCGCGAATCGTCTCGTGCTCGAGCCGAGGGCACCCCTCGATGGCCCGGATCGACCCGTTGAGCCGGATGAGCGCCGGCATGTGCGCGGTCAGGTGCAGGTCGGACGCCCCGACCCCGACCGCGTACCGGAGCAGGTCGTCGATGTGCAGGGGCATGCTCCCCTGCCCCGCGACCGAGGAGGGCGGGGCGGAGGTGACGTTTGGTGCGATGGACATCAGAATTGCCTCCTCGTGTGGGGCAGTCAATGACTGATCGGCGGCGAGACGACCGAAGTTGAGCGCTCAGGGCGCACGGGTCGTGGGATCGGGACTTCGCGTGTGCGGAGCACGAGACTCGAGGTGCTCATGCGACCACCCGCAGTACCTCCTCGAGGGTCGTATCCCCCTCCAGCGCCTTTCTGAGGCCGCTCTGCCGCAGCGTGACCATACCCTGCTCCACCGCCACCCGGTGGATCGCGTCGACGGTCTCGCCGTCGAGGATCATCCGGTCGATCTCCTCGGTGACCGTGAGGAACTCGAGAAGAGCCTTGCGGCCGCGGTAACCCGTCCGCGAGCAGGCCGAGCAACCGACTGCACGGTAGAGCTTCGGCTCTTCGCGGCCCGAGAAGACCTCTTCGGGGGCCCAGCCGGCGCCGGCAATCTCGGCCTCGGTCGGGACGTACGGCTCCCTGCAGTGCACGCACAGGCGCCTCGCCAACCGCTGGGCCAGCACCCCGTTCACGGCCGAGGTGACCAGGTAGGGCTCGAGGCCCATCTCTACCAGGCGCATGGGGGTGCTCGCCGAGTCGTTGGTGTGCAAGGTGGAGAGCACCAGGTGTCCGGTGAGCGCCGCCTCGATCGAGATCAAGGCCGTGTCGCGGTCGCGGATCTCGCCGACCAGGAGGATGTCGGGGTCCGCTCGTAGGATGGACCGCAAGGCGGACGCGAACGTCAGGCCGGCCTTTGCGTTCAGCTGGATCTGGTTGATCCCCTTGATCCTGAGCTCGACCGGGTCCTCGACCGTGATGATGTTCTTGTCGGTGGAGTTGAGAGCCGACAGCGTCGCGTAGAGGGTCGTGGTCTTGCCCGACCCCGTTGGGCCGGTGACGAGGATCGTGCCGTACGGCTTGGTGTACACCGCCCGGTAGCGCTCGAGCAGGTCCTCGTCGAAGCCGAGGTCCTCGAAGCCGAGAACTATGTTCGACTTGTCGATGATGCGCATCACGACCTTCTCGCCGTGGATGGTCGGGAGCGTGGCCATTCGCAGGTCGACGGGTCGGTTGCCCACCGTGAGCGAGATGCGCCCGTCCTGGGGTAGGCGGTGCTCTGCGATGTTGATGTCCGCCATGACCTTGAGACGCGTGGTGACGGCGGCGGCGATCGAGCGCGGGGCGGTCGACATGTCGTGGAGCACCCCGTCGATGCGGTAGCGGATGCGCAGGTTGTCGGCTGTCGGCTCGACGTGGATGTCCGAGGCCCGCTCGTTGAGCGCCTGGAGGATGAGCAGGTTGACGTAACGGACGATGGGCGCGTCGTCGACGACCGCCTGGATGTTGCTGAGATCGTCGTCGAGGTGTCCCTGGTAGTCCGAGGAGGCAGCCGCCGTGGAGGCGATCTCGCTGGCGCTGCTCCCCTGGTGGTAGGCGCGGTCGATGTAGGTGGCGATCTGGGAGCGGGTGGCGACCATCGTCACGAAGTTGCGCCCGAGGATCGTCCGCACGTCGTCCATGGCGAACACGTCGGTGGGGTTGGACGCCGCGACCACGGGGAGGCCGTCGTGCTCGCCGATCACTAGCAGGTGGTGGTGACGCGCTGTCGCCTCGGGTAGGCGGAACGCGGCGGCGAAGTCGACCCCGTGGACGTCGAGGTCCACGAAGTCGAGGCCCATCTCCTGGGCCATCCCCCACATGAGGTCGGCCTCGGTGACCAGGTTGCGGGACGTGAGCACGCGGGCCACGGCCTGCCCGCCGCGTTCGTGCTCCGCCACCACCTCCTTCATGGCCTCGGCCGATACCCGCCCGCCCTCGACGAGCACCCGCGCGAGCGGCGGGAAACCTGCGAGCTCGCGGTCGGCGCGTCCCTGGTGCGCCGGCTCGGCTCCCACCTCGTCGATCGCGGTACCCAGGACTTCTTGCGTCTCGCCGAACTCGGCGACCGTCTCGTCTACGAGGTCGGCGGCGCGTACGTCCTCGTCGTCCGGCATCTCGCCGACCGACTCGAACACCGGCTCGAACTTGGGAAGCTCCTGCGAAGCAGCAGGCTCGACGGCGTCGGACTGTGGGCTCCCAGGATGGCGGGGCTCCTGGGAAGAAGGCTCAGCCACCAGCTCGGTCGCCGGGGCGTGCGCTGTCTGGCCGTTCGCAGACGGCTCGTCCGCTTCGAGGCTGCCCGGCACGGGCGCGACGGCCGGTGACGAACCGAGCTTGGGCTCGAAGGGTGACCCGGGGTACAAGCGAGACAGGTAGCTGTCGATCTGCTCGCGCTTCGCCACGACGGGCACGAACTCGCGCCCGATCATGGCTCGGAGGTTGTCGAGGGCTACCAGGTCGTTGGGGTCGGAGATGGCGACGACCGGCGCCCCGAACCGGCGTCCGAGCGGGACGACGTGGTAGCGACGCGCCACGGACTCGGGGAGGATGGACGCGGCGGCCAGGTCGACGCTGTGATGCTCGAGGTCGACGTACTCGGGGGCGGCTTCGTTCGCGACGAGCCCACCGGGCTCGGGTTGACCCATGCCTTCTTCATCGGCACGACCTCTCGGCACATTGAACTCCCGGAAAGCCAGAATCGCGTCGGCGCGCGCCGCCCGGGGGCCGACCAAATCGAATGATACCCTCGCCGCCCTGTGAGTTCGGACCATCCGAGCGGCCTTTTCCCAGGCCCTGGCCCTGGCCGGGCTTGGTCGCGGGCAACCGAATGCGTTGTCACGCCGGCGGGCTAGAACCGCAAAAAGGGCCGAAAGTCCTTACCGCTCTGAACGCGGGGGGTGACGCTGCTAGCAAGAGGGCCGCTCAGAGTGCTGGCGGATGCCCACGGCGCCCGACAGGGATTCGCCGTTGACCGCCGTCAGCACCGGCGGAGTCGACGCCGCTGCCGCCATTGCGGGGCTCTTAGGTCTGATCATCGGCTCGTTCGTGAACGTGGTGATCTACAGGGTGCCCCGTGGCATGTCGATCGTGCACCCGGGCTCGGCGTGCCCCTCGTGCGGCTCGCCCGTACGGTGGTACGACAACGTGCCGGTGCTGTCTTGGTTGGTGCTGCGCGGGCGATGCCGAAATTGCGGCAAGCCGATCTCGGTGCAGTACCTGCTCGTGGAGCTCGCTACCGGGATGCTCTTCGCTGCGTTGGTGCTGGTCTTCGCCCCCGGTTAGTCGGCAGGGAGCTCAGCCCACGCCGGCAGGAACCCGTCCGTGGCCGGTGGCGAGGACGCCCATGCGCTCGAGCTGGACCTTCAGGTCGTGAGGGTTGGACGCCGCAGCCATGGCGTCCTCGAGCTTGATGACACCGTCGCGCATCAGCCCTGCGACGGACTGGTCGAAGCTCTGCATGCCGTAGTACTCGCCCTCGGCGATGATCTGGTCGATCTCCGAGGTCTTGACGGGGTCGAGGATCGCCTGCTGGATGCGCCCGTTGACGACCATGATCTCGGCGGCCGGCACCCTCCCCGAGCCGTCACTGCGCGGGACCAGGCGCTGGCAGATCGTGCCCACCAGGGCGCTCGCCAGGCTGACCCTCACCTGCTGTTGCTGGTCGGCGCTGAAGTAGTCGACGATCCGGTTGACGGTCTCCGTGGCCGTCCTCGTGTGCAGGGTGGAGAGCACGAGGTGGCCGGTCTCCGCGGCCGTCAGGGCGGTGTAGACGGTCTCGGGGTCGCGCATCTCCCCGACCAGGATCACGTCCGGGTCCTGGCGGAGCACCACCCTCATGGCACTGGTGAAGCTGTCGGTGTCGAATCCCACCTCGCGCTGCTCGATCGACGCCAGGTCGTCGGTGTGCAGGTACTCGATTGGGTCCTCGATCGTGATGATGTGACAGGACCGCGTGTGATTGATGTGGTTGACCATCGAGGCGAGGGTGGTGGTCTTCCCGGAGCCGGTCGGGCCTGTGAGGAGGACGAGCCCTCGGTGCTCCTCAGCAAGCCGGCGGACCACGTCGGGCAGCCCGAGCTCCGCCACGGTCGAGGCGTTGGTATGCACGAGGCGCACGGCCAGGGCGACCGACCCCCGCTGGCGGAAGGCGTTCACCCGGAAGCGTCCGAGGCCGTGGATCGCGTAGGCGAAGTCGGCCTCCTGCCTCTCTTCGAAGATCTCCCGGATGTTCGCCGGCATGATCGCCGCGGCCAGCGCAGCAGTGTCCTCGGGAGTCAACTTCGGCTCGTCGAGGCTGGCCAGCACCCCGTCGATCCGCTGGCGGGGAGGACCTCCCGCCTTCAGGTGCAGGTCGGAACCGTCGACCTTCGCGAGGTCGTGCAGAAGCCGGTCGAGATCGTCCTTGTTCACGATGTACCCCTCAATCCCTGCGGTCCCCCGCTCAGGCTACGCCCCGCTCGGCGCCGTGAAGACAGGACCACTTTGATGTACCCAAATGCCGGGCATAATTCCCCGCGCGGCCCCCCAGCGGGGCGCTTCCAACGCAGGTTTCATCGGCACGACATTGACGGACCTGAAGGGAAAGGGCAAGGTCTCGGGGCGTGGCAAAACAGAAGAGCACCTCGACAGGACCTTTCGAGTCCTTCGAGCTCACCCTTTCGGACGTCTACCTTCTCACGACCTCCAGCCAGGGGGAGATCGTGCTACCGGGCCTGAAGGTGGTGGTCGACCAGATGGGGCTGACCGTCATCAAGCCGGATGGGGCGGTGGGAGCGATGCTGGCCTGGGGAAAGCTGAAGGGTCTCGGCACCGCGGAGCGCATGCAGACCCCGACGGGCACACCCGCTGTCGTGGTGGAGGCGAGATCGGACGGCAAGACGCACCGGTTCGCGGTTCCGACCGACGACCCCGACGGCCTTGAAGCGGTTGTGGCGGAGCTCGTCTCCGCGCGCGACACCTCCGCACCTCGCGACACCGACAGCAAGCCAGCCGAGCGACGTCGTTGGTGGCAGAAGGAACTGCGCCTTCGCGGCAAGTAGCCGCAATCAGTAGGTGGGCAAAACGAATCGGACCGTTGTCGGCTCTATGGGCTACCGCCCCAATTCGGCCCAATTAGTGCACTACCAGTGGCCAAACTGCCACACATCTAATGATCGTCATGCAATCGCAACGAGTACGCGGGTACTTCTTCAGCTTTTCTGGTAAGTATTCCAATCATGGAACCCCTGGTCCTGGAGTCCTGCCACAGCACTTGGCTCTTCGACACCGAGCGGATGCGCTTCCGCAGGGTGCTGAAGGGACTCGACTTGGACAGCCACCCAGCGTCGACCGGATGGCGCCCCTACTTCGGCCTCGACATCGACCCGGTTTCCGAGTCCTTCGTGGTGCTGCTCAACCCCGAAGGGACCAAGCTCCTGCGCTCGTGGCGGCACGTCGACCACTGCACACAGTGCGGTGGCGAGGCCACAGGCGAGCTCTCGCTCGAGGAGCTGCGGAGCGCTGCACGGGCCTAGGCCACAGTCGTCGTTTTCTCGGGTAATACCTGTTCGTATCTGCTCGGCTAATTCGACCTCTCCTGTTCGGATCGTCCCGGCTGCTCCGACACGGACTCGTGAGACCCGTCGCCGCTGACGGCTCGAGCTCAGACCGAAGGTCTTCCGATGACCCGGTACCCGCTGTACGCTAAGCGCCGTTCCACACTGAAATCCCTGCGTCGTGGGTCTCTCGAACAGAGCCCTAGCTGGGACACCGGCGCCGTAGGTACGAGACGAAGGTTCTGGACATGACCGCCGAAGGTCCGAACGCAGGCCAAATGTCGAGCGCTGAACTGGTCGAGTCCATGGCCTCGTCCTCGGCCGACCTCTGGCACGAGATCTTCCAGCGCCTCGAGGCCGCCCAAGAAGGGCAGGCGAGGGTCGCCCAAGCGGTCGACGACCTGGACGCTGCCGCGGCCACCGTCCTGGCAGGAGAGCCCGAGACCGAGACAGCGGAGGCCGCGAAGGCTGAGGCGGAGAAGGCTGAGGCCGCAAGGGCGGAGGCCGCAAGGGCGGAGGCCGCGAAGGCTGAGGCCGCAAGGGCGGAGGCCGCGAAGGCTGAGGCGGAGAAGGCTGAGGCCGCAAGGGCGGAGGCCGCGAAGGCTGAGGCGGAGAAGGCTGAAGCCGAGAAGGCGGAGGCCGCGAAGGCTGAGGCGGAGAGGGCAGAGGCCGAGAAGGCTGAGGCCGCGAAGGCGGAGGCCGAGAAGGCCGAGGCCGAGAAGGCGACGACTGGACCTGTAGTGGCCGCCGCCGAACTGGAGGAGGCTGCCCCGCCCATCCCTGAGCCGGACGAGCTGGTCGCTGCGCTCGCCGAGCCCGAAGAGTGGGTCGCCGCAGTTCCTACGTCTGCAGAGGAGTCGCGCGGCACGCTGTCAGGAGTGCGCGTGCTCGCTCCCGAGCGCGCCGTCGACATGAGCCCTGCCGTCGTGGACGCGCTTCTCGCCGCCGAGTTCGGCGAAGCCGCCGCCAGGATCATGGACCCCTCGACACTGACGCTCGATGCGCTCCTCGGCGAGGAATTCGCGCGCAAGGAGCACACAGCGTCCGGGGACGCGATAACCGAGGCGACTCAGGAACCAGCGACGGAGGAGCCTGCCCCAGCCGAAGAGCCGACGGGCGAGCAGGCCGCCGAGGACGAAGAAGCCGAGCCGCAACCGCGCCAGGAGCAAGCATCCGAGGAGCGCTCCGCCGAGACGGAGCTACCCCAACCCCCCACTCGTCCGCTTCCGCCTCCGCCAACGAGCCTGCTGCCGCCTCCGCCGAGCGCCGCCGCGAGTGGGACCTCACATCCCGCACCTCCCGCTCAGGCCCGGGCGGGATCCGACGAGAACCCCCAGGTTTCGAGCTCGCTCAAGCCGCTCAGCTACGTGCAGGTGTCGCCGCCGCCGCAGACCGTCGACTCTCCTCCTCTGCCAGCGCCCGAGCCGGCGTCGCCCAAGGTCTCTGGGATAGGGACGGCCTTCAAGCCCGGCGACCTGCCCCCGCTCTCGTTCGACACGGAGCTGACGGTGGCAGAGCCGGCCCTGCCGGAGGAGGCGCCGCCTGTCCCGGACCTAGGCGCGAGCGCACGGGCCGAGGACACCCTCACCGAGTCCGGCCCGCAGGAGGAGGCGAGTCCCTTCAACGTTGCCACGGACCTGCCTCCCCTCTCGTTCGACACGCAGCTGACGGTGAAAGAGCCAGCGCTGCCGGAGGAGGCGCCGCCCATTCCCGGAGGCGAACCCGCCGGATGGCACGAAGAACCGATGGAGCCAACCGACACAGGCCCGGTGCCTTCTAGGGCGTCGATGGCGACCGAGATCCTCGCCGCGACCCCGGAGGAGCCGCGTCCGGTGCCCTCAGCTCAGGCCGAGCCTGAGCAGACAGAGGACCCGCTCGGGGCGAACGTCGTGTCTCAGGACTTCACGATCATCAGCAAGAAGCACGTGAAGCGCTTCCGTCTCCGCTGATCCCGGACCCGGCCGCAGGGGTCGGAGGAACACCCTCTACGCTTCGGTGAGGCGAAGGCGGCCTCAGACCAGTGGGCGACGCCAGATGCCCGAGCTCCCGCCCGTCTTCTCCCACAGGGCGAGGTCCCCGACGCTCATCGAGCGGTCGGACGACTTGCACATGTCGTAGATGGTGAGTGCCGCCACGGCGCACGCCGTGAGTGCCTCCATCTCCACCCCGGTGCGGTCGACGGTCTCGACCTGCGCCTCGACCTCCACGAAGTCGTCACCGAAGGTGAAGTTGACGTGCACCGCGCCCACCAGAAGGGGGTGACACATCGGGATGAGGTCGGGGGTCCGCTTGGCGGCCTGGATGCCGGCGATACGAGCGGCGCCGAGCACATCGCCCTTGGTGATGGCGTTGCTGGCGACCTTCGCCGTGGTCTCCGGCAGCATCATCACGCGACATCGGGCGAGCGCCCTTCGGTGCGTCGGCTCCTTCGGGGTCACCTCCGCCATGCGGGCGCCGCTCAAGGGGTCCAGGCGCATCAGGCTGCGGTCGGACATTGCGAGCAGTCTACGCCGTCTCGGCGCGCCGGCCCCGGCCGGCGAGCCGGAACCTTCGCAGGGGAGGCGTTCGCGCCCTCCGGGGACTACACTGGCACTCGGAGCACTCGAGTGCCAACGACCGGCGCAGCGTTTGGGCGCTGGCTTGGCACCGAGGGCCCGGCAAGCGAACGGTGCGAGAAGGGAGCAGGCCGAGATGCCGACCTACGAGTACGCCTGCACCTCCTGCGGGGAGCATCTCGAGGTGGTGCAGTCATTCCGGGACGAGCCGCTCGCGACCTGCCCCGCGTGCGGCGGGCCGCTTCGCAAGGTGTTCGGCTCGATCGGGGTCGTGTTCAAGGGGAGCGGCTTCTACAAGACCGACAGCCGCAAGTCCTCCAGCACCTCGAAGTCGGCCGAGCGCGCCGAGAAGAGCTCCGGCGACACCGCCAAGGACACCTCCGCAGCCAAGTCCGAGTCGGGCAAGTCCGAGTCGGGTAAGTCCGAGTCGGGTAAGTCGGAATCGGGTAAGTCCGAGTCGGGATCGTCGACCTCGTCCTCGTCCGACAGCTCGAAGGCCGCTGCGGCTTCCTGACCTCGCTATGCGCCGCTGAGCGCCATGGCCCCGATCGCGAGGCTCTGGCCCGCCGCGACCCCGGGTAGCCACTCGACGTCGCCGCCGACGTGGAGCACCGACTGGAGCATCCTCTGCAGTGTCGAGGCGATGGTCACCTCACGCACGGGTTCTGCGAGCTCGCCGCCGCGGATCATGAGCCCCTCTGCCCCGACCGAGAAGTCGCCGCTCACGGGGTTCACCCCCGAGTGCACTCCGGTGATCGACTGCACGTAGAGGCCCTCGCCTACCGCTGCTCGCACTCCCGCAGTGTCGAGCACCCCCGGAGCGAGCAGCAACGCCCGGCACCCGGCCACCGGGGTGGAGGCGTACCCGCCTCGCACGGCCGAGGCCGTGGACACGGTCTTCGCTCGCCGGGCCGCGACCGTGTCGAACACGAAGCCGCGCAGCACCCCTCCTTCGATGAGCACGTTGCGCCTGCACGCCAGGCCCTCGGCGTCGTGGGTGGAAGCGCCGAAGGCGCGCGCGTCGGTGGGATCGTCCACGAGCTCTAGCCCCCCGACGCCGACCGTCTCGCCCACGCGGTCCGCGAAGAACGAGCGGCCTTTCGTCACCGCCTCACCCGAGAGCGCCGAGGACACGATCCCGAGCAGCGACGAGGTCACCCTCGGGTCGAGGACGACCGCGAACCGCCCCGAGCGTGCCTTCGTGGCCCCGAGCATCCGGGTGGCGCGCTCTACGGCGTCGGTGGCGGTGCGCGCCGGGTCGAGGTCCTCTATGCCGCGACCAGCGCTGAAGCCCATCCCGGTCTGGGTATCGGCACCCTCGCCGGCGATCGCCATGACCGAGAGGCTGCACACCGTGCGCCGCGCCGAAGCGGCGATCCCGGTCGAGGAGGCCACCGCCGACTCGAAGGCCACGTCCCCGTAGTCGCAGTAGGCGACCTGGCGGACCCTCGGGTCGGATCCGCGCACGCGGCTCTCGAGCTCGAGAGCGAGCTCCGTCTTTGTGAGGGTCGGAAGGCTCGGCACCGACTCGTCCCACAGGTCGAGGTGCGCCGGCACCACCCCGTCGGGCTCTGCGAGGCCGACGACCTCGTCGGGGGTGGCGAATTCGCAGTTGTCACGGGCCTCGGCGAGCGTCTCGGCGACGACGTCCTCGTCGATGCTCCCCGCGTACGCGAACCCCTGTCTGCCGCCTCGCACCACGCGCACGCCCACGCCCGCAGAGGAGGCAGAGGACAGGGACTCGATCTCCCCCTCGTAGGCGCGCACGTCGACCTCCACGCCACGCGACACGTAGACCTCGAGCTGCTCGCCCCCGTGCGCCTGTGCCGCGACCTTCGAGGCGAGCTCGAGCAGCTCCTCTGTGCGCTCGGTGTCCCCGGTGCGCGCAGCGGCGCGGCTCGCAGCCGGCTCAGCCATCTGCGGTCCCGCCGATCGTGACCGCGGTGATGCGAAGCGTCGGCTGGCCGGTGCCGACCGGCACACCCTGGCCGTCCTTGCCGCAGGTCCCCGGTCCTCCCATGGAGAAGTCGTTGCCGACCGCGTCGATGCGGCGGAGCACCTCGGGGCCGTTGCCGATGAGGTTCGCGTCGCGTAGCGGCTCGGTGATGCGCCCGTCCTCTATCAGGTATGCCTCGGTGGTGCCGAACACGAAGTCTCCGGTCGCGGTGTTGACCTGGCCTCCACCGAGCTTCGCTACGTACACCCCGTGCGGGGTCTGGGCCACGATCTCGTCGGGGTCCGAGTCCCCGTTCATGAGGAACGTGTTGGTCATCCTCACCATCGGCAGGTGGCGATAGCTCTGGCGACGCCCGTTGCCCGAGGAGGCCCTCTTCTGCTTTCGCGCCCTCAGGTAGTCCCACATGTAGTCGGTGAGGACCCCGCCTTGGATCAGCACGTTGCGGTTGGCCTCGTGTCCCTCGTCGTCGAAGACGAAGCTTCCCCACTCCGGCCCCATGGTCCCGTCGTCGACGAGCGTGACGAGCGGGCTAGCCACCTGCTCGCCGACGCGCCCCACGAACACCGAGGCGTCCTTCTCTATGTGGTCCGCCTCGAGCCCGTGCCCGCACGCCTCGTGGAAGAGGATGCCGCCACTGCCGCGCCCGAGCACGAGCGCCACCTCTCCGCTCGGCGCCGGACGGGCGGAGAGCTTCGTGAGCGCCCGTCGCGCCGCGGTCGTGGAGACTTCCTCGACGTCGACCATGTCGAACAGCTCGAACCCGACCGTGAAGGCGGCCGACTCGTATCCGGTCTGCATGCCCGTGTCACCGACCGCCACGCACGAGACCGACAGGCGCGACCGCACCTGGTCGTCCGAGACGAGCACCCCCTCGCTGTTCGCCACGAGGATGCGGCGGCGGCTGTCGCCGTAGGAGGCTGACACCTGGGAGATCGCGGCTCCAGAGGAGCGCGCCGCCTCGTCGGCGCGCTCGAGCAGCTCGATCTTGCGCGCCTTCCCCACCTCCTCGGGGAGTATCTCGACAGTCGGGTGGGCCTTGCCCGCCTGACCGGGGCGGTCAGTTGCGGGGCGCGAGTCGAGATCGACCGTGCGCGTGCTGCCACCGCCGCGAGCGACCGCTGCGGCCGCCTCGGCCGCCGCGAGGAGCCCGGCTTCGGAGATGTCCGACGTGTGGGCGTAGCCGGTCGTCTCCCCGACCACCACCCGCACCCCCGCGCCCCGGTCGCGCCCCGAGGACAGCTCCTCGATCCTCCGGTCGTCCAAGGTGGCCGCGGTGCCCCTTCGGTCCTCGGCGAAGATCTCTGCGAACTGCGCACCGTTGGCGAGCGCGGCGCCGAGGGCTCGTTCGAGCACAGGGGTTTCGACGAGCACCGAAGCAGAGGGCGTGGAATCGGTCGACAAGGAGGCCTGCCTTTCTGGGCTCGAAGGCCGGCTGCTACCTGGCCCGGGGGTCCGCAGTTTTCTATGGTACCGGCGTGCTACTCGAACCAGGCCTGAGCGCGACCACCTCGTTGGTGGTGAGCGATCAGGACACTGCCCTCGCCATGCGCTCTGGCGACGTCGGGGTGCTGGCCACCCCGCGGCTCATCGCCCTCTGCGAGGAGGCGACCTGCCTGGCGGTGACCGGCGCGCTCCCCGAGGGTCGCACCTCGGTCGGGGTGAGGGTGCAGGTCGACCACCTGGCTCCCGTCTGCGTCGGGTCCAAGGTGACGGCCGAGGCTGTGCTCGAGCGGATCGAGGGCAGGCGCCTCGTGTTCACGGTGTCCGCCACGGATTCCGCCGGTCTCGTCGGTGCGGGCCGGGTGACTCGTGTGGTCGTGGAGACCGAGCTGTTCCTCGCCAAGGCCCGCTAGGAGCGAGCGCCAATCGGGCTCGCGATTTAACGAGCTCTTCTCAGCGGTCCTGTGGCCACGCTGCTTCGGCCTGCGCCCTGTCCTTTGGCCGAGCCGGGACCGGTTCGGGCGCCTGGTCCTGGGCCGCTGCGATGACCTCGAGGATCTCCGAGCCCA
>DATKIB010000014.1:0-19323 GCA_035509915.1 Acidimicrobiales bacterium | reverse complement strand
CGACGCGTTCGACGCGGCAGGGATGCGCTTCTCGGTGGTAGAGCCCTTCGAAGAGCTGCGGGTGAGCTACGCCGGACCGGTGGTGCTACTCGAGGAGCCCCGGCAAATGGCCGATCCGCGCGTGGCGTTCACCACGAACCCGCACGTGGACTGCACGGTGGAGCTGACCTACGCGGGCAGGTCCACGATGTTCGGCGGAGAACCGGAGGCTCCGGCCGAGCGGCCGGGAGAGGAATTCGCCCGTGGCCACTACGAGCAGTTGGTTGAAGCCACGGGTTCGGTATCTGTCGGAGATGATCGCTTCGAGCTTCACGGCTACGGCCTTCGCGACCACAGCTGGGGGCCTCGCTACTGGCAGGCTCCCTTTTACTACAGGTGGCTCACGGCCAACTTCGGCGCCGACTTCGGCTTCATGGGCTCGCGCATCGCACGACGCGACGGGAATGGAGTGCGCGCCGGGTTCGTGTGGGACGACGGCAAGATGCACCTCTGCGACGACTTCCGCATCAGCTCGACGTGGGACGAGGAGAGTTACCACACTTCGCTCGAGGCGAAGCTGAGCTCCGGCGAGCAGAGCTGGAGCGTACGCGGCCAGGTGCTCAATCTGGTGCCACTACGCAACCGCAGACGTGACGCCTCCGGCGCCGAGCTGCTAACGAGGATCTCCGAGGGCCTCACCAAGTGGACCCTCGACGACGGGCGCGCCGGCTACGGGCTCTCCGAGTACCTCGACCAGATCGTCGACGGATCGCCGGTCGGTCTCGCCGAGTAGGCCCCGGGCATGCCTGGCGCAAGACGGGCCCCGTCGGGGTAGGGCCGAGGCAGAAGTCGCGAGAGGACATCGGGGGCATGGAGAAGGCGACTGTCGATGTCTACGAGGCGCGGGGAACCGCGTGGGCGGCGCGTCGCCGGCCGGTGCGCCGCGCACATGCGAAGGCGTTCGCAAAGCTCGTAGCCCAGCTGGCGGCGCAACTTGGCGTCGAGGGGGCCGGACCGATCGCGGAGGCAGGGCCTGGGCCTCGTGGTGAGCCGAGAGCCGAGCACGGGCACGGACCTCCACGCGTCGACCTCGGCTGCGGAGCGGGTCGGTACATATCGGACATCGGACAGCCGGCGATCGGCATCGACGCTGCGCGCGCCATGCTCGAACAGTGCCGCGCGGTCGCGCCCGACGCCACCCTCGTGCAGGGCGATCTCGAGGCGCTCCCGTTCAAGAGCCGGAGCCTCTACGGAGGCTGGGCGAACATGAGCTACCTGCACCTGCCCGGGGTGAGGCTCCCTGCCGCCCTGGCCGACCTGCACCGGACGCTCGTGGTGGGTGCGCCGGTCGACCTACAGGTGCTCGCCGGCGAGTACGAGGGCGATGCGCTCCCGACCGACGATGTCGGCGGACGCTTCTTCTGCGCCTGGAGACCCGACCACTTGTGCGAGGTGCTCACAGGAGCGGGTTTCGACGTCGAGAGGATGAGGGTGGACGGCGACGTCGTGAGGGTCCGAGCGGTCAGGTTGCGCACTCTTCCCGACTACGTGGGAGCGGACATGAGGCTCCTCGTGGTGGGGCTCAACCCCAGCCTCTTCGCGGCGGACGCCGGAGTCGGTTTCGCGCGCCCTGGCAACCGCTTCTGGCCGGCGGCACTGTCCGCCGGGCTGGTCACGCGCGATCGCGACCCGATGCACGCTCTCCATACGCGTGGGATCGGCATGACCGACCTCGTGAAGAAGCCGACCTCGAGGGCGGCCGAGTTGACTCCCTCCGAGTACCGCGAAGGCATGGCACGCGTCGAGCTTGTGGCCCGGTGGCTCGGGCCCCGCGTTCTTTGCATGGTGGGGCTGTCGGGATGGCGTGCGGCCGTCGACCCCCGAGCCCAGGCGGGGCCGCAACCGCAGACGATCGGAGGGCGGCCCGTCTACCTGATGCCGTCCACGAGCGGCGCGAACGCCCACGCCCGTTCGGGCGAGCTGGCGGAGCACCTGCGCGCCGCAGCGGCCCTCGGTGCAAGAGCTCCGCACACGAGCATGGGTGAGGGCGGGGGCACTGAAGGGCCGCGGACCGATGCAGGTGGGCCGGACGTAGTCTGACCCGGTGCCGGAGCAAGACGAAGAGCACGGCGACCAGGACTCGCCGGCCCCGAGCTGGAGCGCAGAGATCGAGCCGGGCACCCCGGAAGCAAGCGACGACGACCCGTCTCGAACGGGCGAGTACCAGCAACCGGGCGGGCCCCAGCCCGGCTACCCGCCCCCACATCCGGGCTTCGCCCAACCGCAGCCCGGCTACCCGCAGCCGCCCGCCGGGTACCCGCCGCCACAGCCGGGCTATCCACCGCCTCACCCCGGCTACCCATCGCCTCACCCCGGCTACCCGCAACCGCCCACCGGTTACCCTCCGCAACCGCCCACCGGTTACCCGGGCCAGCCGGGCTACCCGCAGCCGGGCTACCCGCAGCCGCCCGCCGGCTACCCGGGACAGGCGGGGTCTCCACAGCCTGGCTACCCGCCGCAGCCGCCAGCCGGTTACCCGGGCCAGCCGGGCTACCCACAGCCGGGCTACCCACCACCGCCCGCGGGCTACACGGGATACCCGGGATACGGGAGCTACACGGGCTACGAGACGGCCGGGCTCGCGTCGGGCGACCTCGACGGCGGGTCCCGGCCCCGCTCGAAGAGGGGCCGGATCGTGGTGACGGTCGTGGCCGTCGTGCTCGTGGTCGGGCTCCTCGCCGGCGGCGGCGTGGCCTTGTTCGGCGGTCACAGCAGCCCGTCCTCGACGCCTGCCTCCGGACCGGTGTCCTCCGCACCGGTGTCCCCCGCCGCGAGAAGCGTCCTGCGGCGCGCAATTTCAGCCGCTCGTGCCGCCGGGAGCTTCCACTACGTCTCGCGATCGACCGGCACCTCAGGTGACTCGACCACGGTCGGCGATGCCGGCGCCGATTCGGGCAAGCAGGTGATCACGAGCAACGACAAGAACGGGGCTTCGAGCTTCACGGTCCTCGTGGTCGGCACCGCGTGCTACTTCCAGGGCGACGCCCTCGCGATGCAAGAGAACCTCGGCGTGACGGCGGCGATCGCGCAAGCCCACGCCAACCAGTGGATCTCCCTCTCCCCGTCCGATCAGCCCTACGGGTCCGTGTACGCGGCCGTCAACACCGGCCAGGCTCTTACCGACAACATCACGCTCGAGCCGCAGCACCTGTCGTCGAGCACGGGCGGCGGCCGGAAGCTGCAGAAGGTCACCGGGGCGATCACGCCCGTCACCATCGCCGGCCAGACCGACGCTCTCAAGGGCACCGCCTCTCTCGAGGTGTCCGCCGCTACTCACCTTCCGGTCAGCTACAGCGAGCGCGGCACTTCCTCCGGGCAGACCAATTCGTTCACGATCGCCTTCAGCGACTTCGGGCAGCCGGTCTCCGAGGCCGCCCCCCAGGGAGCCGTCTCGTTCGCCTCCATCGCAGGCTCCGGCTCGTCGACCTCGCCCAGCGTTCTCACCTGAGGCTGCCCGGCTGACCCTCTGGCTACACCTCGATTCGCTGGAGGTGACGCAGCAGGATGACCGAGTGCGCGGTGAGGTTGACCGTGGGTGCCTTCACCGGCCGCCGGCCCGGGTGGGCGGTGTTGAGCAGCTGGTCCCATATCCCCGGCCACTCGAGACGCGGCAGCGTGTAGAGCTTCGACCGGGCCCCGCCATTGAGCAGCAGCAGCAGAGTGTCGCCGTAGACGGTGGTGCCGCGCTCGTCGACGTCGTCCGCCGCCCGGCCCGATAGGAGCATGCCGATGGAGCGTGTGTCGGGGTCGGACCATTCCCGTTCGGTCATCTCCTGCCCGTCGGGCCGGACCCAAGTCAGGTCCCGCATGCCTATGGGCGAGATCGGGCTCCCGGTGAAGAAGGCACGGCGGCGGAGGACGGGGTTGGCACGGACGATCGCCGTCAGCTCCCGTGTGAACGAGAGCAGCCCCGATGCGGCGTCGTCCAGGTCCCAGTTGAGCCAGTTGAGCCCGTTGTCCTGGCAGTAGGCGTTGTTGTTGCCCTGGCGACTGTGGCCGATCTCGTCTCCCGACAGGAGCATGCGCACTCCCTGAGAGAAGAAGACGGTGGCGAGCATGTTGCGCTTGATGCGGTCTCTCAACCGTTGAACGCGAACCGACTCCGAAGGCCCCTCGACGCCCCAGTTGCTCGAGAAGTTCTCGTCTGTGCCGTCGGTGTTGTGGTGCCCGTTGGCCTCGTTGTGCTTGTGGTCGAAACCCACCACGTCGCTCAGGGTGAAGCCGTCGTGACAGGTCACGAAGTTGACGCTCGCATAGGTGCTCCGCCCGCTCGGCGCGTAGATGTCGCTCGAACCCGTGAGACGGGAGGCGAGCTCTGGGACCTGGCCGGGGTCACCGCGCCAGAACCGGCGGACGCAGTCGCGAAACGCTCCGTTCCATTCGGCCCAACCCTGCGGGAAGCCGCCGAGCCGGTAGCCACCCGGGCCGACGTCCCAGGGCTCCGCAATGAGTTTGACCTGGGAGAGGACCGGGTCCTGCTGGACGATCTCGAAGAACGAGCTTCGCTTGTCCTCGATGCCACGGATGAGCACAGGGGCGAGGTCGAAGCGGAACCCGTCCACGTGCATGTCGGTGACCCAGTAGCGGAGGCTGTCCATCACGAGGGCCATGGCTCTCGGGTGGACGATGTTGAGCGTGTTGCCAGTGCCGGTGTAGTCGACGTGGGTGCGAGGATGCTCCGGATCGAGTCTGTAGTAAACGCTGTTGTCGATCCCGCGCAGTGAGATGGTCGGGCCCATCTCGTTGCCCTCGGCGGTGTGGTTGTACACGACGTCGAGGATCACCTCGAGCCCGGCACGGTGGAGTGTCTTCACCATCGACTTGAACTCGCTGACCTGCTCACCGAGATGCCCGGTGGCGTAATCGGCGTGCGGTGAGAAGAACGCGATCGAGTTGTAACCCCAATAGTTCGTGAGCCCGCCGTCCACCAGCTCACGCTCGGAGATGAACTGGTGCACCGGCATGAGCTCAAGTGCTGTCACGCCCAGGGACAGCAGGTGGTTGACGACGGCATCGGAGGAGAGTCCCAGGTACGTGCCGCGCAGGTGATCCGGCACGCCGGGATGCCACATCGTCATCCCACGGACGTGGCACTCGTAGACGATCGTGTGGTTCCAAGGGGTATGGGGTCGCCTGTCGTCCCCCCAGGTGAAGGCCTGGTCCACCACCATGCAGCGGGGCATCGAGGCGGTCGAGTCGCGGTCGTCGAAAGAGGCGTCGCGAGCCGGATCGCCGACCTTGTAGCCATAGAGCTCGTCGGACCAGCGGAAGGTGCCACTCGTGGCCTTGGCGTACGGGTCGAGGAGGAGCTTGGCGGGATTGAAGCGATGACCCTCGTCGGGGGTGTAGGGACCCTCGACTCGGTACCCGTAGAGAGTGCCGGGGCGGGCGTCGGGCAAGTAGCAGTGCCACACGCGGTCGGTCGCAGACGGCATGGGGACCGTGGTGGAGGGCTTCTCGTCCGAGGCGGAGTCGAAGAGGCACAGCTCCACGCCGGTGGCGTGCTCCGAGAAGAGCGCGAAGTTGACCCCCTCCCCGTCCCACGTCGCCCCCAGGGGGAAGGGGCTGCCGGGCCAGACGCGCATCAGCCGGCGGGCTCGAGCACGACCACCGCGAGAGGCGGCGCCGTCACGTAGGCCAAGCTCGGTCCTCCCTCCCACGTCACCGGCTGCGCGGCGATCTCGCCGAGGTTGCCGACGCCGCTTCCGCCGTACTCAGTTGCGTCGCTGTTCAGCCGCTCGCGCCAGCGGCCACCGGCCGGCACGCGCACCGCTATCGACGTACGGGCCACGGGCGTGAAGTTGCACACGACGAGCACGGGCGGCGCCCCCTCGCTCCGTCCCCAGCGGAGGAACCCGACCACTGAATTGGCCGCGTCGTCCCCGATAACCCACTCGAACCCTCCGGGCTCGCAGTCGAGCTCGTGGAGCGCAGGCGTCGAGCGGTAGAGCGAGTTGAGGTCGCGGACGAAGCGATACAGGCCCGAGTGGGACGGATGGTCGAGGAGGTGCCAGTCGAGGGAGGTGTCGTGGTCCCACTCTCGGCGCTGGCCGAATTCCGACCCCATAAACAGCAGCTTCTTTCCCGGGAGCGTGTACTGGTAGCCGAGCAGCAGCCGGAGGTTGGCGAACTTCTGCCAGTCGTCTCCCGGCATCTTCTCCAGCAGCGATCCCTTGCCGTGGGTCACCTCGTCGTGGGAGAGCGGGAGCATGAAGTTCTCGGTGAAGGCGTACACGGCGCGGAAGGTGAGCTGGTCGTAGTGCCATCTCCGGTGGATCGGGTCGCGTCCGACGTACTCCAGGGTGTCGTGCATCCATCCCATGTCCCACTTGAGACCGAAGCCGAGCCCGCCGACATCGACGGGGCGCGACACCCCCGGCCAGGCGGTCGACTCCTCGGCCACTGTCTGGACGTCGGGGTGGTCGGCGTAGATGCCGGTATTGAGGCCTCGCAGGAAGTCGATCGCCTCGATGTTCTCGCGCCCGCCGTACTGGTTGGGTAGCCACTCGCCGGGCTTACGTGAGTAGTCGCGGTAGAGCATCGATGCGACCGCGTCGAAGCGCAGACCGTCGGCGTGGTACCGGGTGAGCCAGTGTTCGGCACACGAGGCCAGGAAGCTGCGGACCTCGTGCCGCCCGTAGTTGAACACAAGGCTGTCCCAGTCCGGCTGGATGCCTAGGCGCGGGTCTGCGTGCTCGTAGAGGTTGGTGCCGTCGAAGCCGCCGAGCGCGAAGGCGTCGCTCGGGAAGTGAGAGGGCACCCAGTCGAGGAAGACGCCGATCCCTGCACGGTGCAGCTCGTCGATCATCGCCATGAGGTCCTGCGGTTTGCCGTAGCGGCTCGAGGGAGCGAAGTAGCCGGTCACCTGGTATCCCCAGGACCCATAGAAGGGGTGCTCCATGATCGGCATCAGCTCCACGTGGGTGAACCCGGCGTCGAGCACGTGCTCCACGAGTCGCGGAGCGATCTCCCTGTAACCCAGTAGACGCCCGGGGTCGCGGGGGTCGCGGATCCACGAGCCCAGGTGCACCTCGTATACCGAGACCGGCGAACCGAGGGTATTGCGCTGCGCGCGCGCCGCCATCCACTCACCGTCCCCCCACTGGTAGTCGAGCGGCCAGATCACCGATCCGGTGCGCGGCGGCTCCTCGCAGCAGAACGCGAAGGGGTCGGCCTTCTGGAGTCGGGCTCCGCTTTGGGTCTCGATCTCGTACTTGTAGATGTGACCGGGCCTCGCCGACGGGATCGTTCCCTCCCAGATTCCCGACACCCCGCGTTCGCGAAGGGGATGCACCTCGGAGTCCCACCCGTTGAAGTCGCCCACCACGCTCACAGACGCAGCGCTCGGCGCCCATACGGCGAAGTAGGTGCCGGCCAGCGCCGCGTCGTCCACGACGTGGGCGCCGAGCTTGGACGCCAAGCTCCGGTGGGAGCCCTCGTTGAAGAGGTAGAGGTCGTCGTCGGATAGCAGGGTGACGTCCTTGTACTCTGCTTTTTGCTCTCCCTTGGGCTCTCCCATGCGCCCTCGCTTTTGCTTTCCCTTCTGCTCTCTCCCGTGCTCTGCGATGGGGCCGCCGGCGCTCCGGCTTCGGCCAGGTGTCATCGGTTACCTCCCGTGCAATTCCGCAGGCGGTTCACGTTTGCGAGGAGCTCGGCAGCGCCGGCGTCCTCCTCCAGATCCTCGAGGGTGCGGCGCGCCCGGCGGAGAAAGTTGCCGGCTTCGGGCCCGGTACCGGGCCGGTTTTGGGGCTCGGTCTCGGACCACAGGTCCTCCAGGTCGACCATGACGAGGCGCGCGGGGCTCGCCGCCAGGTGGGCGAGACAGCCCGAGAATGCAGTCAATTCCGACGCAGGCTCTTCAGGACCTTCCCCGAGCTCCCTGACCACCGCCGCCCGCCAAGCTGCCCGGTCGCTCTCGGCGCGCACGAGGGCCTCGTCGTGGCCGCGGTACCGCTCCTCGAGGTCGAGCCCCCGCCAGAACCCCGCGAACGTCGGAAGGTCGTGGGTGCCGATCGTGGCGAGCGAATCCTCGGGCGGTTCTGGCAAGGGATCGTCCTTGTCGGCCGCGAACTGGATCACGAACGATCGCGCCAGCCCGTCGCGTTCCATCGCCTTGCGCACCTCGCCGGGGACGGTGCCCAGGTCCTCGCCTACTACCGCTGTCCCGGACCGGTGGGCCTCCAGGCAGAGCACCGCGTGCAGCTCGTCGGAGTGGTAGCGCACATAGGCACCCTCTGACGCGTCTGCGCCGTCTGGTACCCAGTACATGCGGTGGAGGCCAGCAACGTGGTCCACGCGGAGGATCGTGGCGTGTCGCATGACGTGACGAAGAGCCGAGACGAAGTATCTGTAACCCTGCTCGCGAAGCCCCTCCGGGTGAAGGGGTGGAAAACCCCACACCTGCCCACCGGCGAAGAAGTCGTCGGGGGGCGCTCCGCCGGACACGCCGCCGGCGAAGGACTCGGGCTCCCACCACGGGTCGAAGCCTGCCGGGTGGACACCGACCGGCAGGTCCAGGTAGAGGCCGCCGGAGGCAGAACGCGCACACGACAGCTGCTCGTCTGCCAGCCACTGGGCGTACAGATGCACGAACGCAGTGTCGTCGAGGGCGGTGTCGTCGGCCGGGGCGTCGAGGGCCGGGGCGTCGAGGGCAGGGCCCGTGCCACCTGACGAATCGCGGGCCGATGAGGCCGAGGCCTGCCCGTCCCACTCCCAGAACGGTCTCTGCTCCGCCGCGCAGCGCGATCGAAAGCGCGCGTACGCGACGAGCTCCGGCCTGCTCTTCACGAACGACTCGAAACCCGATCGCCGCGAGGGCCGCAACCGCTCAAGCACTTTGTGCTTTGCCAGAGTCACCGCCTGCGGGTCTGCACGCAGCGTCCCGGACGCCCTATCGCGCAGCCCGGGATCGGGCAGGGCGTCCTCCGAGCACCCGACCAGCTCCGGGAGCCGCTCGACGTCGACGTACGCCTCGTTCCATGCGAGGCGGCTCGCCGGCATGTAGGGGCTCGGATCCGCGAAAGGAACGTCGCAGAAGACCGCCGACAACGGGAGGGTGCCAACGAAGCCGCTGCCCATGCTCCTCAACCAGGACCCGAGCTTGCCCAGGTCGCGAAAGGACCCGACCCCCCAGTCCGAGCGGGTGCGAAGGGCGTGCAGGGCCATAAAGCCGCCCCACTCGCGAGCGGGGCGCGGCGCGCGTCGAGGCGCGCAGATCACGAGGGCCGACCCATCTACCCCCGGTCCCTCGACCTCGAGGTGGTGGTAACCCAGGTCCACGTCGGGAAGGCGCACGCGCAGAGACCTGACGGAGCCGGCGGGACCGTGAGAGCCGGCGGGACCGTGAGAGCCGTCGGGGCCGTGAGAGCCGGCGGGACCGTGAGAGCCGGCGGGACCGTGAGAGCCGGCGGGACCGTGAGAGCCGGCGGGACCGTGAGAGCCGTCGGGGCCGCGGGAGCCGGAAGTCGCCAGCCCAGCGCCGTCTTCGAGACGGCCGAGCTCGCTCAGCTTGTAGCGGCTGGTCTCCCCTTGCTCGCGTCGCAGCGTCACCCAAGTCCGCGCCGGGTCGAGCTCGGCGGGCAGCCGGAGCGCTGCGGTGAACGGACTGCCGAGCCGGTGGGAGACGACTGGCTCGAGCACCTGGCGCGCCCTTCGGGCCTCGAGCAGCTCGAGCCATTGGGAGGCGTCCTCGGGCCTTCCCATCTGCGCACCGAGAGCGCCGAGCACGGCCATCAACACCTCTTCCGAGGCACGGTGGCGGCGCCCGTCGGTGCCCGTGTAGCCGGTCGCGACCCCGAGTTGCCTCGCGAGCACGCGCAACGGGGCTCGTACGGCATGCGGGGCATGCAGGGCCCGCGGGGCTTGCAGGGCCTGCAGGGCTTTCTTCAAGTTCCACCTTCGAGGAGGTCGAGGATCCCCCTGGCGGGTATCTCGACCCAGTCCGGTCGGCTGTTGGCCTCGTAGCCCAGCTCGTAGACAGCCTTCTCGAGCAGCAGGAAGTCGAGCAGCGCACCGAGCTCGTCGCGCCCGTCGGGGAGGAAGGGTGCGCCTGATGCCGACTCGAGGTACGAGGATAGGAACGTGCCGCTCACCGTGCGGTACCACAGGAGAAGCCACGGCTCGAGATCCACATGGTCGTCGGCGACCGAGGGGCTCACGTTCAGCTGCAACGCTGCGGCGCGCGCCGCGTAGTGGAAGGACCTGATCATCCCCGCGACGTCGACCAGCGCCGGTCGTTTGAGGCGCCGCTGCCCGAGCGAGCGGGCCGGCTCCCCCTCGAAGTCGACGATCACGAAGTCCTTCCCTGTCCACAGCACCTGACCCAGGTGGTAGTCGCCGTGGCAACGGATGCGCGAGGCGCGTACACGCTGGGCCACGAGCAACTGGAGCCGCCTCATTACCTCGTCGTCGCGCTCGAGCACCTCCTGGACCGCCGCCGAGCGCTCCGCGAGCGGCCGCACGAGGCGAAAGGCGCGCTTCGCGCTCGATCGAGCGCCGTGCGACATCGACTGGCGGTCGATTGCGGTGAGGGGCTCGGGAGCGAAGTCGGGGTCGTCCTTGTCGGAGGCGAGAGCCAGGTGGAGCTCGGCCGTGCGCCTGCCGAGCAGGGACGCCCACTCGAGCTGCGGGCCCACGAGCATCTCGGCTGCCTCGGTCAGGGCACGCTCGCCCGCTCGCTTGGCGGCGAAGTCGGCGCATTCCACGAGACGCGCGGGCGGTAAGGGACCCATCTCGGCCCCGGACGCCGCGGCGAGAGTCTCCTCGAGCGAGTGCGCGAGGCCGTCGACGACGTGGCTCCACCCGTCGCTCTCGTTGGGCACGAACTGCTCGAGGGTCACGAGGCATATCGGATCGCGCCCCAGACCCTCGGGCCGGTACTCGAGCGACCCGCCAACCAGCGAGGTGTGGCGCAAACGTGCTCTCTCGCCCAGAAACCTGCCCATCTCGACCGCCGGATTGATGCCGGGCTCGACCCGTCGCAGGACCTTGGCGATGAGGCGGCCGCCGAAGGCGATCGAGGTGTTGCTCTGCTCCGCGGACATCGGCGCCGGATCCAGCTCGGAGAGTCCCGAGGCCAGCCGGCGCAGCGCCGGCGCGGGCACCCCCACCAACCGCCCCGCGTGGCCCCTCAGGTGACGACGTCGCGCGATGGAGGCGACGAGGACCCTCGCGAATGCGGGGTCCCACACCGCGTCGAAGAGCACCCCGTCGGCATCCGAGAAGGAGGGGCCGGCGGGGTCCGAGCCCGCGCGGCTCGAGCCGGCAGGGCCTTCCACGCGCAGCTCGGCTATGACGGCCTCCGGGTGCCAGCGGACGAGCTCCTCGGCTCTCGAGCCGGCGGCGAACGCCATCGGGATCACATAGGTGGCCATCGTGCCGTCCGCGAGCTCCACCCCTGCCAGCGCGAGCTGCGCCACCGCCTCGTCGTTGCGAGGCGGGACGTCCGTGGCGCTGGTGGTGCCGGCATGGACGGGGACGGCCTCGAAGATCTCGGTGGTCTTGATCCGACCCGCCTTGCCAGAGAACCATCGTTGTTCGGCGAGCCATCCGGGCAGCAGATCCTCCAGCTCCATGAGGGGGCGGCCGGAGAAGACATCGTCCCAGGACCCCTGCACCGTGATCCGGCCTCGCCGGGCAGGATGCGCAGAGTCGGGCGCCTCGAGGGAGAACCAGTAGAAGCCGTGCGGGCCGAGGGTCACGAAGTAGGGCAGCTCGCCGACCGCCGGGAACTCGGTCGCACCGAAGAGCTCCACCGGCAGCGAGCCACGGTACTCGGAGAGGTCCAGCTCGACCGCTTGCGCGTAACGCGAGAGGTTGGCCACGACGAGGATGCGCTCGTCCTCGTAGCAGCGCATGAACGCCAGCACCTTGCGGTTGTCGGGAAGGAGCATCTGCAGAGTGCCGCGTGAGAACGCCCGGTACTTGGCGCGCACCGCGAGCAGCCGCCTCATCCACCAAAGCAGAGAGCTCGGATTCTCCTGTTGCGCCTCGACGTTCACGGCCTGCGCGTGGTAGCCGGGGTCGATCACGACGGGCAGGTAGAGCCGCTGCGGGTTGGCCCTGGAGAACCCGGCATTGCGGTCGCCCCCCCACTGCATCGGCGTGCGAACCCCGTTGCGGTCGCCGAGATAGATGTTGTCCCCCATCCCGATCTCGTCGCCGTAGTAGATGATCGGCGTGCCCGGCAGGGAGCAGAGCAGGCCGTTCATGAGCTCTATCAGAGCGCGGTCGTTGCCGAGCAGCGGGGCCAGCCGGCGGCGAATACCGACGTTGAGGCGCGCCTGGGGATCCTGCGCGTAGACGCGATACATGTAGTCGCGCTCCTCGTCGGTGACCATCTCCAGGGTCAGCTCATCGTGGTTGCGCAGGAAGAGCGCCCACTGGCAGTCGGCCGGGAGCGCCGGGGTCTCTGCCACGATGTCGACGACTGGGAAGCGGTCCTCCTGGCGCGCCGCCATGAACATCCTCGGCATGAGGGGGAAGTGGAACGCCATGTGGCAGACGTCGCCCTCTCCCATGTACTCGACCGCGTCCTCGGGCCACTGGTTGGCCTCGGCGAGCAGCATGCGCCCGGTGAACCTCTCGTCGATGTGGGCACGCAGCTCGCGGAGGAACGCGAACGTCTCGGGCAGGTTCTCGCAGGTGGTCCCCTCACGCGCGTACAGGTAAGGGACCGCGTCGAGGCGGAGCCCGTCGACGCCCATCTCCAGCCAGTAGTCGACGACGTCGAGCATCTCGGAGCGCACAGCGGGATTGTCGTAGTTGAGGCTCGGCTGGTGGGAGTAGAAGCGGTGCCAGAAGTACGCGCCGGCGACGGAGTCGTAGGTCCAGTTGGAGCTCTCGAAGTCCTTGAAGATGACCCTGGCGTCGCTGAATCGGTCAGGCGTGTCGCTCCAGAGGTAGTAGTCGCGCTGAACGCTCTCCGGGGCCGCGCGCCGGGCCCTGGCGAACCAGGGGTGCTCGTCGGAGGTGTGGGCGAGCACCAGCTCCGTGATGACGCGCAACCCACGGCGGTGTGCCTCGCGCAGGAAGGTGCGAAAGTCCCTGAGCGAGCCGTAAGAGGGATGGATGTGCCTGTAGTCGGAGATGTCGTAGCCGTCGTCACGAAGCGGCGACGGGTAGAACGGGAGCAGCCAGAGCGCGTTCACTCCGAGCTCGGAGAGGTAGTCGAGCCTGGTGACCAGGCCTCGGAAGTCCCCGATGCCGTCGGCGTCGCTGTCCTGGAAGGCGCGCACGTGCAGCTCGTAGATGACCGCGTCCTTGTACCAGCGCTCGACGTCCGAGCCGATCGCGACCGAGGCGGGCGCCTTCGAGAGGGCCTGGGTCACGGCGCACCGAGGCGGAGGATGTGGGCCGGTACTACGTCCGGATCGAGGACCACGAAGTTGCGCGGCCCCTGCCAGGTGTAGCTCGCACCCGTGAGAAGGTCGTGCGCTTCGTACGTGCTCGCCGGGTCGAGTCCGAGCCCGGCCAAGTCGATCTCTACCCACCCCGACTGGCGGTTGTGCGGGTCGAGGTTGACGACGACTACCAAGGACCTCGCGTCGAGCTCACTGGTCGGTGAGGGGACGATCGCCGGGGCGCCGCGCGCGTACGAGATCAGCTGGTCGTTGTCGACTTGGCAGAGGAGCAGGTTGCGGTCGTGCTGGAGCACGAGGTTCTCGCTGCGGACTTCGTTGACTCTGGCCACGAACCCCGCAAGCGAGCTTTCAGTCTCCAGGTCGAAGTGGCGGATCTCGTACTTCTCGGAGTGCAGGTACTCCTCGGACCCGACCGTACGCGGCTCGTGCTCGCACAGCTCGTAGACGGGGCCGTAGATCCCGTAGCTTGCTGCCGAGGTCGCGGCCAGCACCAGCCGAGCCATGAACGTCGCCCGCTCTCCTCTCTGCAGGACCTCGGTGACGATGTCGGGTGTGTTGGGCCAGAAATTGGGCCGGAAGAAATCGGCGACCTCGGTCGAGTGCAACTCGGTCAGGTACTCCTCGAGCTCTCGCTTCGTGTTGCGCCAAGCGAAGTAGGTATAGGACTGGGTGAAGCCGGCCTTCGCCAGGTGGTGCATCACCTTGGGGCGGGTGAACGCCTCCGCGAGGAAGAGCACTTCGGGGTGCTCCGCCTGCACCTCTGCGATCAGCCACTCCCAGAAGCGCAGCGGCTTCGTATGCGGGTTGTCCACGCGGAAGATCCGGATCCCGTGCCGCACCCAGAACCGCACCACGTCGAGCAGCTCCACCCACAGCTCGCTCCACTGCTGAGTCTCGAAGTAGATCGGGTAGATGTCCTCGTAGCGCTTCGGAGGGTTCTCCGCGTAGCGCACGGTACCGTCGGGCAGCCACCTGAACCACTCAGGGTGCTCCTTGACCCACGGGTGGTCCGGCGAGCATTGGAATGCCAGGTCCAAGGCCACTTCTATGCCCAATCGAGCCGCTTCGCGAACCATTCCCTCGAATTCCTCGAACGTCCCGAGCTGCGGGTGCAACGCGGTGTGCCCGCCCTCGGGCCCTCCGATGGCCCACGGGCTGCCCGGATCGTCACCTCCCGCCACGCGCGCGCCGTCGCGCCCTTTGCGGTTGGTCCGGCCGATCGGATGCACCGGCGGCAAGTACAGGACGTCGAAGCCCAGCTTCGACACGTATGGGAGCCGGGCCCTCACGTCACCGAAGGTCCCGTGTCGCCCCGGCTCGCGGGAAGCCGAGCGCGGGAACATCTCGTACCAGGAGCTGTAGCGGGCCTTGAGCCGGTCGGCGACGACGGCGAGCTCGTCCGAGGTGACCCCCGGACCCAAGTCCGGGTTGCCGCGAACGAGGGACAGGACCTGCTCGGCGGCGGCAGCCTCGAGCGCGGCTGCGGGGGCACCCGCGAGCCCTTCCGGGGATGCGCCGGGCACCGCTGCCCCGGCCAAAGCCGCCCCGGTCAAGCCCGCCCCGGCCAACCCTGCCCCGGCCAAGTCCGCGCCGGCCACCCGTGCCCCGGTCAAGCCCGCCCCGGCCAACCCTGCCCCGGCCAAGTCCGCGCCGGGCACCGCTGCCCCGGCCAAGTCCGCGCCGGCCACCCCTGCCCCGGTCAAGCCCGCCCCGGTCAACCCTGCCCCGGCCACCTCTTCTGAGGCCGCCGCGAGCTGCTTCGCGACGCCTTCGAGCCTTGTCTTGGCGCGCCCCTTGGCGCGCGTCGCGGCCTGAGTCAGGAGCCCCGCGCCGACGAGGAGCTCGACCGTGAGGTCCTGGCCCGCCTCCGACTTGATACGGACGTCGCGCAACCACGTGCCGTAGTGGTCCACCGTCGCCCTGACGCGGAACAAGTAGCGCCCCTGGTCCTCCGCCGGGAAAGCACCGCGCCAACGGTCGTTCACGAGCGGCACCATGGGCTCGGCCCGCCAGACGTCGTCGTTCTCGCGGCGCCACAGGACGTCGCACGCCAGCTCGTCGTGCCCGTCGACGAACACATCCGCCTCGACGACGACGAGGTCTCCTGCCTCACGTTTGGCAGGGAACCGGCCCGAGTCGACCTGCGGTGTCACGTGCTCGATGACCGGACGGGCGCGTCCTTGCACCTCGGACAGCGCTGCGTTCACTGCTCCCACCCTACGCGATCACTCGGGGCCTGCCTGAACTAGGGCGTGATTCCCGCTGTGGTGCAGTCAGACGCGAACGATCCGGCGCAGAGCTTCGATGCCGGTACGAAGTTGTCCTTGATGATGGTCTTGGCGATGTTGGCTGCGGTGACCCATTCGGGCTCGAGCAGGACCGACTTGACCGCGGTTCCGGTCGAGGTGTCGGCCGTCGTACCGTTTACCAGGTTGGACGGCGGCTTCTGCCCGGCCCTCAGGTACAGCGCGAGAGCGGACGCTGCTTCGGCCTCGAGGTAGATGGGCTTGTAGACCGTCCCGCACTGGTACCCGGCCAGGACGTTGTCGAGGCCCGCGAGGGTCGCATCCTGGCCTGTGGTTGGGAAGGTCCTGGGGGCTAAATGGAGAGTCTGGAGGTACTTGATGATCGGCGCGCCAGTCTCGTCATTTGGGATCAAGGCAGCATTGATGTTCGGGTGCGCCGTGTACGCCTCCTGGAACTCGCTCTCGGCCGTCGGCGGGTCCGACGTGTCGGCGGTGTTGGCGACATCGACCCAGCTGCCGTTGTGGAAGAGAGGATCGATCACTGCGTCGTAGCCCCGAGCGAAGAGAGTGGCCTTGTTGTCGGTCGCAGCACCGTGCATGACGACGACCTGAGGCTTCGACACGTGCCATTCCGCTACGCAGCTCACCAACCCCTGACCGATCAGCTTCCCCACCGCGAGGTTGTTGAAGCTCACGTAATACTCGCGGCTGCCTCCGAAAGTCAGGCGGTCGTAGTCGACTACGTCGACACCGTGGGCCTTGGCATAGCTCTCGATCGAAACGCCGACACCCGAGTTGAGCGGGTCAATCAGGAGGACCGTCGCCCCCCTGGTGATGTCGGTCTTCGCGTCCATGAGCTCGGTGACGTCACTGCCCAACGCGTTCTGGACGACGTACTGGGAGGACTTGAGCCCAGCGGCACGGAGAGCCTTGGTGATGTCGGGCGCGTCTGACTCGACGTAGCGCGTCGAGCTGACCGTGTCGGGGAGGATCGCCGCCACCTTGCCCTTGCCGGCCTCCGCGAGCGACTTGAGCTTCTTCATGACCGAGAAGTTGTTCGTGAACGACATCGCCGAGAGGCTCGTCGGCCCCTTGGCGCTGCTGGCGCCTGCCACCGAGGCTGTTGCCCCGGTGAGCGCCACCGCCAGCACGATCGATAGGCCCCCGAGCCTGCTGATTTTCATCCTTCGCACTCTGTCTCGCCTCCTGGGCCGACCCTCGCAACCCTGCTTCGAAAGCGCCCTGCCAAACAGACCTTGGCCGTCACCTCCTCGAGCAGACGGCACTCCTCTTGCGGTCGCGTGTCCGGAAATGTTGCGAAGATCTGGGGTTCAAGTCCAGACGAGCCGTGCGCGCACCGGTAGATGGTCGGACCCCGCGACCGCAAGCACCTCTCCGCCCGCTGCGATGCCGGGAGTGACCAGTATGTGGTCACTCTGCGCGATCGGGCGCCAAGCCGGCCAGGTCCGTGCCCGCACGACCCTTCTCCATCCCGGCATCAGCAGAGGAAGCACCGAGGCGGGGAGATTCAAGTCACCGACGAGCGCGGCGGCGGCCTCGCGACCCGAGCCGCCCGCACGACCGGCGATCAAGGAGCGCAGGAGTTTGAGCTGCTGGAGCGACGCGTGGCGCAAGTGCGAAAGGTGGGTCCCCACCACCAGGACCGGGTCCCGCCCTCCGGTAGAGACCTCGACGGCGAGCGCGCAACGACGCGTCGGGTCGCGACGTCGCTGGCCGAGGTCCCACACCTCGACGCTGCCGAGCTCGAGGCGCGACAGCACCGCCAGGCCGATCGTGCCACTCTCGACGACGAGGCGCCTGTCCGTCACGGGTCCCCCGCCCGTCGTCGCCGCACCCCTGCCCGTCGTCGCCGCACCCCCGCCCGTCGTCGCCGCACCCCTGCCCGTCGTCGCCGCACCCCTGCCCGCCGTCGCCGCACCCCTGCCAGTCCTTCGTCGCCTCTTCATGAGCCGGGCCCGTTCGACGCGAGTGCCGTACGGTGCGTGCCCGAAAGGAAACGGCCCCCAGCCGCGCCGCGCGCCGCGCGGCGGAGCGAACATCATTCCGCGAGCAATCGGCGATTCCTCGACGCGGTATCCCAGGGCTTCGCCGACTTTTCGGGCTAGTGATTCCCCTCCCTCGGCCGACCAGGTCTCCTGGAGCACAAGCACGTCGGCGTCGATCGACTGGCAACCCGCGACGACATCGAAGGGGCGGCCCCAGCCGTCCACTCCGCTGTGGACGTTCCAGCTGGCCACCACCAGGTGGCCCTGGTCGGCTGTGTGAGAACGCTGGGCGGGCACAGAGACCGCAGCCTACGGTGGCTGGTAGAACTGGCTGCGTGACGAGTTCCCGTGCCTTGCCGCCGCCCCACACCGAAGAGGTGGCGGAGGGCGTCTTCGCCTACGTCCAGCCTGACGGCAGCTGGTGGATCAACAACACCGGGTTCGTCGCAGGACCCAGCGTGCTCGTGATCGACACCTGCTCGACCGAACGGCGCACGCGTGCGTTCCTCGAGGAGATCGACCACCGCTCTGGAAGCGTGCCGCGTACTCTGCTCAACACCCACCACCACGGCGACCACACAAACGGCAACTGCCTGCTGCCGTTTGCGACCATCCTGGGGCACACTCGCTGCCGCGAGGCGATATTGAAGTCGGGCATCCTGCGCCCCGACGGGTTGTTCGAGCCCGTCGAGTGGGGCGAGCTCGAGCCTGCTCCCCCGTTCGTGACCTTCGAGGAGAGGCTCGACGTCTACGTAGGCGACCTAAAGGTGGAGTTGTCCCACATAGGTACGGCCGCCCACACGACCAACGACGTGGTGGCTTGGGTGCCCGAGCGACGGGTGCTCTTCACCGGGGACCTCGTCTTCAACGGCGGCACGCCGTTCGTGCTGATGGGTTCCGTTGCTGGGTCGCTCGTGGCCCTCGACCGGATAATGGAGTACGACGCCGAGGTGATCGTGCCGGGGCATGGAGCGGTCTGTAGGCCAGAGGACCTCGACATGGTGGGCGAGTACCTGAGGTACGTGCAGCTGCTAGCCGAACGTGCGAAGGCTGCCGGCCTGAGCCCGTTGGAGGCAGCGCTGGAAGCCGACCTGGGTGCCGAAGGATTCGACCATCTCCTCGACCCCGAGCGGCTCGTCGGGAACCTGCATCGTGCATACGCCGAGCTCGACGGAGCTCGACCGGGTGATGACATCGACATCATCTCGGCGTTCACGGAGATGGTGAAGTACAACGGAGGCCGCCCGCTCACCTGCATGGCCTAGGACCCACGAGGGGCGAACGCCTCCTCGAGTGCGGCCTCGAGCGTCGACGCATCGATCTGCCCTATGAGGCGGCCTCTTATTCTGCCGTCCGAGGCGACGAACACCGTGTCCGGAAGTCCGATGAGCCCGTAAGCGGGAGCTGTGTTGCCGTCGGGGTCGAAGGCGGAGGGGTAGGTGACGTTGACCCGGCGGACGAACGCGAGCGCCGCACCCTTGGTGTCGTTGGTGTCGACACCGACGAATGCCACCTTCTGATGGTGCGCACGGTAAGCAGCCTCGAGCAAAGGCATTTCGGTCCGGCAAGGGATGCACCACGAGGCCCAGAAGTTCAACACGACATCGTCGCCGCGGAATTGTCGAAGCGAGATTGTGCCCCGGCCGCTCAGGTTCTCGAGCAGGAACGACG
>DATKIB010000013.1:0-11196 GCA_035509915.1 Acidimicrobiales bacterium | reverse complement strand
GCTTCGATCCCAACACCGACGTCCACCATCACCTGGTGTGCACGAGCTGCGGCAAGGTGCGCGACCTGTACGCCGACTACAGCGCGGTGTCGGTCCCCCCCGGGGCCGGCGAGGGATTCGAAATCGGCGCGGCCGAGGTGGTGTTCCGGGGCCTCTGCGAAAAATGTCAAACCCCCCAACTACAGACACAAGGAGTGACGGAATGCCCGATCTGAAGGACACCAAGACCCACGAGAACTTGAAGGAGGCCTTCGCCGGCGAGAGCCAGGCCAACCGGAGGTACCTGTACTTCGCGCAGAAGGCGGACGTCGAGGGCTACCCGGACGTAGCCGCCCTGTTCCGCTCGGTGGCCGAGGGGGAGACCGGCCACGCATTCGGGCACTTCGACTTCCTGCGTGAGGTTGGGGACCCGGTGACCGGTGTCCCGGTGGGACGGACCACGGAGAACCTGGTGTCGGCCATCGAGGGCGAGACCTACGAGTACACCGAGATGTACCCCGGCTTCGCACGCACCGCTCGTGACGAGGGCTTCGAGGAGATCGCCGAGTGGCTCGAGACGTTGGCGAGGGCGGAGAAGAGCCACGCCGGGCGGTTCACCCAGGGTCTCCAGTCCGTCTCCTGACCGGACCGGTGCGACCGGCGGGGGCATCGGATCCAAGGGTGCGCGCGGCGAGGGACACCAAGGACCAACAGCGTGACGCCGCCCGCCTCGCCCTCTGAAAGGCTCCTCAGGCCCGAGGACATCGAGGACCTGCGCGCATACGAGCGCGGACGCGAGGCCTTCCGCCGCAAGGTCATCGAGCTCAAGCGCAGGAGGCGGGTGGCCGTGGGTCCGCTCGTGACGCTGTTGTTCGAGAACCGGGAGACGATCCGTTTCCAGGTCCAGGAGATGGTGAGGGCGGAGAAGATGCTCTCCGACGAGCAGGTCCAGGGCGAGCTCGAGGTCTACAACCCTCTGATCCCGGCCCCCGGGGAGCTGTCGGCCACGCTCTTCATAGAGCTCACGAGCGAGGAGGCGCTTCGCGAGTGGCTCGGCAAGCTGGTGGGCATCGAGCGGTCGGTGGAGCTGAGGATCGGCCTCCCCGGGGGCAGCCGAGCCGGAACGGCCGGCGCCGAGATCTTCGCCGAGGTCGTGCGGAGCGTCCCCGAGGCGGCCCACGAGCAGGCGCTCACCAGGGAGGCGGTCACCTCGTCGGTGCACTACGTGAGGTTCGCCCTCACCCCCGGGCAGGTCGAGCGCTTCTCGGCCGAGCCGGTGGCCCTAGCTGTCGCCCTCCCGGCCTACCAGGAGCAGACCCCGCTCTCCGAGGAGACCAAGGCCGAGCTCCTCGCCGACCTGCGACCCTGAGCCGGGGCCGGCGAACGTTACGGTCCGGTAGCCCGATCTTTACAAGCGTCGCACCCTTGGGCCATACTGTTCGTTCCGTTGTAGTCCTGTCGAGGGGACCATTGTCCCTGCTCACAGGGTTAACGGCGGAGACACAGGACTAAGAGAGAGACGACAGACGCACACAGTGCTCAAGGAAGTGACACCGATGACCGCCGTAGTGACCGCCAGCTGGCGCAAGCGAGCCGCCTGCCGGGGCATCGACCCCGAGGTCTTCTATCCGCCGACCGACGAGGACGCGGAAGAAGCCAAGGCGATCTGCTCGATGTGCCCGGTCCGCCAGGCTTGCCTAGAGCACGCCCTGGCCAACCGCGAGCGCGAAGGGGTCTGGGGCGGTCACACAGAGCGGGAGCGTCGTCGGATCGTGCGCCAGAGGCGCAAGTCGGCCTGACTTCCCGGCGCCTCGACGGGAGCCCGGCGCCCGGCGCCCGGAGCCCGGCGCCACGGCGCGCGAGGGCGTCACGACGGGTCGGTGCCCGCGGCGCCTCGTCAGGAGGCGGGAGCCCGCGGGCCCTGCTCGGACCCGCTGACCCAGGCCTCGAACATCTCGGCGTAGCGGCCCTTGCGGGCGACGAGCTGGGTGTGCGAGCCCGTCTCCACGATGCGCCCGTCGTCGACGACCACGATCCGGTCCGCCTTCATGGCCGTCGACAGGCGGTGGGCGATGAGCACCGCGGTGCGCGCCTCGAGGAGCACGTCGAGAGCCGCTTCGATGCGGGTCTCGGACTGCAGGTCGAGATTCGAGGTCGCCTCGTCCAGGACGAGCACGCGGGGATGGGCGAGGAACGCCCTGCCGAGGGCGATCAGCTGTCGCTCGCCCGACGACAGGGATTGGCCGCGCTCGTGGACGACGGTGTCGACGCCCTCGGGCAACCGGTCGACCAACTCGGTGAGACCCACCGCCCGGACCGCCTCGGCGACCTCGTCGTCCGTCGCCGAGGGGCGGGCGAAGGCAAGGTTGTCGCGAATGGTGCCGGCGAAGAGGAACGGCTCTTGGGGCACGACTCCGAGCTGGCGCCGCAGCGACTCGAGGGTCACGTCCTCGATGCGGTGGCCGTCGATCAGGACGTGTCCACCGGTCGGGTCGTAGAAGCGGGTGATGAGCTTCGCTAGGGTCGACTTTCCCGCCCCGGTGGGCCCCACGAAGGCGACCGTCTCGCCCGGCGCGATCCGCATGTCGATGTCGCGCACGACCGGCACGGCGGGGTCGTATCCGAAGGTCACGTCCTCGAAGACGATCTCCCCTTCGATCGGGGGCAGCTCCACGGCGCCGGGAGACTCCGCGACGGTGGGCTCGCTGGCGAACAAGGTGCGCAGCTTGACGATGGAGGCCTGTCCCTGCTGGAACCCGTTGTACTGCTGCACGAGCAGCTGGATCGGGGCGAAGAACCTGTTGAGGTACAAGAAGAAGGCGACGAGAGCGCCGATGCTCAAAGAGTGGTGCACGACCATGTCGCCCCCGATGGCCAGCAGGGCCGCCTGACCCAGCCAGCCGACGAGCTGCGTCCCAGGGCCGTAGACGGCGTTGATCTGGGCGGTGTAGATGTTGGCGTCGCGGTAGGCGCCGACGACGTTGCGGTGGTGCACGATGTTGTGGCGTTGGCGGTTGTGCGAGGTCACGACTCGCACCCCGTGCAGGCTCTCCGAGAGGTCGGACATCACGTCGGCGATCCCGTCGCGCACGCGGTCGTACCCCCGCTCCGATGCCACCCGGAACCACAGCGACATCACTAAGAGCACCGGGACGACCAACAGCACAGTGATGATGGCCAACGTGACGTTGGTGGTGAAGAGGATGACCGTGATGACCACCATCGTCAGGCCCTGTGTGGCGAACTGGGCCAGGCCGTCCTGCAGGAGCTGCTGGAGGTTCTCGATGTCGCTGGTCATGCGCGTCATGACGACCCCCGCCTTCTCGGCGGTGAAGAAGTCCAAGGACAAGCGCTGAAGGTGCGAGAAGACCTTGACCCGCAGGTCGTTCATGACACCGGCCGCCAACCGACCGGTGACCCTCACGAGAGTCCTCTGCGTCAGCGCTGTGAAAGCCACGAACCCGAGGTAGACCGCTGCGATGACGAGCACGACGCTCAGGTGGCGATGGCCGGGCAACATGCCCTTGTCGATGGCCAGCTCGGTGAGCTTGGGACCCGCCTGTAGCGCCACGCTCGTCACGACCACGAGCACACCGGACAGCACCAACAAGTGCGGGTACTCGAGGAGCAGGGCCCACAACGTGAGACGCCTGCGGTCCTTTGCGCTCTCCTGCTGGGAGAAGACCGCCGACGGCTCGCCGTGGTCCGGCTCCTCGGCCAGCAGGGCGTCCACCCCGCCCTGAAGCTCAGAGGGGATCCCCCCGAAGGGGAGGCCCGGAGCCGCCGGCGCGCCTGGGCGTCCGCCGCCCCCGAACGCCGGGCCCCATCCGCCGCCGAAGCCCATCAGGCGCCCTCGCTCCCCGGCTCGTCGCCGTCGGCCTCCGACCTCGCCTGCCAGACCTGCGCCTCCTGCTCGACCTGGGCCAGGACCTCGCCGTAATGCGGGGTGGTCTCGAGCAGCTCGGCGTGGGTGCCGTCGGCCACGATGCGTCCCCCCTCGAGGAGCACGACACGATCCGCGAGTGAGATCGTCGACAGGCGGTGCGCCACGACGAGGGTCGTGCGTCCTTCCATGAGCACGCGAAGGGCGTCGTGGATCTGCTGCTCCACCTGTACGTCGATGGCGCTCGTGGCGTCGTCGAGCACGAGGATGGGTGGGTTCTCGAGAAGGGTGCGGGCAATGCTGATGCGCTGGCGCTGGCCCCCCGAGAGCGTGTAGCCGCGCTCGCCGACGACGGTGTCGTAGCCCTCGGGCAGCTCGCGGATGAACGCGTCGGCCCCCGCCGCACGCGCAGCCGCCACCACGTCGGCCAGGTCGGCTTCGGGGCGCCCGTACGCGATGTTGTCCCTGATGGAGACCGAGAACAAGAAGGCCTCGTCGAGGACGACCCCCACATTCGCACGCAGGCTCTCGAGCGTCAGGTCCCGCACGTCGTGGCCGTCTACCAGCAACCTGCCCTCCGTCACGTCGTAGAAGCGCGGGAGCAGGCGCGCCACCGACGACTTGCCAGAGCCGGTCCGTCCCACCAGCGCCACGGTCTCGCCCGGGCGCAGGTGAAGGTCGAAGTCCGACAGGACCATCGGCAGGTCGTCGCGGTAGGCGAACCCCACCTTCTCGAAGCGGACGTCGCCGCGGCAGTCGACGAGCGCTACGGCACCGGGGCGGTCGACCACGTTGGGCTTCTCGTCGAGGATCTCGTAGATGCGCTCGGCCGACGCCGCGGCACGCTGGCCCATCATGATGATCATTCCGAGCATCATGAACGGCGCCTGGAGCATGAGGAGATAGGCGTTGAAGGCCAGGATGGCGCCGATGCCGAGGTGCCCCTGGATCACCATGTAGCCGCCGAAGCCGAGCACGAGGGCGAGGCCCACCTGTGGGAGGTTCTGCACGGCCGGCGTCCAGCGGGCACGTAGGTCGGCGTCCTTGACGTACGCCCACTGCACCTTGTCGGCCGACTTGGCGAGCGTCCGTAGCTGCTCACCCTCGGCAGCGAACGACTTCACCACGCGGACGCCGTTGACGTTCTCGTCGACGATGGTGGCGACATCGGCGAGCCGGGCCTGGATGAGCCATGACACCGGGAACATCGACTTGCGCATGAGGTGGCCCACGAAGAACACGAAGGGCATGGTCGCCATGGCCACGAAGGCGAGCGCCACGCTGATCGAGAGCATGAAGCCGAATGCGACTACCGCAATGCTGCACTGCACCAGGATCATCGGCGCGAAGGTCATGTACATCTGCACCGAGCGGATGTCGGAGTTGGCGCGCGAGATCAGCTGACCTGACTGGACCTCGTCGTAGAACGAGAAGGACATCCGTGACAGGTGCTCGTAGATGATGTTGCGGAGGTCGTACTCGATCTCGTACGCGGTCTGGAACAGAAAGAGGCGAGAGACATACCCGGCGACTCCTCCGGCGAGACCGAGACCGAGGACCCACCATGCGTAGAAGTGAAGAGCCACGCTGTGCCGCACGATCGAGTTGTCGATGGCGTGGTTCAGCACATTGGGGATCTGTACCTGGAGCACCAGGCCCACGAACGACAGAATCAGCGACGTCAGGAAGATCCCTCGGTGCGCGCCCAGGATGGGCATGGCGCGCCGCAACCAGGTCTTGGTGGTGTCGGGGTCGATCGTGGCGCGCGGAGCGTCGTAGCGGGCCACCTCGGGCTCGGCGAGGGCCGATGGCGGCGTCTGCGTTGCAGGCGCGACCTGGGCCGCGATCTGCGTAGCGGGCGGTCCGGCTCTGCCCTCGACCGTGTCCGCGTCGGTCACGGCGCCACGGTTCGTGCTCCCCCAGGTCATCAGGGCGACATTACCGGTGGGTGCGCCCGGGACATGCCCGCCCGCGCCCCAGAGGCGTGCGTGCGCGGCGCGAAGCGCGCGGGGCGCGGGGCCCAGAGATGTCCGTGCGCGGCTTAGAGGCGCGCGGGCGCGGCCTAGAGGCGTGCGCGGCCCCAGAGGCGAGCGGGCGCGGCCCCTAGGCATGCGCGGCGCAGAGGCGAGCGGGCTCGCCGCAGAGGCGTGCGCGAGACCTCCAGTAGCCTCGGGACGATGGATTTCGACCTCTCGCCCGAGTTGACCGAGCTGCAGTCGACGGTGCGCAAGATCGCCCAGGAGAAGGTGAAACCCCGTGCGCGCGAGATCGACAAGACCGGCGAGTACCCGAAGGACCTGTTCGAGGTCTTCAGGGACGCTGGGCTGCTCGGGCTGTGCATAGAAGAGGAGTACGGGGGCTCGGGCGCCGGCATCAGCGGGCTGGCGATCGCAATTGAAGAGGTGGCCAAGTACTCCAACACCGCCTCGCTCATGCTGCTTCTCACGCGGCTGCCCACCGGGCCGGTGATGATCGCCGGGTCCGAGGACCAAAAGCGCCGCTACCTGCCGCAGATAGCCGACGGCACAGGGCGCGCCGCCTTCGGGCTCTCCGAGCCCCAAGCGGGGAGCGACGTGATGGGCATGCGCACGAGGGCGGTCGTGGACCCCGACGTCGCGGGCGGCTGGGTGCTGAGCGGCACCAAGTGCTGGATGTCGGGCGTCGCGGAGGCGGACTGGTACACCGTCTTCGCCAAGACCGCGGAGGTGTCGAGCAGGGCACACGACTCGGTGTCTGCGCTCATAGTCGAACGCACCTGGCCGGGGGTGAAGGTCGGGCGCACGGACCACAAGATGGGAGTGCGCGGGATCGACACCGGGGAGCTCGTGCTCGACGAGGTTCACGTGCCGCCGGAGAACGTCATCGGCGAGGTCGGCGGGTTCGCGCTCGCGATGCTCGGTCTCAACTCGATGAGGCCGGTCGTAGCGGCGCGCGGCATTGGGCTCGCAGAGGGAGCGCTCATGTACGCGACCGAGTACGTGGCACAACGCCAAGCCTTCGGTCGCAACGTCGCCGATTTCCAGGGCATCCAGTGGGAGATAGCCAAGTGCGCCATCGACATCGAGGCGGCGCGCCTTCTGACCTACCGCGCAGCGTGGCTGGCGGACCAGGGATGCTTCACCAAGCAGTGGGTGCCGTACCTGTCGATGGCGAAGTACCACGCCACCGAGCTGGCGGTGCGGGCCTCCGGGCTCTGCGTGCAGCTGCTCGGGGCGGCGGGGTACATGGAGGACCACCCCGCGGAGCAGTGGTACCGCGACGCCAAGCAGCTCACCATCGTGGAGGGCACGAGCCAGGTGCAGCTCGGGCTCATAGCCCGCGGCGTGCTCGACCACGACTTGTGGTGGGACTGAGATCGATAGGGGCCTCGTCGGTGCACGCCCATTCGGTGAGGGTCAAGGGGGTGTCGCTTCGATGACGCCCGGCGCGGACCAGAACGCGGACGCGGCCGAGGATGAGAAATTCGCGGCCATCGGTGGGTGGCCCGGAGTGCTCGGCCGCCTCATGTCGGGACGCGACCTCACCGGTGAGGAGGCCGGGTGCGTGCTCGGAACGGTGCTCTCGGGCACTGCCACCGACGCGCAGATTGCCGCCCTCGTGACGGGGCTTCGAATCAAGGGCGAGACAGTCGAGGAGATGGCAGGGCTGGTCCGGGCCATGCTCGCGCACGCAGAACCGCTCGACGTTCCGGGCGACCTAGTCGACACGTGCGGCACCGGCGGGGACCGCAGCGGCTCGGTGAACGTCTCGACCATGGCTGCCTTCGTCGTGGCCGGCGCAGGGGCGCGGGTGTGCAAGCACGGGGGACGGGCGGCGTCGTCGGCCTCGGGGTCGGCCGACGTGCTCGAGGCGCTGGGTGTGGTGATCGACCTCGGACCGCGCGGCGTGGCGCGCTGCATCGAGGAGGTGGGGATGGGGTTCTGCTTCGCGCCCCGCTACCACCCGGCGATGCGATTCGCCATACCGGTGCGGCGCGAGCTCGGGGTGGCGACAGTGTTCAACTTCCTCGGTCCGCTGGCGAATCCAGCCAGGCCACGCCACCAGGTGGTGGGCGTGAGCGACCCGGCGATGGCGGACAAGATGCTCGGGGTGCTCGTCGCCAATGGCGCGCGTAGGGCGATGGTCGTCCACGGCGCCGACGGGCTCGACGAGCTCTCCACCACGGCGCCGAGCTCGGTACTACAGGTGGACCTAGCCGATCAGGCCGATCAGGCCGATCAGGCCGACGAGGCCGACCGCCCGAACGGAGCTCGGCACGAGGAAGGGGCGCGCCAACCCGACGGCACGACCCTGCACGACGAGGTGCGCCGCTACACCGTCGACGCAGCCGACCTGGGGATCGCGAGCGCCACCCTCGATGACCTGCGCGGCGGGGACGCAGCGTCGAACGCGGAGGTGGTCAAGCGAGTGCTCGGCGGCGAGGTGGGACCGCACCGCGACGTGGTGGTGCTGAACGCCGCCGCAGGGCTCGTGGTCGCGGGCCTCGCCAAGGAGCTGGCGGACGGGGTGGGGATGGCCGGCGCCGTGCTCGACGACGGGCGAGCCCAGGGCGTGCTCGAAGGGCTGGTGCGCGTGTCGCAGGAGGCCGCCCGTGCCGACGTCGAGCCCTCCTAGTGCAGGGCCGAGACCTCCTAGTCCGGGGGCCGAGCGCGTGGGCTCGGATGCGGCCCGGCCGCACGGCACGCCCTCCGACGGGGCCCCTTGTCGGCGGCGGCCTGGAGCCTGGCCAGGCGCCGGCGTCCCGGGGCGGGGAGTTTCGTGGGGGTTGTCGAGCCGTTGTCCGGTTAGGATTGCGGTGCTCTTGCGGGCCGTGATCGAGCCCGCCAGGTTGGGGGGCCTTCTTTGACCGGAGCACTCGGAATGGGGTCGTGGGCAGGAGCCTCGCGCATGTCGAGAAACGAGCTGAGAGGGCTCAGTTGACGGACGGAGCGCGCAGGTCGCGGTCGTGGACATCGATCGTGGTCGGCGTGCTCGTCGCCGCGGCGAGCGTCGGCGCCTTCTACGCGATCAAGGACACGGTCCACGACCAGAACATCGCGCTTCTCGACACCCAGGCCGGACAGGTCACCCAGCTGGTGCAGGTCGCAATTTCGCAGGTGGGCCAGTCGCTGCCGGCCATCGACGCGGTGGCCCAGGCGACGGGCTCCTCGCCATCGGCTTTCGAGGCGCAGGCCGCGCCCCTCACCAAGATGCCGGGCCAGTCCGTGGCGGTGGTGCGCGCGGGCAGGGTTGTACTCGCCAGGGGCAAGGGGCTCAGCGTCGGCGAGGTCCTGCCGGCGCCGCTCGCAGCCGCCGTACAGAACAGCACTTCCCAGCTCTTCTCCACCGACGTGCTGCACATCGGGAGCCAGCAGGTCATCGCCTTCGTGGTAGGAGGGGGGCCCACCGGTACTGCGGTGATCGACTTGAGTGTCGTTCACCCGGCCGTGACGGCGCCCACCGCTTCTGGGCCCTATACGCACATCAACCTGGCTCTCTACGCGACGCCCACGGCGCGCCCCGACCAGTTGATAGTCACCACCGCCCGCCCGTTGCCCCTGGCCGCGCCCGTGGTCGATACCTTCCTGCCGATCGGCACGAGCAAGTGGCTGGTCGTGACCTCAGCCAAGACACCCCTGGCCGGCACGTGGCCGAATGCGTTCCCATGGATCCTGCTCGTGGTCGGCCTGGTGCTGGCGCTGTTGCTGGGCGCGCTGTTCGAGATCATCGGGCGGCGCGAGCGATACGCCATCCGTCTCGTCGAAGAGCGCACCAGCGAGCTAGAAGCTAGCCAGCGCGAGCTGGTACGAAGCGAGCGCTTGTCCGCCGTCGGCGAAATGGCGACCATGATCGGCCACGAGCTGAGGAATCCTCTCGGGGCGAGCATCAACGGCCTGTTCCTGGCGCGCAGCAGGCTCGCCGGCCACGATGACCCCGAGCTCGAGCGGCACCTCGACCTCGTGGAACGCGAGACGAATCGCGCAGCGGAGCTGTGCGAGGACCTGACCGCGTTCATGCGTGAGCGCGCTCCGCAAATCGCAGACCTCGACTTGCGCGACGTCGTGGAGGAGGTTCTCGAGGTCTCTCCGCCGCCCACTGGGGTGGACGTGTCGATCCCGGATGCCGGAGTGGAGGTGGAGGCGGACAGGATGCAGCTGGTCCAGATCCTCACCAACCTCGTGACGAACTCCTACCAGGCCATGCCGAGTGGCGGCTCGTTGCGGATCGCCGGATCGAGGCACGAGGACTTCGCGGAGATAGTGGTCGAAGACTCCGGGGTGGGCATCGACGCCGGCAGCGAGGAGAAGGCCTTCGAACCGTTCTTCAGCACCAAGCCGGTCGGCACCGGCTTGGGGCTCGCGATCGTGAAGCGCCTCGCAGAGACCCACAACGGCACCGCGACGATCCACAACGCGCCAGCGGGAGGCGCTCAGGTGACCGTCCGTCTTCCGCTCACGTCCACGGGCGCGCGCTCGTGATCGACGGAGCGACAGTGCTGGTGGCCGACGACAACGACGGGATCCGCTCGACCACCGCGATGATCCTGAAGAGCGTCGGCTGCGACGTCGTTGAAGCGGTCGACGGAAACGCAGCCCTGGAGGAGCTCCGGTCGCGGCAGGTCGACGTGGCGGTGCTCGACGTCCGCATGCCTGGACGCGACGGCATCTCTGTGGTCGAGGACCTCTATCCGCACCCTCCGCCGCCTGGTGTGGTGATGGCCTCGGCGTACGAGATCGACCGCGACGTCCGGACCCGACTGGGCGGACGGGTGCTCAGGTACATGCGCAAGCCCGTGCCCCCCAACGAGCTGATCGAGGCGGTCGGCGAGGCGGCAGAGATCGCGAGAGCTGCGCAGGTTTAACAAGCTCTCGGATCGAGCTGCCGGATCAAGGAGGGCCGAGGTCCCACATCGCCTCCAGGTCGTGGCGGCTGAACGCCTGGAACGCGACGAGAGTGGTGGTCGACTCGATCCCCGGCATTGCGGCGATCCTCTTCGTGACGACTTCCACGAGGTCTTCGTGGTGCCGAACCCTCACGATGGCCACGAGGTCGCATACGCCGCCTGCCACCGAGAAGACCTCTGTGATGCCGTCGGTGTCGGCGAGGGACTGGGCGAGTGTGGCGATGGCCGCCGGCTCGGCGTCAACGAGGACGAAGGCGTGGAGCATCTCGAGAGCCTAGGGCCCGAGCACCTCCAGAGCCCAGGGCCCGGGCGCGCTCGCTCGGGCTCGATCGGGCTCGATCGGGTCATGGAAGGACCGGCCGTCTGTGGCTCGGCGATAGCGTCGTGCTCGGTGTCATTCACGCGCTACCGCTGCAAGGCATGCGGCAACCTGACGCGCTTCGACGTCGTG
>DATKIB010000012.1:0-2357 GCA_035509915.1 Acidimicrobiales bacterium | reverse complement strand
GGGGGCGAAGAAGTCGCGTCAGGTCCCCGCGTTCACGCATACGAGCCGAGGGCGCACCGGCGTGGTCGGCTCGACCAACCCGACACCGCTCGTGCTCACGATCATCGGGATCAACGTGGTCGTCTTCTTCCTGGAGCGCTTCGGCAATGACACCTACGTCATCAACAAGTACGCGCTGCAGCCGCTTCGCATGCACTACGAGCACCAGTACTACCGGGCCTTCACCGCCATGTTCCTGCACGCCAACTTCCAGCACATCCTCTTCAACATGATCGCCCTGCTCATTGTCGGGCCGGCGGTCGAGGTACTGCTCGGCAAGACGCGGTTCCTCGCGCTGTACCTCCTCGCCGGTCTCGCTGGGAGCGTGGCGTCGTACCTGCTGAGCCCGGCCACCATCTTCGGCCTCGGCGCGTCGGGGGCGATCATGGGCGTGATGGGCGCCTATGTCGTCATCGGGTTGCGCCGGCGTCTGCCGATCGCGGCGGTCGTGGGACTCCTCGTCCTCAACCTGCTGATCGGCTTCAGCGGTTCGATCGACTGGCGGGCCCACCTCGGCGGTCTGGCGGTTGGTGGTCTGCTCGCCTTCGTCTACGACTACGCCGGCGACCTGCGCGACCGTACGACGGCGCTGGCCCTCACGGTCGGCTCCTCCGTCGTCGTGTTCGTCGTGCTCGGGCTATTGCTCACCGGGGTCGCACCCGGGCACGTGAACCTGAGCTGAGGCGAGGGAAGCTCTCATCCAGGGGCGTCCAGACTTCCCTGGGGTCGTATATGGGGTGAGCCGCCGGGGTTTCGCCCGGGTGTATATGCGCGAGGCATATACACCCACGACATAGTGCGGATAGCCGACCCATATACGGGCCGAACAAAAAATGTGCGCGGCGGGGCGGGCCTCCGGGGCGATGAAAGTCCTGGTCGGGGAGGTCGTTGACACTGAGACAAAAATCGCCATACTGTTTCATTAGTGGGTGTGGCAGCAGTACGACCGGAGCGGGGGCTCCCGGGCTCCCTCGGGGAGGCACGGGACGGCGTCGTCCGGCATCTCGGGGCAGACGACCGGTCCTCGACGCGGGTCCGGCTGGTCGATGGGGCCTTGCGGTGCCTGGCGCGGCAGGGGATCGCCAAGACCACGGTCGACGACATCGCCCGCGAGGCCGGGCTCTCCAGGGCCACGGCGTACCGGGCCTTCCCCCGGGGGAAGGACGACATCCTCGCCGCCGTCGTCGAGACCGAGGTGGCCCGTCTGTTCTCGTCGCTGGCGGTGGTCATGGGGGAGGCCCACGACCTCGAGGACGTGCTCGTGACGGGCATGGTCGAGTCGGCGCGGCAGCTCCGCTCGCACGAGGCGCTGTCCTACCTCTTGGCTTATGAGCCCGGCGCCGTCCTGCCGCAGCTGACCTTCGCCGGGCAGGACCGGGTGCTCCTGGTGGCCGGCGACCTGGCCGCACCGTTCTTCGCCCGCTGGCTCGAGCCCGAGCAGGCATCGAGGGCGGCGGAGTGGGCGGTGCGCATCGTGCTCGCCTACTGCTCCGACCAGAACCCGGGGACGGACCTGACCGACCCGGCCGCGACGCGGGCGCTGGTGCGCTCGTTCGTGTTGCCGGGGATCCTCGCCTTGCGGGTCGAGGCCGGCCGGGAGGGCGGCCCAGATCTCTCCAGTTCAAATGCAGGCAGTGCAACACAGGCAACACAGGCAACGCAGACAACGACGACCACCACTAAGGGGGCGGTGCAATGACCACGCTCGAGAACGAGCAGGAGCAATTCGGGTCCAACCTCGAGCTGATCGGGCGGGAGAACATCGACGATCTGGAAGCCGTGCTCAGTGTCGTGGGTTCCTACGACAAAGAGGGCTTCCATCGGGTCCCGGACAACTGCCCGGCGGAGTTCACCTGGGACTACCAGAAGGGCGCCAAGCCGCAGCTCGACAAGCTCTACGAGAAGGCGAAGAAGGCGCAGTGGAACGCCCAGACCGACCTGGACTGGTCGATCGAGGTGGACCAGGAGCAGGTGGTGATCGCCAACGCCGAGGCGAACCCCGCCCAGATGCAGTGGGACGACTCCGCGCTGGCGGGCACCGTGCTCGAGAAGTGGGACGACAAGAAGTTCATCGAGTTCGGGATCCAGAACCAGAACTGGCTCCTCTCCCAGTTCATGCACGGCGAGCAGGGCGCGCTGTTGTGCACGGCGAAGATCGTCGAGACCGTCCCGTGGATCGACGCCAAGTACTACGCCGCGACGCAGGTGATGGACGAGGCCCGCCACGTCGAGGTGTTCTCGAAGTATCTCGACGAGAAGCTCTCGGGGCACTACCCGATGAACGCGCATCTCGGCATGCTGCTCGACGACATCGTGGC
>DATKIB010000011.1:0-24071 GCA_035509915.1 Acidimicrobiales bacterium | reverse complement strand
GGGGAGGCGTACTCGGTGACGAACTCGCACGAGCCCTTGTCCACGAACTCGTCGATCTGACGGTCGGCGTAGTCCCACATAAACGCCTCGTTCTCCTTGAGGCGCCCCGGCGTGAGGAGCTTCATGAGCAGCCCGCGATGGTCGGTGTGCTTCGGGGGGTCGAAGGTGATCACCTGGTCGCTCATGGGCAGCCCGTCGCGGTACTGCTCGATGAGGTCGCTCACGTCATCTCGACCTTCCAGTGGCACCGGGAAGCCGGGGAAGGGCCCCGTCACCGAATTGCACGAAGAGAACAGGACCGGGTCGTGGTAGACGGCCAGCGCCTCGTCGTAGCCCGTCACCATCATCACGTCGTGGTGCGGCTCTCGGCGCACGGGGCACCGGCTGCGCATGAAGTTGTAGTACGGGTAGGGGTCGGCGACGAACTCTTGGCCGCGAAAGAAGTCGGTGGCGTCGTAGTCCGTCATGAAGTCCCCTTGAAGAAGGTGACGGCCCGGCGGTGGGAATGCCACGTGCCGGTCACGTCCGTATAATAACCGTTCGGTACAATGTCGTTCTCCCCTCCTGCAAACGCCGAACCCGTCGCCGAGATCGACGTCCTCGTCGTGGGCGCCGGTATCACCGGCATCTACCAGCTTTATCGGGCACGGGAAGCCGGGTTCTCGGCTCTCCTGCTCGAGGCGGGTGGTGGCGTCGGGGGCACATGGTATTGGAACCGCTATCCGGGGGCCCGGTTCGACTCCGAGAGCTACGCCTACGGTTATCTGTTCTCGAAGGGGCTGTTCGAGGAGTGGGAATGGGGGGAGCACTTCGCAGGACAGCCGGAGACCGAGCGTTATCTCAACCACGTGGTCGACCGGTTCGACCTTCGGCGCAACATGCGCTTCGGCACCAAGGTCACCTCGGCCGGGTTCGACGAGGCGACGGAGACGTGGAACGTCGTGGCGGGCGACGGCAGCGAGCACAGGGCGCGCTTCCTCGTCGCCGCCACCGGAGTCCTCTCGGTGCCGTACTTCCCAGACGTGCCCGGGCTCGCGGAATTCGACGGCGAGTCGTACCACACCGGTCTGTGGCCGCAGTCACCTGTCGACTTCGCCGGCAAACGCGTTGCGGTCATCGGCACTGGGTCCAGCGGGGTCCAAATCGTCCCCGCCGTCGCGGACCAGGTCGCATCGCTGACGGTGTACCAGCGCACCCCCAACTGGTGCACGCCGCTCAACAACGTGCCGATCACGCCGGGCGAGCAGGTGCAGCTGCGGGCTGACTTCGAATCGATCCGAGATGTGCTCAACACGTCGGTGCACGGGTTCCTCCACCAACCGCACGATCGCGCCGCCTTCGACGACTCGCCAGAACAACGGAGTGCGTTCTTCGAGAAGATGTGGAACAGCCCCGGTTTCACGAAGCTCACCAGCAACTACACCGACCTGCTGTTCAACGAGGCGGCCAACGCCGAGTGGTGCGAGTTCGTGGCCGGCAAGGTCAGGAGCATCGTCGAGGACCCCGAGATGGTGGAGAAGCTCATCCCGAAGGACCACCGTTTCGGGGAGAAGCGGCCTCCGTTCGTCACCGGCTACTACGAGACGTTCAACAAGCCGAACGTCTCGCTAGTTGACCTCATCGAGACGCCGATAGTCCGCGTTACCGAGCGCGGGATCCAAACGACCGATGGTGAGCGGGACTTCGACGTCATCGTGTGGGCGACCGGTTTCGACTTCGGCACCGGGGCGTTGCTACGCATGGGCATCCGTGGCCGTGATGGCCTTGCCTTGACCGACCACTGGTCCGACGGCCCAACGACGTTCCTCGGCGTGCAGACCACCAACTTCCCGAATCTCTTCTTCCCCGGCGGGCCCCACGCTGCCGCTGGCAACAACCCGCGGTACAACGGCGACCAGGTCGACTTCGTGACCGAGACGCTCGTCTACCTTCGTGATCATGACTACGACGTGATCGAGGTGACACTCGAAGCCGAGGAGCGGTGGTGCGAGATGATCGAACGCAACGTGGCTTTCTCTTCGTTCACTGAGAAGAGCTACTACTTCGGCACCAACATCCCCGGAAAGCCTCGCCGGTACCTCTTGAACTCCGGCGGACGGCCGAAGCTCTTCAAGGAGATAGCCAGGGTCCGCGATACTGACTACAAGGCGTTCAGACTGTCGCGATCGGCGTCGCCGGTGAGCCCACCACGCCAGGCAGCCGCAGCGGGGGAGCGGTAAGGAGAAACCGGCTGCGCCCGTGCTCGCGCAGCCACGCTGCCAACTCGTGCAGGTACCACAGCTCTCCCAGCGGCACGCCGAGCTTGAAGAGGCAGAGGTGGTGGATGGGGAGGAGTGAATGCCGGCTCTCGTCGCGGTCCCTCCCAACCAGTCCCTCGACCGCGTAGTTGTCCGCTACCAGCGCGGCGATCTGCGACTCGGTGATCCACTGCAGCAATGACTCGTCGCGAGCGTCGAGGTACGTGCACGTCGTGAAGAGCTGCTTGGGATCGGGGTTGTGGTCCCACTCGAGGATCTTGGTGGCGAAGCCGGTGTGGAGCAGGACCATGTCGCCAGGCTCGATGACGACGTCGTCGGCCGCCATGATCTCCTCGAGCGTCTTGCGATCGACGCCGCGCCAATCGTGGCCCAGGTGGTGGGCCAGGTCGATGAGGACCCCTCGCCCCTGCACACCGTGGAAGGCCATGTGCTCCAGGCCGAGATGGTGGGCGAAGCAGAGATGCTTGCTGCCGTCGCCGGCTGCGTCCTCCTTCGGTCCCACCAGGTCGACGCCCGCTCTGTACCCGTTGTAATAGACGGCCTCCTCGATCCCGTCTTCGTCGGCGTCGAACTCGGCGCCGGCGTGGGCGAAAGAGTCCCACTGCGTCGAGTACTGGAGGAAGAGCGTCACCTTGTCGTCGTTCCAGACGTCGATGTACTTGGGGTGCCCCCACTTCTCCATCTGGCTCTGATGGACGTTGTAGAAGATGTCCAGGTTGCCTTCCATGTCCTCGGTCGGCGCGAGGACCGGAGGAAAGCGACGCTGGTTCAGGGCCGTGCCACCCGGATAGTCGAGCGGCAGGCTGAGACAGAACGTGATGCCGGCCTCCACCTCCCGTACCCCTTGGAGAACCTTCTCGGGGGTGAGCAGATTGATGCGGCCGAGCTCGTCGTCCTCACCCCAATCGCCCCAAGTCGACCCCACCGGGCGTTGCTTCCACCTCTTGGTCACCGCGTCTGCTCCTTCCGGTCGCGCCGATGCAGCTTAGGCATGGACGCCTACGCCACGAGCTCCGGGTAACACTGCGCGACGAGCATCCGGCAGCCCTCGCGCCAGGTGACCTCGCAATGCCCGAGCACCTCGTGCATGAAGGTGGTGTCGGCCACCAGTGAGCACCATGCCGCGTTGGTGTACTCGAAGGTCGGCTCCTTACCGATCAGCTCCCCCATGTACATGCAGTACTCCTCGACGGTCACGACATCGTCTCCGCACCAATTCACCGCCAACGGAGGCACCCGGCCGGCCTCCAGCGCGGCCACGCCCAGTCGGGCGCAATCCGGCTCGAAGATCGGCCGCGTGTACGTGGGAGCATCGGGATGGAGCCGGATCGGCCTTCCCTGGACGATTCGGTCGAGACGATCTCGCACCGGACCGCCGTCCACTCCCGACGCGCTACCTACGCGGATGATGGTCGCCTGGATGTCGAGGCTGCGCGACAGGTAGCTGACGACTGCCTCGTTCGCGACCTTGGTGAAGGAGTACGCACTCGTAGTGTGAATGCCGAACGAATGTGACTCGGTGACCGGCATCTTGCCACCAGGCGGGTCGTACACCGAGATGGTGGACGCGAAGAGGAAGCCTTTGGCTGATCGGCAGTGCGCCATCAGCCGCCCGGTTGCGTCGGCGTAAGCGTCGAACGAGCTCGGCCATCGATCTCTCGATGGAACGTCGGATCGGCCCGTGGCGTTCTTGGTCAGCGGGAGCGCGCTGTGGAACACGTAGTCGAAGTCGTCGGGGAGATCGTCGAACGGTTCGAACAGGTCGTGCCGGATGCACGCGACGCCGCTCGACTCCAGCCTCTCCTTCGACCCTGGCTTCGAGAATCGAGCCATGGCGGACACGTCGTTGTCGCTAGTGAGCAACCGCAGGGCAGGAGCGCTCACCGGCCCTTGCCCGCCGACAAACAGCACCTTCTGGCCTTGCACGGCTCCTCGCGCTCAGAAGCCCAGATCGAGGATCGACTTGTCGAACGGCGCCACGTTGACCGACCGCAGAGCCGGGAGAAGACGCTCGTAGGGAAGGCCGGCGAGGTAGCCGTCGACCGTCCGCTGGAGGTTGGAGATGTGGCCCTCGAGCCGCTCGTTGAGGCGCATGTACTCGAAGCCCTTCGCGTGCAGGCCCTTCTGCTGCCTCGGGAGGTTGGCGAAGTCCTGCGCTGGGATCGGCGGCCATCGTGGGTCGTCGCACTCCCACACGTCGGGCGGCGGAGGTGTCACCGGCTCCTCGCCCTCTCCGAACCGAGCGAGCGACCAGATCTCCATGAGGGTCTCCTCCGGTCCCAACGGCCGAAAACGGTAAGAGGAGGCGCTGCTGTACATCGGCAACACGAAGTAGTGCGGGAAGCACTGATAGAACGTCTCGTTGAACCCATGCTCGTCGAGCTCGTTGATGTCCGGAATGTCAGCGCGTCGTTCCCGGTGCCAGCGCATTACAGCGTCGTTGAGCGCGCGGTTCCACGTCGAGATCGCGAGCTGCGGCTCGGCAGGCAGCTCCATATCGCGCAAACCCTCCGCGACGCGCACATCGTTCGAGTGGACCATTCCGTCCATGCCATCGCTCATCGCTCGCAGGTATTCGATCTCCGCATCAATGAAGGCACGCGGGTCGAAAGGCGCACCGGGGGGCAGTGAGTACCGCATGCCGGGGATGTCGAGCTGAGGGTGCGTCACCACCACGTGGTACATCTCGACGAATGCCTCGATCGCGAGCTTCCAGTTCACCGGGAGACGGGCTGCGTACCACTTCTCCGCGCGCAGCGACTCCACCTTCCACGCGTCGAGGATGGTGGCGGCCGGCTCCATGCACTCTCTCACGGGTGGCGCGTCGTCGTCGAAGTTGATCCACGAGCACCCACCCCACACCTCGCACCGCACCGGCACGAGGTCGACGTCGCCCACCTCGACGTTGTGCGCGGCGAAGGACTTGCGACGCGGGATGCCGGCGTTGGTGCCGTCGAGGCCGTAGCACCATCCGTGGAACGGGCAGGTGAACCCGTTCTCGCACGTCCCTCTACCCTTCACGAATCGCACGCCACGATGGCGGCACGTGTTTTCGAACGCCCTCACTCCCATGTCGTCGGTTCGGAGCACGACGACGGACTGATCGAGGAACTCGTACTCGACGAAGTCGTGCGGTCGCGGGATCTCCTCGAGCCTGCACGCCATCTGCCAGACCCGCGGCCACAGCCGCTCGACCTCCAGTCGGTAGAAGTCGGGGTCGAAGTAGCGCTCCTTCGGAACCCGGTCCGGGAGGGCCGGGTCCATCGCGTAGGGCACCGGTAATGCCGACCGCTTCCGGTCCACGACCGCCATGGCGCGACTTCCTCCCTCCCGGAGTGCGTTCTGCCCTCGCTTTTCGCACGGAGTGCGTTCTTGGCGGGAAAGTACACTAACCGGTCGGTACAAATGCGCTTGGCGTTGCATGTACCGACCGGTTGGCCTAGGCTTGAGAGAGGGGTTCGCGTAGATCGCGAAGCACGTTTCCGCCTCCGAGGGAGGGCGCACCATGATCAAAGAGGACTTCGTGGTCTCGGGCGACGGGCACCTCCTCGAGCCCACCGACCTCTTCCGCACCCGCCTCCCGAAGCACCTGCGCGAGCGGGCCGTGTGGGAAGAGGACTTCGAGATCGAGCCCCTCGTCGAGGGAGGCGCCCGGGTCTTCCGGCGACTGCACACTCCCGGGTTCGAGGGCTGGACTATCTCTCGGTACCGCCAGACCGGTGGGCGGATGCCGGAAGGGGACCCGGAGATGATCCTCGAGGACATGGCCCTCGACGGGGTCGACGCCCAGGTGCTGCACCCGAACCTGTCGCTGTTCGGGCTCTACTCCGACGACCACGAGCTCTCTATGGCCCACGCTCGGGTCTACACGGACTATGTCATCGAACGGTTCACGCCGTACTTCTCGCGTCTGGCGACCACCGCTCCCGTTCCGATCACCGACATCGAGGAGGCCGTCGCCGAGATCGAGCGTGTCGCCGCCGCTGGCTTTCGCGCCGTTCTCCTGCCGGCGACGCCGCCGAAGCCGTACTACTTGCGAGACTTCGACCCGGTGTGGGCGGCGCTGCAGGGCAACGGTTTGCAGGCGTTCTTCCACACGCAGACCGGCGGCGTGAAGGTCGACGACCCGGCCTCCTCCACGCTCAAGGTGGTCATGGAGTCGGCGGCGCAGGTCAACCAGCCGATGACGGGGGCGTCGGCGTCGAAGCGCATGATCATCCAGTCCGTGTACGCCGGGCTCGTCCCTGGGAAGCTCATGTGCGAGTTGGTCGGCGGCGGCGTCGCCGAGCGCTACCCCGACCTCCACTTCTCGTTGATCGAGTTCAACGCCCACTGGCTGGCGTCGTTGGTCGGCGGGATGGACAAGTGCTGGGTCACAGGCATCGGCCAGGATCCCGACTGGTGGATCGGGACGTGGGACGAGACTCGCCCGCCCAACGACCAGCCCAACATGGCTCAGCTGTTCCGGCTGAACGAGAAGTGGCTCTACCCGCTGATGCCGAGCGAGTACGTGAAGCGGCAGTTCCACGTCCAGTTCCAGGACGATCCGGTGGCCCTCGCCTGCCGGCACATCACAGGGGTGTCGACCATCGTGTGGGGCAACGACTATCCGCACGCCGAAGGGACGTTCCGCGGCAGCCGGGAGCTCATCGCGACACAGTTCGCCGACGTTCCGGCGAAGGAGCGGGCTGCCATACTCGGCGGCACATTGGGTGGGCTCCTGGGCTTCGAGGCCCCGGTAGCTGCCTGACAGCACCAGCGCCCGAAGGCACCACCTAGGTGAAGCTGCTCTCGTTCGACGGGCGCGTCGCCGTAGTGACCGGGGCCGGGCGCGGTATCGGCCGGGCCTATGCGATGCTCCTTGCCGAGCGCGGGGCCAGCGTCGTCGTAAACGACCTGGGTGGTTCCATGGAAGGGGACGGGACGGACGATCTCCCGGCCTCGACGGTCGCGGACGAGATCGCCGCCTGCGGCGGGAAGGCCGTCTCCGACGGCAGCGACGTGGCAAAGGTCGACGGAGCGAAGGCTCTCGTCGAGGCCGCGATCGAGAGCTTCGGACGGATCGACATCCTGATCAACAACGCCGGCATCATGCGCTGGGCAGGCTTCCCCGAGCTCGACTCCGACAATCTGGAGCGGCATCTCGCAGTGCACGTCTTCGGTTCGTTCAACACGACCCGAGCCGCCTGGCCGCACATGGTCGATCAGGCATACGGCCGGATCGTCATGACGACCTCCACGGGCATCTTCGGACTACCGGACAACACCTCGTACGCCACCGCCAAGGCCGCCGTCATCGGGCTCACCCGCAGCCTCACGATCGCAGGCGCTCACCACGGCATCAAGGCCAACTGCATCGCGCCTGCAGCGTTCACCCGAATGGCCGGCCACCGAAACGACGAGTCGGACACCCACGCGACACTGGCCACCCAGATGGCGCCGGAGCTCGTGGCCCCGATGGCCGCGTTCCTGGCGCACGAGGACTGCCCCGTGAGCGGCGAGATCTACGCGGCCGGCGCCGGGCGCTTCGCCCGCATCTTCATCGCCTCGACTGAGGGATACGTCCACCCCGGGGCGGCACCCACCATCGAGGACGTGGCCTCTCACTGGTCCACCATCAACGACGAGACCGGCTACTACCTGCCCCCCGACCTGCTCGCCTGGTCACGGGCGTTCATGGAGCACCTGCGCCCCGGCAGCTGATAGCGGGCGCCATTGCCTTGACCGGCCCAAACTTTGGCGTCATGCTCCTGGCACGATTTTCGGGGAGGTGGCCGGGGTGGAGAGCACGGGCCTGAGCACGAGCACCGGCAGGAGCGACGTCTATTACGACCCTTACGACGTGGCCATCGTCGCCGACCCTTACCCCGTCTACCGACGGATGCGGGAGGAGGCTCCCCTCTACTACAACGAACCGCTCGATTTCTACGCGGTGAGCCGCTGGGAGGATGTCGAAAGCGGGCTCCGCGACGCCTCCACCTTCATTTCCGGACGCAGCGCGATCCTCGAGCTCATCCGGGCGAACGTGGAGCTGCCACCCGGTGTGTTCATCTTCGAGGACCCGCCCGCCCACACCATCCACCGCCGGCTCGTGTCCCGTGTGTTCTCCCCCCGGCGCGTTGCCGAGCTGGAGGGCAAGGTGCGGGAGTTCTGCGTGCAGTGCCTCGATCCTCTCGTGGGCACAGACCGTTTCGACATCATCGCCAACCTCGGTGCACAGGTCCCGATGAAGACGATCAGCATGCTCCTCGGGATCCCCGAGACCGACCAGGAAGCGTTCCGTGACCATGCCGACGCCAATCTCCGTACAGAGGCAGGTAAGCCGATGAAGGTCTCATCGGAGCGCCTCATCAGCGGAGAGGTGTTCGCCGACTTCGTCGACTGGCGCACAGAGCACCCTTCGGATGACCTGATGACCGATCTCGTCCAAGCCGAATTCGTCGACGAGACGGGTAGGACGCGCCGACTCGAGCGCCAGGAGCTCCTCACCTACCTCGAGGTCATCTCGGGCGCCGGGAACGAGACCACCAACCGCCTCGTCGGGTGGACGGCCAAGGTTCTGGCCGAGCACCCGGACCAGAGGCGCCAGGTGACAGAGGACCGGTCCCTGATCCCCAACACCATCGAGGAGATCCTGCGTTACGAGCCCCCCGCTCACCACACCGCGCGCTACGTGGCGCGCGACGTCGAGGTGCTGGGCCACGAGCTCCGAGAGGGCAGCGTCATGATCTTCCTGCTCGGGTCGGCGAACCGCGACGACCGGCGCCACCCTGACGGAGATCTGTTCGACATCCACCGCGACATCGGGCAGATCCTCACCTTCGGCCAGGGGATCCACTTGTGTCTCGGGGCGGCACTCGCCAGGCTCGAGGGGCGCATCGTGCTCGACGAGCTCCTGAGTCGCTTTCCCGAGTGGGACGTCGACCTGTCCGAGGCAAGTCTCTCTCCCACCTCCACCGTGCGGGGCTGGGAGAGGCTGCCCGTCGTCGTCAGGTGAGTGCCGAGAGTGCATCCCAGACGGCAGAGGTAACCGACAGCCGACCCGGGCGTCGGTCGTACGACAACACGCTTCGTCAGGAGAAGGCGGCCGAGACCCGTCGCAGGATCGTGGAGGCAGGTTCCGGCCTCCTGCACGCTTCGCACGTGCGCGACTGGGGCGCCCTCACGATCCGGGCCGTCGCCGAACGGGCCGGCGTCAACGAGCGGACCGTCTACCGCCACTTTGTCAACGAGCGAGGGCTTCGCGACGCGGTGCTCCGGCAGCTCGAAGAGGAGGCCGGAATAGACCTCGAGGACATGAGCCTCGAAGACGTGGCCACGATCGCGTCCCGGATCTTCCGGCACGTGGCATCGTTCCCCTTGGAGCCCCGCCCGCCACTCGACCCGACGCTGTCGCGGGCGAACCGGCGCCAGCACACTGCGCTGCTCGAGGCGGTGGAGCACGAGGCCGTGGGCTGGTCGGAACAGGACCGGACGATGGCTGCCGCCGTGCTCGACCTCCTCTGGAGCGTGGGGGCGTACGAGCGTCTGGTACGCGAGTGGCAACTCGATGCGCCGCAGGCGATCCAGGCGATCTGCTGGGTCATCGCGATGGTCCAGACCGCGGTCCGCACGGGGGACGGAGCCCCGACCGGCGACGAGTGACGGCGGCCACGGCTGACCCTGCGCTCGTGTCCGGTGGGTCCCAGGGCGCTGTCGCTGTCAGGAGCTTGGACCGCTCGTTCCAATAGCATCGGCACCATGGACTTCTCGCTCTCCGAGGCCGAGCGCGAACTCGCCGGGCTTTGCCGCGATTTCGCACGCAACGAGATCGCCCGGCGCGCCCCGCTCGCCTGGGACGAGGCGCGCTGTCCGACGGACCTGCTGCGCGAGATGGGCGAGCTCGGGTTGCTCGGGATGCTCGTCCCCGAGGAGTGGGGCGGGATCGGCATGTCCACGACCGGATTCGTGGCGGCGATGGAGCAGATCGGGCTGGCCGACCAGTCGGTGGCGGCGGCCTGGCAGGCTCACGTCACGATCGGCTCGCTGCCGCTCTATCTGTTCGGCACCGACGCCCAGCGCGAACGCTGGCTGCGACCGCTGGCCGAAGGAAGGTCCCTTGGAGCCTTCGGCCTGACCGAGCCCGACGCCGGCTCCGACGCGCGTGGGATCAGCACGCGCGCCGAGCGGCGTGACCACGGCTGGCTCATCAGCGGCCGTAAGTCGTTCATCTCCAACGCGGGGACCGACATGTCGTTCGGGGTGACGCTGCTGGCCAGGGTGGGACCCGACGAGGACGGGGAGCCGAGGTTCGCGAGCTTCGTCGTGGAGAAGGACACGCCCGGCTTCACGATGGGACCGAAGATGCGAGGTATCGGCTGGCGAGGCCTTGACACACGCGAGCTGTATTTCGACGACGTCTGGGTGCCGGACGATCACCTCGTCGGAGACCCGAACCTGGGGCTCAACCAGTTCCTACGCACCCTCGAGGTCGGACGCATCTCCATAGCTGCCCTGTCGCTCAGCCTGACACAGGCCGTGCTCGACATGGCGACTGACTACGCGTGCCAACGGGTGCAGTTCGGGAAGCCCATCTCGAAATTCCAGGCCGTGCAGTTCAAGCTGGCCGACATCGCCACGGAGCTCGAAGCGGCGCGCTGGCTGACGTACCGCGCGGCGTACTTGCGCGATTCCGGCCAGCCGTTCCAGAAGGAGGCGGCGATGGCCAAGCTGAAGGCCAGCCGCGTGGCGACGTGGGCGGCATCGGAGGCGGTGCAGATCCACGGTGGTCTCGGGTACATGCTCGACACGCCGGTCGCGCGTTTCTACTGCGACTCCAAGGTGCTCGAGATCGGTGAAGGCACGAACGAGATCCAGCACCTGGTCGTTGCCAGGGCCTTGGGCTGCTGACCGCCGACTACACGGCGACCAGGCGGCGTAGCGCATCGGCGATGTCGTAGCGGTCGGGCAGCCAGGCTCGCTCGAGGTCCGGTGCGTACGGAGGCGGAGTGAAGGCAGCGCCGACTCGCTCGATTGGAGCGTCGAGATCCCAGAAGCCCTCACGGGCGACGACCGCGGCGAGCTCCGCGCCGATACCGAAGGGGACCACGGCCTCGTGGGCGATGAGCAGCCGGTTGGTCTTGTGCACCGAGTCGAGGACGGGCGCGAAGTCCAGCGGAGCCACGGTCCTGAGATCGATCACCTCGACCGAGATGCCCTCGTCGCCCACGAGCTCGGCCGCGGCGATCGCCTCGTGGACCATTCGCGAGATGGACACGACGGTGGCGTCGGACCCGGGACGTACCACGGCGGACCTGCCTATCGGAAGGATGTGGTCGGGCGGCGGCTGTGGTCCCTTCATTCCGTAGAGCAGCCTGTTCTCGACGAATACCACCGGGTTGGGGTCCTCGATCGCGGCACGGAGGAGGCCGTAGGTGTCGGCCGGCGTCGACGGCATCACCACGGTCAGGCCTGGTATGTGCGCGAGGAGAGCCTCGAGGCTCTGCGAGTGCTGGCTCCCCGAGGAGCGTCCGGCGCCGAACTGGGTCCGCACGGTCAGCGCCATCTCGGCGGTGCCGCCTGTCATGTACGGAAGCTTCGCCGCCTGGTTGAGCAGCTGGTCGAAGCAGACGCCCAGGAAGTCCAGGTACATCAGCTCGACCACCGGACGCATCCCGGCCATCGCCGCACCCACACCGAGGCCGACGATCGCGGTCTCCGAGATCGGGGTGTCGCGCACGCGCGCGCCGAACTGGTCCGCGAGTCCCCGTGTGAGCCCGAAGACGTTGCCCCCTGCCCCGACGTCGATGCCTGCGACGAACACACGGTCGTCCTCGGCCAGCTCGATCTCGAGTGCCGAGTGGATGGCGTCCATGGTGCGGAACAGCGGCGCGTCTTCACGAGGAGGTGACGGCTCCGGCCGGGCCGGCCTGGCACGCACGACGAAGTCGGTCAACGTGGCGGTGTCCGGGCTCGCTTGCCGCCGGGCAGTCTCGACCGCTGCGTCGAGCTCGTCCGCGACCGAGGCCTCGAGGGCCTTCATCTCGTCGTCTCCCACGCCGGCGCCTCGCAGCAGGGCCTCGTGCACTTGCAGGGGGTCATGCGCTCGAGATGCTTGGACCTCGTCTGCGGATCGGTAGCGCTCCGGGTCGCCTTCGTAGTGGCCGTGCCAGCGGTAGGTCGCGGCCTCGACGACTGCAGGACCTCGTCCGGCGCGCGCGGCGAGGACCACGTCCTGCGTCGCGGCTGCGGTCGCAGCGACGTCGTTACCGTCGACCGATAGATAGTCGATGCCGTATCCGGCGGCCCGGCGCTCGAGCGAAGCCGCATGCTGGGTCGACGCCGGCGAGAACTCGGCATAGCCGTTGTTCTCGCAGAAGAAGACCACCGGCAGCTGCCAAACCGCGGCGAGGTTCAGTGCCTCGTGGAACGCGCCCTGCGCCGGCGCACCGTCGCCGAAGAACGCCACCGCCACGCTGCCGTCGGCCCGGAGCTGCGCTGCCGTGGCAGCTCCCACGGCGATCGGCAGGCCCGCCGCCACGATCCCGTTCGCGCCGAAGATCCCGATCTTCGGGTCGGCGATGTGCATCGAGCCTCCGCGGCCGCGATTGGTGCCCTGATCCTTGGCCATCAGCTCGGCGAACATTCCCAGCGGGTCCAGACCTTTGGCCAAGCAGTGGCCGTGGCCGCGGTGCGTCGAGGTGATCACGTCCGCCGGGCGCAGAGGCCAGCACGCGCCGACCGCCGCCGCCTCCTGTCCGATCGAGAGGTGCACGAAGCCGGGGATCTCGCCGTCGCGGTACAACTCCGCCACGCGCTCCTCGAAACCGCGGATCAGCAGCATGCGGCGCTGCATCTCCACGAGGTCGGCCCTCGAGAAGGCGGACGGAGAGGATGGGTCGGCAGTCACGAAGCGTATATTGTACTGATCGGTACAACGGAGGAAGTTTCGATGGCCGATCGCCGCCAAGTCCAGGGTCCTCGCGCTGGATCCGGTCCCACCGCAGGGTCCCTGCCGGCATGACGCCGGCGCGACGGGTGGTCGCGATCACGGGCGCGGGCGGCGCCCTCGGTGCCGCAATTTCGCGACAGCTCGCGAGCGAGCCGGATACCGATCTCGTGCTGAGCGACGTCAGTGCGTCCTCTCTCGATGCGACGATCGCCGGCCTCCCCGCGGACCACGGGGCGGTCGAGACTCTGCTCGCGGACGTGAGCGACCTCGCAGCCGTGGAGGCGGTGGTCAACCTGGCGTCCGAGCGCTTGGGCCGCCTCGACGTTCTCATCAGCAACGCCGGTGTGCTGTCGCCCAACGGTCGCATCCACAACCTGGCTACCGAGGATTGGGATCACGCGTTCCGGGTCAACCTCCTCGGGGCCGTGAACGGCATCCGTGCCGCAGTGGCAGTCATGCGCCCCCAACGATCGGGCTCGATCGTCCTTACGGCGTCGGTCGCGGGCCTGACGGCGTGGTCTCATGCTGCTCCTTACTGCGCAACAAAGGCAGCCGTGATCCAGCTCACCAAAGTGGCTGCCGTCGAGTACGCGCGCGACGGGATCCGCGTCAACTGCGTGTGCCCGGGGACGTTTCTTTCTGCTATTCACGCCGACGTCCCGCAGGACGCGCTCGACGCCATCGCCGCTCGACATCCCCTCGGGCTCGGATCGGCCACGGATCTCGTGGGCGCGTACTCCTATCTCGCCGGCGACTCGTCGCGTTGGACGACCGGTTCCGTCGTCGTCGTGGACGGTGGGTACTCGGCCCCTTGATCCCTGGCCCGGCTATTGCCCCAGCGAGGTGGGATCGGCGATCCCTCGCATGAAGATCTCGGCGAACGGCTTGGCCACGTCCCGCGCAGTAAGCGCTCCCCCCGGCTTCAGCCACAGGTACGTGTAGTTGTGCATCCCGAGCCAAGCCAACGCGGTCAGCCTCGGCTCGAGCTCACGAAACTCGCCCGAGTCGACGCCGGCCTGGAGGACGGCCTCGACCTGTTGCTCGTACTTGCGGCGCCGCTTGCGGAACTGCTCGGCGCGTTCGCCGGTGAGAGCGGGGAACTCGTGCAGGAAGACCCACACGTGGTCCGGGTAGCGGTGGATCACGTCCAGCAGCTCTTCGCCGAGCAACGCCAGCTGCTGCGAAGGCGAGCCCCCTGCCTCAGCAACTCGATCTGCACCGAGCGTGACCTCGTCCATCACGCGGTCGTGAATGGCTGCGAGGAGCTCCTCCTTGGAGCCGATGTAGTGGTAAAGCGCCCCCTTGCCGAGGCCGTTCGCGGTGCAGAGCTCCGTGATTCCCGTCGCGTGGTAACCGCGCCGTGCGAAAACGCGTGCGGAGGCGTCGACGATCGCTTGCCGACGCTTCTCCCAGTTGGCTCTGCGCCGGGAATCGCCGGTCGTCTCCGCCGGTGGCATCGGTAGAACGCTAGCGTCTATCCGAGAAGTCGAGGTCGAGGAACAGATAGTGGAGCTCCGACAACACATGCAGGTCGACATGAACTGGTTCGCAGTGCTCGCCCACCACGCGACGCGTACACCCGACAAGGCGATGACGGTGTTCGAGGGCGAGTCGATCTCCTACGGGGACATGGAGAGGCGCGCCCGCGCCCTGGCTGGAGGACTCGCCGAGAGCGGCGTCGGTCGCGGCGATGTCGTGGCACTCCTTTCTTACAATTGCCCCGAATTACTCGAGACAGTCTTCGCTGCCAACTACCTCGGCGCAGCTGCGATGCCGATCAACTGGCGGCTCGCCGCACCGGAGGTCCGGTACATCCTCGAGCACTCGGGCGCGCAGGTTCTCGTGTGCGACGAGTCGCTCGTCGATCTTGCCGGCGAGGCAACGAAGGGCATGGAAGCCGGCTTCGTGCGCGCACGCATATCGTCGAGTGCTCCGGAGGGATGGACGACACTCGCCGAACTGCGTGCGATCCCGAGCAGGGTCGCCTCGGTCCCGGCGGCGGCGGACCACGTCCATCGCCTGATGTACACGTCGGGGACCACGGGTCGACCCAAGGGTGTGATGATCACGCATGCCAACCTGGCCTGGAAGAACCTCGCGCACATCATCGAGTTCGGGTTCACCACCGCCGATGTCGGGCTCGCCTGCGGTCCCCTGTACCACGTGGGCGCGCTCGACCTCACGACCACGACGCTGATCGCAGCGGGTGCCACCACCATCATCCACCGCTCGTTCGATGCGCCGAGCGTCGTAGACGAGCTCGAGCGATCGCGGGTGACGACGGTGTGGCTGGCACCCGCCATGGTCAACTCCATCATGTCGTTGCCCGAAATCGACAAGCGCGATCTGTCGTCGGTGCGGGTCGTGATCAACGGCGGCGAGAAGATGCCCATCCCGCTCGTCGAGCGGCTCCAGCGCACCTTTCCCTCTGCGTGGTTCGCCGACGCATACGGACTCACCGAGACGGTCTCCGGTGACACCTTTCTCGACCGCCAGAGCATCGTGAGCAAGCTGGGCAGCGTCGGCCGTCCCTGCCTCTACCTCCAGCTCGAAATCTGGGACGAGCAGGGAAGGTCGTTGCCCGCGGGGGAGCGCGGCGAGATCGTCATGCGTGGCCCGAAGGTCTTCAAGGGTTACTGGCGGGACCCCGAAGCGACCGCCGCCGCATTCGCCGGGGGCTGGTTCCACACCGGGGACATCGGTATCCGCGACGACGACGGCTATCTGTTCATCGTCGATCGGCTCAAGGACATGATCGTCTCGGGCGGTGAGAACATCGCGGGCTCAGAGGTAGAGCGTGTGCTCTACGAGCACGAATCGGTGCTCGAGGCCGCCGCGGTGGGACGTCGTGATGACCGATGGGGTGAGGTGCCAGTCGCCTTCGTCGTCTTGCGCGAGGACGCGCCCGCGACGGCGGACGAGCTCCTGGAGCACTGCCGCGTCCGGCTAGCGCGCTTCAAGGTCCCCAAGGAGATCACCTTCCTCGACGCGCTGCCGCGAAATCCGTCGGGCAAGGTCCTCAAGCGCGAGCTTCGAAGCTGAGCACCGACGGGCGGATGGCGATGGTGCGCGACGTGCTCGTGGTGATCGGTGTGGGGGGCATGGGGCAGGCGATCGCCCGGCGACTGGGATCGGGCCGGTCGCTGCTCCTCGCCGACTATGACGAGGACGCGCTCGACACGTTTGCCTCCGCCCTGGCCGGGGACGGCCACCACGTGCAGACCTCGCAACTCGACGTATCCGACGCCGAATCGGTCGCCCGCCTGGCGGCGACCGCCCAGGAATCGGGGCCCGTCCGACACCTGGTGCACACTGCAGGATTGTCCCCCGTCCAGGCCACCTCGGAAGCGGTCATCAGGGTCGACTTGCTCGGGGTCGCGTACGTGCTCGAGGAATTCGCCAAGGTGATCGCACCTGGTGGCGCCGGCGTGGTCATCGCCTCCATGGCGGGCCACATGGCCCCGAACGTCGACGCCGAGGAGGAGCGACAGCTCGCAGTCACGCCGGCCCGGGAGCTGTCGGGCCTCGCGTGCCTCGACCTCGCCCGGCATCCCGACAGCGGGCTTGCCTACTCGTACGCCAAGCGGGCCAACCAGCTCCGGGTCAGGGCGGCGAGCGTCGAGTGGGGCCGGCGCGGTGCCCGGGTCAACTCGATAAGCCCAGGTGTGATCTCCACCCCCATGGGTCAGGCCGAGCTCGGCGGGCCCGCCGGCTCGTTCATGCGGGCGATGGTCGACGCATCGGGCACGGCCCGGCTCGGCACGCCCGACGACATCGCCGCTGCCGCCGACTTCCTCCTCGGCCCGATGGCCTCGTTCGTGACCGGCACCGATCTGTTGGTGGACGGGGGTGTCATCGGCGCGATGACGACCGGTCAGATGGAGTTCGGCTGACCCGAGCCGGTCGCGAGTCGGTCCCGAGTCGGTAGGATTCGTCGGCTCGGTGCTAGAAGAGCGGGCAGCACACGTGGAGGAGGCGTTGCCTGGTGGGCAACTTCGAGACGCTTCTGTACGAGGAACGCGAAGGCGTTGCAGTCGTGACCCTCAACCGCCCGGAGGTTCTCAACGCCTTCAACCAGCAGATGCAGGACGAGATGCGCGAGCTTTGGCGGTCCTTGCGTACCAACGAAGGTGTGCGTGCCGTCGTGCTCACCGGAGCGGGTGAGAAAGCGTTCTCGACCGGGATCGACAGGATCGAGTCGATAGAGGAGACATACCTGCCCAGGGCCAAGGACAAGAAGTCCAAGGCCGGTCGGGTGTCGACCCCCTTCATGTACAACGACCCCGGATCGGACCTCAACCCCAAGGCCAACGACCTCTGGAAGCCGGTGGTGGCCGCCGTCAACGGGATGGCGTGCGGAGGTGCGCTCTACATGCTGGGTGAGGCCGACATCATCATCGCCGCGGAGCACGCGACGTTCTTCGATCCGCACGTGACCTACGGGATGGTGACTGGTTTCGAGGCCACCCACCTGCTCCAGAAGCTGCCCTTAGGGGAGACGTTGCGAGTAGCCCTGCTCGGTGCGCACGAACGGTTATCCGCTGCACGCGCATACCAGCTCGGTCTCGTGTCGGAGGTCGTCCCCGCGGGGGAGCTCATGGAGAAGGCGCTCTGGGTGGCAGAGGCCATTGCCTCCGCTCCGGTGCTCGCCGTGCAGGGGACGCTCAGAGCCATCTGGATGGCCCACGAGCTGTCGCGCAGCGCGGCGCTGGCCCAGGTGTCGACCTTGGTCAGCCTCGGGACGCAGTACGAGAACATGGAAAAGGGCCAGGGAACCTTCAAGGCCGATCGCCCGCGCTGGCGTCTGCGCTGATGGTGTCAGTGGTACACGGTGGTCGGCGCAACGGGAAGGAGCTAGCCGCATGCGCATCGGCTTGATGGTCGGCCCCGAGCGAGGCCGGTACCGCACGAAGGTGGACCGGCTGCGAGCGGACGCGCGCTGGGCGGAGGAAGCCGGCCTCGACTCGGTGTGGATCCCGCAGATCCCCGACGACTTCGACGCTCTCACCGCTGCGGCCGTGGTCGGCACCGCCACGTCGCGCATCGAGATCGGCACGGCGGTGGTACCCGTACAGCCCCGGCACCCCGTCGCGCTGGCCCAGCAGGCGCTGTCGGTGCAGGCCGTGTGCGACGGCCGCCTGGCGCTGGGTCTCGGCGTTTCGCACCATTGGATCATCGACGAGATGCTCGGGCTTCGCTACGAGAAGCCGGTCGCCACCATGCGGTCCTACCTCGACGTGCTCCAGGTGGCCTTGCGCGGCCCCGGCGCGGTCGACGTGGACAACGAGTTCTTCAGGGTTCACAATCCCCTCGACATCACCGACATCGTGCCAACCCCGGTACTGATCGCCGCCCTGGGACCGCAGATGTTGCGGCTCTGCGGGGAGCGCGCGGAGGGCACGATCTTGTGGATGGCGGACGAGCGGGCCATAGGCACGCACGTCGTGCCGAACCTTGCGCGTGCCGCCGAGGCGGCCGGACGCCAGGCACCGCGCGTGGTGGCGGGCGTGCCGGTGTGCGTCTGCGCTGAGAGCGAGGTGACGGCGGCCGTGGAGCGGACCAACCGCATCCTGGCCGAGGCGGAGGTGTCGCCGAACTACCAGAAGCTTCTCGAGCACGGCGACGCCCGGACCGTCGGCGACATCCTGGCTGCGGGAAGCGAGTCCGTCATCGAGAAGCGGCTCGGCGCCTTTGCGGATGCCGGCACGACGGACATCTCGGTGCGCGTGGTGCCGATCGGCGATGGCCGGGAGGAGCTGATCGCGTCCTCGAAACGCACCCGCGAGTTCCTCGCTTCGCTGGCCTCCCGCCGGACGGGCTGACCCGGCGGGTACGACGCATCAGGAGCGGGCGGCGCTCCCGCCTTGGGAGCGCGCCACGGGCTCAGAGCGCGATCGGCACCGGCAGCGTGCGGCTCGCGATCACCTCGGCGCCCACGACGCGTGTGAGAGTGCGCGTCGAGCCGAACAACTGGTCGAGCACGAGCACCCGCCGGACGTAACGATGAAGCGGGTGCTCGGTGGTGAAGCCCATGCCCGCCAGCACCTGCTGGGAGTGCGTGGCCGCCGTGCGCGCAGCGCGCCCCGCGACCGCCTTGGCGATGGAGGCAGTCGCCGGCACCGGGTCCAGCCATGCCGCGTGAAGGACGGCGCGCGCGGCCTCGACTGCCACGAGCGTTTCGGCCAGGCGGTGGCGCACCGCCTGGAATGCGGCTATCGGCCGGCCGAACTGGACCCGCTCGCGTGCATGGGCGCATGCGAGCTCGAGCATCGCGCCCGCCGCGCCCACGAGCTCGTGGCCGAGGGCCAGCTGCGCCGTGGCGGCCGCAAGGGGCCAGTTGCCTTTCGCCGACGGGCTCCAGGTCGGGCGGTCGATGTTGCCGTGGACCTTCCAAAGCCCGAAGCGGGGGTCGATGCCTTCCAGCGGGGCGACGACCAGCTCGGAGGCGCTCACCAGCGCCGGGCGGCCGTCGGGCACGACGACGAGCGCGTTGGCCGCGCTCTGCATCCGAGAGGTGCAGAGTCCCGTCACCGACAGATGTCCTCCGTCGAGGCTCCCTGGGGGATCCCACAGGTCCAACCCGGGCAGCACCGCGGCGCACTCCGGCGCCTCCGCGCCGAGAATCGCCACGAGGACGTCGTCGAGCGCCGACGACGTGGTGTTGGCCGCGCCCTGGCACTCGAAGAGGAGGGACACTGCCAGCGCCGTGTCGTCGAGCAGTGCGTCGCGCCAGCCCAACTCGCGCAGGACGCGGTCCAGCTCTGCGCCGCCGTGCGCCCCGGTAGCCCGGCGCAAGCTGCGCTCGAACAGCTCGAGCTCGGGGCCTTCCATCAGCCCACCCGCGTTCTCAGCGGTCGTCTCCGAGGTCCAGGAGGCGACGGGCGATGATGTTGCGCTGGATCTCGGAGCTGCCCCCGTAGATGGTGGCGGCGCGCGAGAAGAGGAACTCGCTGCGCCAGCGGGCGCTCTCGGGATCGTCACCGAACAAGATCGGCTGCGCGAGCACGGCGGCGGCGAGATCGAAGACCGCCTGCTCGGCCTCTGCCACCAGCACCTTGTCGATGGACGTCTCAGGCCCGAGGCGCTCGCCGCCGGCCAACCTGTGCTGGGTGGCGCGTGACCTCGCCCTGAAGGCCGTGAGCAGCTGCACCGTGGCGCCGACCTCCGCCGGGTCGAGTTTCTCGGCCGGCGCGACCTCGAGCAGGTGCTGCAGTCGCTGGTGCAGGTGCGCGGCCCGGTGCCACAGGGCAGTGCTGCGCTCGTACGGGAGCAGGTCCATGGCCACGGACCACCCCTCACCTTCTTTCCCGAGCGTGCGAATGGTCGGCACCGCGACGTCGTCGAAGAAGACCTCGCAGAATTCCGGCGCCCCGTGCATGGTCTCGATCGGGCGGACGGAGATACCGGGGTCGTCCATGTCCACGAAGAGCGCTGTGATGCCCCGATGGGAGGAATCGGGCGCCCCAGTCCTCACTAGCAGCACGCAGCGCTGGGCGTACTGCGCCAGGCTCGTCCACACCTTCTGACCCGTGACCCGCCAGACCTCCCCGTCGCGCCTGGCACGGCAGCTCAGTGCGGCGAGATTGCTGCCGGTCCCGGGCTCGGAGAAGCCCTGGCACCACGTCTCGGTCCCGCGAAGCAGCCTCGGGATCATCTGCGCGGCGAGCTCGGGTGGGGCGTAGTCGACCATGGTCGGTGCGAGCGTCTCCGTCATCGAGTAGATGCCGGGCTCGACCAGGTCGCGCGCAGTGAGCGCCTCCCCCAGGTAGGCCCGCAGGAGCGTGGAGCCGCCCAGGCCCCCGACCCGCTCGGGCCAGCCCCATCGCATCCAGCCGGCGTCGTAGGCGAGGCGCTTCACCTTGGCCAGGTGCGCCACCTGCGCGTCGAGGCTGCTCGCCGCATGATCGGGCTCCAACTCCGCTGCGTTCCGGTCAAGCCAGTCGTCGAGTCCCCTGCGGAACTCTTCCAGATCCATTGCTCAGGTCGCAGGTGGAGGGCGTGTCGGATCGTGCGGTCTTCCGCTGTCGCGCGCTCCGCTCTTGCGCAGGAAGGTCATGGCGCGCGTGTGCAGCCTCCAACCCTCGGGAGTGCGGCGGTACGTGTCGGTGTAGTAGCCGATGCGCATGGAATGGGTCGTCTGCTCGACGAAGCAAAGCGGCTGCTCGCCGCTCCCCGAGTCGCCGTCGAGCTCGAGTACCGGCGGGCCGACCAGAAACAAGCCCTTCGGCGCGGCCGCCACCAGAGCCGGGAAGTCGGCCAGGGTGTAGGTGTCGCCGAAGGCGCTGTAGGAGCCGTCGGGGGTGAATACCGCCGCCACCTCCTCGATGTCGTCCTTGGTCATTCCCAGCGCGTAGCGGGCGAGCATCTGCTCTATCTCGGCGACGTCCTCGACGCGCTCGCGCCCCAAGCTCATCACTCCTCGAAGCCGTACACCACGTGCACAGAGCTCGTGGTGGGGACGGACTGGCACGTGAGCACCCAGCCCTCGGCCACCTCGTCCTCGGTCAGGGCATTGTTCACGAACATGGACACGGCACCCTCGACCAGCTTCGCCATGCAAGTGGCACAGCTCCCGGACTCGCACGAGAACGGCGGGGACAAGCCCATCTGGCGCGCGGTCTGGAGGATCGTCGTCCCTGGGCGGTGATCGGTGGTGGCGGTGCGCCCGTCGAGCTCGACGGTGACGAGGGTGCCACCGGGCGCCTCGGGTGGCGGAGGAGGCGCCCCGACCAGCAGCTCGGCGGGGGTGAAGCGCTCGATGTGAACGCGAGATGCGTCCGCGCCCATGGCGACGAGCGTCTGCTCCACGATCTCCATGTAGGCGCCGGGCCCGCAGATGTAGAACTCCGCGGTTCTGACCGACCCGTCGCCGACGAATGCGGACACAGTCTCGGGGCCGAGCAGTCCGTGCTCGGTGTCGTAGGAGCAGACGACGCGCAAGCGCTCGCCGGCACGTTGCTCTAGCGCGCAGAGCTCGTCGTCGAAGATGACGTTCGCACGATCGCGGTTGGCGTAGTGGAGCCGGACACTTCGGTTCGTGGTGGCGAGCGCGGTCTTGACCAAGGAGAACACGGGTGTGATCCCGCTCCCGGCAGCGAAGGCCACGAGGTCGCCGCTCGTGTCGGTGAGCTGGAAGAAGCCGGCGGGCCGGGCCACGTCGACCAGGTCGCCGGGGGCCAGGCGATCGTTGATCCAGTTGGACACCACCCCGCCCGGCACCCGCTTCACCGTCACCGTCAGCTCGTCGTCGATCGCAGGAGCCGACGACATCGAGTAGCAGCGGACGTGGTCCTGGTCGCCGACCCACACCCGGAGATTGCAGAACTGGCCGGCGTGGTAATCGAAGCTCTCGAGCAGCTCCTCGGGGACCTCGAGGACCAGTGAGCAGGCGTCCGCCGTCTCGCGCACTACCCGGGCCACGCGCAGCTGGTGGAAGCCGTGGTCGCGCGCTGTGCGCGCTGCGCTCAGCACCGGCTCGGACCTGGCCATGCCCTCCACGATAATGGGATTCTCAGGAAATGCCAACGGGCCTCGCATCCAGCCTGAAAAACGTGCCATAGTGCGTCGGGCCCCGAAGCAGGAGGGTGCGCCTGCGAGGAAGGACCCGGGGGCCCGAGAGCGCAAGGGACTAAAGAGGAAAGGGGCCTCGAGCAGAGCCCGAGGAGAGGCGGAAAGGAGGGGGACAGTGGGGTTGCGACCCAGCACGGCCGCAGACCGGTGGGGCCTGCGCAAGGTGCCGGAGGAGCTGGTCCAGCGCTACGTGGACGAGGGCTTCTGGACCGATCGATCGCTGGGTGCGATGGTGGCCGACGGGCTGCAGGGCATGGCCGGCGCCGGGTTCCGCGTGTGGTCGAAGGTCCGCCCGTGGGCCGGCACCTTCGCGGACGTCGACCGGGCGGCCCGGTCGCTCGCCGCGTCGCTACGGTCCGCCGGGGTCGGTGCGGGCGACGTCGTCGTGTTCCAGCTGCCCAACTGGGCGGAAGCCGGGATCACGTTCTGGGCAGCCGCCTACCTCGGCGCGGTGATCGTCCCCATCGTGCACTTCTACGGCGCCAAGGAGGTCGACTACATCCTGCGCGCGACCGCTCCGGACGTCGTGGTGACCGCCGAGCGCTTCGGCCGAAACGACTACCTCTCGCTCTACTCGCAGCTGCTCGGCGACTCAGGTGCCCGGTGGCTGGTCGTCGGCGAAAGCGCCGGCTCTGAGCTCCCCCCGGGGGCTGTGCCCTTGGCCTCGATGCTCGAGGGCCCGCCGATCGAGGCTCCGGCGAAGGTCGACCCCGACGCACCTGCCCTCGTCGGCTTCACCTCCGGCACGACGCGCGACCCGAAGGGTGTCGTCCACTCGCATCGCACCATCGGCTTCGAGACCCGGCAGCTCGACTTCACGTTCCCCGAGGGCGCCCCGCCCCAGATCACCGGGGCCCCCGTGGGGCACTTCATCGGGATGCTCAACGCCTTCCTGACGCCGATGCTCCGGGAGCGACCCGTCAACCTCGTCGACGAGTGGCAGCCCGGAGAAGTCCTGCGGCTGATGCGGACCGAGGGTCTCGGCGTCTCCGGGGGTTCCACGTACTTCCTCTTGAGCTTGCTCGACCATCCGGATTTCGGCCCCGAGCACCTGGCGCTCATGCCGTTCGCGGGCCTCGGCGGCTCACCGGTCCCGGTAGCGGTCACGCGCCGCGCCACCGACCTCGGCATCACTGTCTGGCGCTCCTACGGGAGCACCGAGCACCCCTCTATCACCGGTTGCCGGATCGAAGACCCGGAGCCCAAACGTCTCACCACCGACGGCCACCTCCTCCCGGGCGTGGAGATCAGGCTGGAGCCGGGCGGCGAGATACTCAGCCGTGGGCCGGACTGCTGCATCGGCTACACCGATC
>DATKIB010000010.1:0-2806 GCA_035509915.1 Acidimicrobiales bacterium | reverse complement strand
GGTTGGAGCGTTGCCGGGACCGAGCTCGATCCCTCCCGAGGCTTCAACCATGGAATTCGAATCGAGTCTTCGCTGGCTTCGCTCACCGATTTGGGGCCGATCGACGTTGCGACGATGTGGCATTCCCTCGAGCACGTCCCGGAACCGATGCCGCTCCTCACGGCGCTACGTCAGCAAATGCAGCCTCGGGGCACGCTGTTCGTGGCCGTGCCCAACATCCAGAGCGCTCAGGCCCGCATGACGGGAGGGTCGTGGCTTCACTTGGACGTGCCTCGACATCTCTCTCACTTTGGGCCCGCTGGACTCCAGCGAGCACTAGAAGATGGCGGCTTCGAGATCGTCCGGTGGTGGCACCAAGAGTTCGAGTACGACCTGATCGGATGGTCCCAAAGCGCGTTGTCCGTGATGCATCCTGAGGAGTCGCCCGATTTCTTCAACTGGCTCTCGCATCGAGCCGTGGAGCCTTCCCCTCGCCGCAAAGTCAACATCGTGGCAGGTGTTGGTCTCACGGCGCTTGCCGCTCCGGTGGTGCCCATCATGGCGGCCATTCGCCAAGGATCAACGATCATCGTCGCGGCACGCGTCCGCGCGTGACAGCGCGCGTTGGTGGCGGCCCCGTCTAGGGGTCGCGTCGCTCTTAGGACGACCAGGTCGGAACAGCGCGCCGATTGTCAGCTCGGCGTAGAAGCAATGCGCCGCAGGACACGCAGACTGCCGCAGGCGGAGTCCTCGACGAATGCTCCGGATTCGACAGCGGCGCAGAACAACTCGTAAGGAGGGCGTCCGCCATCGGCCGGGTCGGGGAACACGTCGTGAATGGCAAGCCAGCCACCGACGGTGACATGGGGTGCCCACCCGCGGTAGTCCGCCCAGGCGGGTTCCTCGCCGTGCCCTCCGTCGATGAAACAGAACGCCAGAGGCCGGTCCCAGCGCGTGGCGACGGTGGAGGAGTCGCCGACGATGCCCACCACGGACGACTCGAGGCCCGTCGAGGCAATGGATCGACGCCAGTGCAGCAAGGTGTCGATACGGCCCGCCTCGGCGTCAACGAGGTCGGCCTCGTGGTACTCCCACCCGGGCTGGTTCTCTTCGGAACCACGATGGTGGTCCACCGACAGGAGCACTGCGCCCGTGGCTTCGGCCGCCGCTCCGATGTAGACGGTCGACTTGCCGCACCAGGCGCCGATCTCGACGAAGGTCGCCGGCTTCGCGGCTGGGAGGTCGGCGCGCCCAGCGCGCAGTGCCGCTTCGAACAGCGCCTCGCCCTCGTCGTCGGGCATGAACCCCCGGGTGCGTCGGGCCGAGTCGAGAAGGAAATTGACTCGTGCTGTCTCGGAATCGTCGCGTGGCGCCGGGGCGGGTGCGGTCACGATCAGCGAGTCGCGGATGCGAGGACCTGTGCCAGTTCGGCTCGCTCTCTCGCGGCAAAGGCGACGTTGACCTCGAGCCGCTCGATCGATTGCGCAACCCGGCGGGGCCCTGAGCTCAGCGGATGGTCATGTAGGAACGTGATTGCCGACTGGGCGAATTCGGCATCGGCGCAGAGCGCCGAAATCGACTCGAGGATGCGGACAGGCGCGTTCTTGGGGAACCGCTCGAGGATGGCGTCCCACTCCTCGGTGATCCGGTTCCAAACCGCTTGACAGCCGATCGGGTTGGCCAAGAGGGCGCCGAGGACTGCGAATCCGTTCTGGCTGCGCACCTCCGTCATGGCCAGGTCGAAGGTCCGCAAGCAGAGCTCCACGTCGGGGAACGATGCCAAGGCGCCGAGCGAACGCATCTCCTCTTGTGGCGTCGTGGCAGCTCGATACCGCGCGAGGACCGTGTCGTAGTCACCCGCTCGGAGAAGTTGCGCCACCACCGCGAGGATTGCAACCTCGATGTCGGCGGGGATCGGAGCAGAACCCCCCGCAATGGGTGAGGCGTCGAAGCGCCTTGCGGCCTCGGCTCGCATCGATTCGTCGGCCCCCACGGTCCCGAGGAGGTTGATCGCCATGGCCCGCAGCGTCGGCGTGCGCTCGCCTTCACCCGGCATCGCTTCAAAGCCGAGACGACGATGCACCGGGCCGATGAGGGATGCCACCGCCTCGCGCAGAGCGGCGCGGTCGTCGGGCCCGGCGATCCGGTTGCACAGGACGAGGGCGGCCCCCACAGGGCCCCACGCACCTGGGTCTGGCTCCACGCCGAGCTTCGTGGCGACGCGGAGGAATCCTTCGAACCGCGTGTGGCCCGCCAGCGTGGTGGCCCAGGTGTCGCCCATCAGGTTGGCGCGCTCGAGCGGGGTGAGCTCAATCAGGTGATCGGCGAGAGCCAGGCGATGGTCGGCTTCGTAGCCCACGCGGAACACACCCCAGCCGCCGGCGTTGACGACGACGGTCCCTTCCGATACCTCCGGCACAGGGGCCGGCTCGGTTCCGAGCACCAGTCGGCGCACGGCAGCGCCCGGTCTATCGGCGTGCGGTAAGGCGCGGACCGCGACCGGGACGTTCCAGGCAGAGCCGATGGCCGACTCGGTGCCCGCGGGCACCGGCCCATAGGCGAAGGGCTGTTGGCTCAATTCGGCGCCGTCGAGGGTGACGAGGGGATGGCCGCCCTGGAGGATGAAGGTGTTCATGATGTCGCGTACGGGTGCGCCGCTTGCGTCCTCCAACGCGTCCCACAGATCGGTCGTAACGGTGTTCCCATACGCGTGGGCCTTGAGGTACGCGCGTACCCCGTCGCGGAAGACGTCGGGTCCGATGTGCTGTTCGAGCATACGGAGGACGCCGCATCCCTTCTCGTACGTGAGCAGGTCGAACATGCCCTC
>DATKIB010000009.1:0-34528 GCA_035509915.1 Acidimicrobiales bacterium | reverse complement strand
CGACCGGTAACCAAGGTGCGATAGGCCCGCAGGGCTCGACCGGTGCTCAAGGGGCGACCGGATCGACCGGCTCACAGGGTTCCACCGGCTCGCAGGGGACGACCGGTGCCCAAGGTGCGATAGGCCCGCAGGGCGTAGTTGGATCTCAAGGGTCCCAAGGCTCTCAGGGTTCTCAAGGTTCCCAGGGAGCCCAGGGAGTCGGCATCCAGGGACTCCAGGGCGCCCAGGGTTCCCAAGGCTCGCAGGGGTTCCAGGGCTCCACCGGAGCCTTGGGTCCCCAGGGCTCTGCGGGGTCGAACGGCAACACCGGCGCTCAGGGCGCTCCCGGCGCTCAGGGCGCTGCCGGCCCGGACTCCTACCGAGACAACAGCGGAGGCGCCAAGTTCGGAAGCTCGACGGACTGGGTCGGAGACGGCGAGATCGCCGGGGCCGCCACAGCCGTCAACGAACCCGGCGAAGAGTTTGTCGCCGCTTCAGCCACCACCACCACCCACGGTGCTTGTTGGATGAGTGGGACCGGCTCGCAAAGTGTGTCGTTTGAGATTTTCGACAGCACCGCGACAAGGGTGGGTACCTGGGCGTGCACAATCGCAGCTGGTGCCACGACAGGAACTATCTCGGGAACGACCACACTCACAGCGGGCACTCTCTACGCTGTGGAGGCGGTATCGGCTTCCGGAAACCTGCCGGCTCAGACCTCCTGGTGGGAGTTCTACTAGGCCAGACCTGTCGATAAATCAAAAGTGAGGAAGGGGAGGCCGCAACGCACCCCCTTCCTCTTGGTCACCCGTCGTTGCCCGCACTTCAACAACCTGAGTCGACTTCAGGGGTTCCCGTATCGCTGCTGGGTTTCCAAAACAGTCTCCACAGATAGGCGCCGTACGAGCCCGTTGGCGCCAACTCGGCGATCGCTTCGCCGCACCGACCAGGGGCGCTCCTGGCCGTCCCAGAGATCGATCTTCGACGTCCAGATTTAAGGGAGCGGACGAGACTCCTCGTGGTACGAAGTGCCCGTGGGGGCCGTCTTCCGAAGGCTGATCGGAGCAGGATTCGTTATGCCGGCGACGAGGAACGCCAAGTGAGCCAAAAGACCCGCCCCCTGCGGATCCCGGCCTCTTCGTCGGAGGGGCAAAGCCCTCGGGTGAGCGTGTTCACCCCGAGCCACCAGACTCGCTACCTCGACGACTGCCTGCGGACGATGCTGGCTCAGACGTACGTCCACTGGGAATGGATCGTCCTCCTGAACCAGGGGGCGCGCTGGCGCCCGGCGGTGGACGACCCGCGCCTGCACGTGGTGGTGAAGGACGACCTCGTCGGCGTGGGAGCAGCCAAGCGCCACGCTTGCTCCTTGGCGCGCGGGGAGCTCATGGTCGAGCTCGACCACGACGACGAGCTGCGCTCGGACGCCCTGGATCTCATCGTCCAGGCTTTCGACGATCATCCCGACGTCGGCTTCGTGTACAGCCAGTTCGCCCAGATCAAAGAAGACGGCTCACGCGACGATCAACGTTTCGACGAGCGCAACGGCTGGGTGTACCGGGAGGCCAGGGTCGACGGGCGTGCCCTCCTGCAGTGCGACTCCATGGAGCCCTATCCCCACAACGTCAGTTACATCTGGTTCGCCCCGAACCATGTGCGCGCCTTCCGCAGGGACGTCTACGAGATGACCGGAGGATACGACGCCACCCGCGACATCCTCGACGACCAGGACATCATTTGTCGGTTGTACCAGCTCACAGATTTCCATCTCATCGAGGAGTGCATCTATCTCCAACGCGTTCACGAGAAGAACACTCAACGAGAGACGGAGATCAACTCGCGGATCCAGAAGGAGACCGTCGCCCTCTACGATCGCTATGTCGAGCCCAACGCGCTGGCCTGGGCACGGCGGCGGGGGCTGCTCGCCCTGGACCTCGGCGCGGCGCACAACAAGCCACCCGGTTACCAGGGGGTCGACCAGCACGAGGGCCCTGAAGTGGACCTCGTAGCCGACGTCTCGCGTGGTCTCGACCTGCCCGACTCGAGCGTGGGCGTGATCCGCGCCTCGGATTTCCTCGAGCATGTCCCCGACAAGGTGTCGCTGTTCAACGAGCTCTATCGGGTGCTGGCCCATGGAGGCCTGCTGCTGTCGCTCACCCCGAGCACCGACGGGCGAGGCGCCTTCCAGGACCCGACTCACGTCGCTTACTACAACGAGAACAGCTTCTGGTACTTCACGCAGGCTGAGTTCGCTCGCTTCGTACCGGAGATCAAATGCCGCTTCCAACCGAGCCGCCTTGTCACCTATTTTCCCAGCGAGTGGCACGAGCAACACAAGATCCCCTATGTGTGTGCGAACCTCATTGCGATAAAGGACGGGCCCCGCCAGGGAGGGTTCCTTCTAATCTGATCCGGTCATAGCGACAGCGCGAGCGAGCTATTCCGCGTCGAAGAAGAACAGCTGGACGAGGCGTATTGGCAACGGGCCACCCTCGGTGAACTGGGAGTAGGACGTAGCCGAGTGGATCAGCTTGGCGTCCCAGATCACCAGGCGGTTGTACAACCCCGAAACGGATTCGACCAGCTCCCAGTTGTCCGGGTTCTGGATGTTCTCTGGGTTGTAGACCGTCGCCTCGGCCGCCCTCACGGCCTCGGGGCTACCGAGCCTCGCTGACTCGACAGGATGGCTCGGGCTGCGCCGGCAGCCGTGGACCTTGTCACGCCAGAAGCTCGTTCCCGACCCCGGCCCGGCTTCAGGGTTCAGGTAGACGGCAGCGGCGTATTGCTGGGAGTCGTGGTGCCAAACGAGGGGGTCGTCGTCCCTGGTTTGCTGGAAGACGCCGTTGGCGGCGTAACCGAGCCACTCGGTGATCGGCTTTCCGAGGAGGCGACCAAACTCCTCGCGTAGGTGGGGCCACAAGAAGCGCTCCTTGGTCCGAAGGCCCTTGTAGTACCGCAGATCGGATCCGTACTCCTGAGCCAGCGCGAGGGCGCGTACCTCGTCGGGATCGCGGAAGAAGTCGTCGACGCACACGACGTGGGGAGTGTGCTGGTTGAAATGCGTGGACGGACGCTGTGTGTCCTGGTGGTTCACCAGGATCTCGTGGGGCACCCACATCGGGAGGGCGTTCGAACCGCTCTCGACGAGGTACGCGACGTGTCCTGCGCGTTGGCCAATCTCGCGCACCACGCCCTCGATACCGGCGAAGCGCACGGTCTGGCCGACGTTGAATGTCGTCCTAATCGCCATGGAGCATTATGCCGCGGTCAGCACATGAGCAGGTCGTAGATCTCGTACCCAGCGGTCGAGAGGCCGATCTCCAAGCGTGCTCTTGCCGTGGGGACCTTCACCACCGCGCACCGGCCGTTGAGGTCGCCGGGATCTCCCAGGTTGAGGAACTCGGTGCTGTCACCGGCTGGCCGATCCGGGCGACGACTCAGGCTCGTGGCCGCGTACATCGTCCCGTCGGGTCCAAAGGCGAGGCCGCGCGAGTAGCCCGCCAGGTAGGCGACGACACCATCGGGCGAGCTCACCGTCCCTTCCTGGGAGTTGCAGTAGTAGAGCCGTCCATGATGCGCAGTAACTGTGTGCGGCTGGCGAAGGCCCGCGAGGAGCCGTCGGTCCGTCGTGACGTTGTGGAGGTAACCGTCCTTGGCGGTCGTCCACGAGTCACCATCCTTCTCGCCGAAGGCCGAGCACAGAACCTCGCCTTCGATGACCGCGAGCGAGTTGACGTGGTGAGTATCACGCCCCGAACGCGTTGGGCTCCACACGACGTGAGCATCCGTGGCTACGCAACCATCCAAGTGGTAAGCGACGATCTCGTCGGTACCGGTAGACACGACCATCAGCTCGTCGCCTAGCCGTTGGATCGAATGGACGTCGGACACCTCTGGCAGCTGCTGCACGCCCTCGACCCCAAAGGTCTCCCGCTCGAGGACCGTCAGGATGGTCCTCGAGTCGGCCTTGGCGAGGCTGACGTGATAGATGCAGTCGTCGTCGGCGCACAAGCCCAGTCCGGCGACAAGTGGCTCGTTGTTGCATCCGACATCTACCCATCGAGTACGCAGCGAGTCGAGGTCGAGAAGAAGGAGGCAGGTGGCGCGCGGTTCGGCGGGTTCGACAGGGCGAGCGGCACCGAAGTTGCCGATCGACACGAGCAACTGGCTCGGCCCGCGGCTCAACTGATCGCTACCAGGCACTTAGCATTCCTCCCTGACGCGCGCCGTCTTTGATCGCGATGAGGTTGGCGCACACGTACGGGATGCCGTGTTGCTTGTGCCACGCGCTGGGGAAGTAGGTCACCAGGCGGCTTTCTTGGAAGCGGCACTCAATCTCAGGTACGAAGCGCGCGAAGTCGGCCCGTGTGAAGTACCAGAAGCTGTGCTCGTTGTAGAAGGCGTTCGCCCTGGGATCCTGAAAAGCACCTCGGCCGTCTGCGCTCGGGGTGAGTGAAAGCAGCAGTCCCCCGTGGGCGAGCACTCGGTAGAGCTCGTTGAACAGTGCGATCTTGTCCGGGATGTACGGCAACACTTCCACCGCGCGGATCACCCCCACGCTGGAGTCGGGCACGTCCAAACGATGGGCACCGTCGGCATCAATCTCCACCCCGGGGGCCCCAGTAGTGCCGACCCCCAAGTAGCCGGATGCCTTATCCAAGGGGGGAGCGAGGTCCAAGGCGAGCAGCGCTCGTCGGCGCGCCCAGGCCAGGGTGTTGGGCTCGATCCAGCGGTCGTAGAGGGCGAGTGACTCATGCTCGAGTCGGTCGTGGTCGGGGTCTTGCCCAGCGACCTCGCTGCCGGGGCGTCGAAGGTACAGGCAGCGCGGGATGTGTTGGAAGTCGGTGCGCTGGTACATCCGGCACATCAAGTTCTCGTCGGGGAGCGTGTCCTCGTTGGTGTCGTAGCCACCACAATGCTCGTAGAGGTCGCGGCGCCAGGCGCGCCCCTGGCTGGGTGCGTACCACGGGTAGCTCACGTTGTGCGGCGTCGGGGCCATGGCTTCGGTCACGCGCACCGCCCTCCCGTCTACCGTCAAGTCCGAAACGGTCCACCCCAGCGCGGGGTCGGGGTCCCCGAGCGTGCCGGGGGCGTCGTCGAGGGACCGGCCACGGTCGCCGTAGACGAAACCGATCTCGGATGTCGCGTCGAAGGCCTGGACGACGAGCCCCAAGGCGTCGTGCGCCAATATGTCTCCGGCACGGAGCTCGACTAGGAATTCGCCGAGCGCCACCGAGCACGCGAGTCGTCTGCGCGCGCCCGGCCCGAGTGGCGAGTCCTCGACGATCAAGCGCACCCGCGGGTCGTCGAATACCGGGCGCCAACGCTCGGTTGTGGGCAAGACGATGACCCAGTCCCAGTCCTCGAAGGTCTGCCTACACAGCGACTCGAGGCAGTCGTCGAGGAAGCGGGTCCGCTCGGCAACGGTGAAGACGGACACTCGGGGACGACCGGTCAGCAATCGATCACCTCGCCGGCTAATTCGGCGCGCCCATGCCTGAGCGGCAGGCGGCGGTGCCTACGGCGTGATCCCCTTCGGCACGCGTGACGCGAGAGCGGGGTCGAGCGCGATCGCCTGCTTCAGGTCAGCATGCCCCTGGGCCGCCTGTCCCTGGGCGATCAAGAGCAGGCCGAGGTTGAACAAGGTGTTGGGGTCGTTCGGCTTGACCTTCAGGATCTGGCTGTACAGGTTGATCGCCTGGGTGGGGTCCCCGGGGGTCTCGACGATGGCGAGGTTGAACATTGCCGGCAAGTACGTAGGGTCGGCGAGGAGCGCCTTCTGGTAGTAGTTGATGGCGTTGGTGGTGTCGTTGAGCCGCTCGTAGATGACTCCGAGGTCGTAGTACGCGTACTGGTTGGCGGGGTTCTTCACGATCGCCGCTTTGAAGTCGGTTATCGCCTGGTCGAGGTGTCCGTTCGACTGTGCCTTGAGACCTTCGTTGATGAGTTGGTTTGCCTGTTGGGTTGGATTGGTGCTGCTGTTGCAGGCGGTTGCCGAGAAGCCGAGCAGGCCCAACGCCGGCAGCATCGCCACCCTCGCCAGCGCACCGCTGCGCCGGTGGTCGGCCCGCCAGGCCTTCGGTCCTCTGTGGGTGCTGGGGTGGTCAGCCTCAGCCATCGTTTGCCCCTCCTATCGACGCGCCCGCTCATGGCGGCAGCGGGCTCGCACCGTCCGTCGAGCCCGCTCACATCAAGATAGCTGCGCCGAGCAGCCTTTACGGATAATGGGCAAGCTCAGAGCAAGAGCTCTGCCATCAACCGCAACGTGGCGGGCGGGCCTGACACGACGAGGGTGGTGGCGATCGACTCCCGCCAGATCGCTAGCTCGTCGCGGATCTTCTCCTTGGAGCCCACGAGCGCGATCTTCTCCACCATCGACGTCGGCACAGCGGCGGCGGCCTCGTCCTTACGACCGTCGAGATAGAGGTCCTGGATCTTGTGCGCCTCCGCCTCGAAGCCCATGCGGACGAACACGTCGAAGTGGAAGTTCATCTCGCGCGCCCCCATGCCGCCTATGTAGAGGGCGAGCATCGGCCTCATGGAGTCCGCGGCGCGCTCGATGTCCTCGTCGACGAGGACCGGGCAGAAGGCGATCACCTCGAAGTCCTCGGCGGTCCGCCGCGCACCGCTACGAGCGAAGCCCTCGGCGAGCGAAGCGCTGAACTCTCCCATGTGCATGGGCGAGAAGAAGATGGGGAACCAGCCGTCGGCGATCTCGGCCGCGAGCGCCACGTTCTTCGGCCCCTCGGCCCCGAGGACGATCGGGATGTCCGCGCGCAGCGGGTGCACGATGGCCTTCAAGGGCTTGCCGAGCCCCGTCCCACCCGGGTAGGGGAGCGGGTAGTGCGGGCCCTCGTTCACCACCGGCTTCTCCCGGGCGAGCACCTGGCGGACGACCGACACGTACTCGCGCGTGCGCGCCAGGGGCTTCTCGAATGACTGGCCGTACCAGCCTTCCACCACCTGGGGCCCCGACACGCCGAGCCCGAGCACGAATCGACCGCCCGTCAGGTGATCCAGGGTCATGGCGGCCATGGCCATGGCGGTGGGGGTGCGCGCCGAGAGCTGGCAAAGAGCGGTGCCGAGCCGCACCCGGGAGGTGCGCGAGCCCCACCAGGCGAGCGGGGTGAGCGCGTCCGAGCCGTAGGCCTCTGCCGTCCACACCGAGTCGAACCCGAGCCGCTCAGCCTCCTCGACCAGCTCGCCGGCCCCGGCGGGCGGGCCCGCTCCCCAGTAACCGAGCTGCAGCCCCAGCTTGAGATCCTTCATCTGTTGCTCCTTGTCTGTCCCCTCGGCCCCTCAGCGTGCCTTGTCCACGACCTCATCTGCGAAACGGGCTGATGCCTCGATGCGCTGTCGCAGCTGTCGCTCGGGGGGATCCGAGCGGTCCACCTGCGCGGTCATCGCCGGGGCGCAAAGGAAGTCGGTCACGCCCTGCTCCTCCTCGAAGCTCCGGTAGAGGTCTATGTCCGGGTCGGCCCAGAGCGAGAGGTAGATCGCGAAGGGTTCCTTCTCCCGCCCCGCCACGCGTCGTTGCTCGTGGAGCTGCGAGAGGTAGGAGCGTGCCTCGTCCGGGTTGTAGGCCCCGGCGGCGATCCACCCGTCGCAGATCGACGCAGCACGCCGGAGGGCGGGCTCCGAGTGGCCGCCTCCGTAGATGGGGATCGGTCTAGGCGGCGACGGTTCCATGCGCATCTCCGGCACCTCGTAGTAGGAGCCGTGGTACTCGACCCAGCCTCCCTTCCACAGCGCGCGCAGCGCCGGGATCATTTCGTCGAGCCGGCGCCCGCGGGTGTGGAAGTCCTGGCCGGTCGCGTCGAACTCCTCCTGGCTCCACCCCACCCCAACGCCGAAGTTGACCCGTCCGCCGGAGAGCGCCGCCGCGGTCGAGACCTGCTTGGCCACCGTCATCAGGTCGCGCGCGGGGGCTACGTAGACACCGGTGGTGAAGCAGAGCTCGTGCGTGGCCGCGGCCATCGCCGAGATGAAGCACCAGACGTCGGGCCAGTCGGTGTCGGGGTCCCAGAGGTCTCCGAAGCCGGGGGCGCCGTCGTCGCGTTTCGAGTAGGTGTAGCGGGACTTGCGCTCTCGGGGAAAGAACATGTGGTCCGACACGTAGACACCGGCGTATCCCTGCGAGTCGGCCGCCTTGGCGACCTCGAGAGCCTGGACGGTGGGGATGAACGTAAGGGCCTGGTGGAACCGCACTTTGCCCCCCGCTCGTCCCCGCCCGAAGCCGGCTAGCTCAGCGCCGAACCGGGGCGCCGGGCGCGAAGGCGACAGGCAGGTGCTTCACGCCGTTGATGAACGCCGACTGGAGCCGCTGGATCTCCCCGTCCTGGTGGATGTCCGGCATCCTGTCGAGCAGGTGCTCGTACATCACCCGGATCTCCATGCGCGCCAAGTTCGCGCCGAGGCAGAAATGGGGACCACCTGCACCGAAAGCCATGTGGGGGTTGGGGGTGCGCGTGATGTCGAACGTGTCGGGATCCTCAAACACGTCCTCGTCGCGGTTGGCCGAGGTGTGGAAGAAGACGACCTTCTGATCATCCCCGATGCTCTGCCCGCGTAGCTCCACCGGGCCCGTCGTCTGCCGGCGGAAATTCATCACGGGTGTGACGAATCGCAGCATCTCCTCGATGGCGCTCGGCAACAACGAACGGTCGTGGCGCAGCTTCTGCCACTGGTCGGGGTTCTCGAAGAAGGCGTGCATCGCACCGGACATCAGGTTGCGGGTGGTCTCGTTGCCGGCCACGGTGAGCAGCAGGAAGAACAGCTCCAGCTCGAGCTCCGACAGGCGCTCGCCCTCGACTTCCACGTCGGTGAGAACGCTCATCAGGTCGTCGTGAGGGTTGGCCCTCTTCTCTGCGAACAGCCCGGTCGCGTAGGCGTACAGCTCCATGGAGGCTTGCTGGGCGACCTCGGGCGTGATCTGGTACTCGGGGTCCTCCTGGCCGATCATCCGGTTCGACCAATTGAACATGTTGTGGCGGTCCTCCTGCGGAACCCCGAGCAGGTCCGCAATGACGATCAGCGGGAGCTCCGCAGAGATGTCGGTGACGAAGTCGCACTCGCCCTTCTCGATCACCGTGTCGATGATCCCGTCAGCCTTCTCGTGGATCTTCTCCTCGAGCTGGGCGACCATGCGCGGGGTGAAGCCCTTGTTTACGAGCCGCCGATAGCGGGTGTGCAGCGGTGGGTCCATGTTCAGCATGAGGAGCCGCATTTCCTCTATGGACTCCTCGGGCAGCTCCCAGAGGAACGTGGCCCTGCGCGACGAGGAGAAGTGCTGGTGCTCGCGGTTGACCGTCACGCAGTCGTCGTACTTGGTGACGCACCAGAACCCCGGCCCCTCGGCCTCCTCGTGCCAGAACACCGGAGCGTTTCGCCGGAGGTAGGCGAACCACTCGTGGGGGACCGAGGCCACGAAGTTCCTCGAGTCCGTGAGGTCGATGTCGCTGAGCTGCATTCCGGGACTCCCCCTAGAACGTGTTTCAGAAAGGATATGCCCACCGCGTCCCCCCGCAAACCGGCAGCCACGCAAGGTGGTCGTCGCGAGGGCGTTTCTCCCCGCGGGTGGCAGGCCTGTACCCCTCGGGCGCGCCCGTGGGCAGGCCCGACGAGATCCGACCGGGAGGTTCTGGTGAGGCGCAGCCCTCTCCTTCGTTACTGGCCCTTTGCCGCGGTGCTGGCGCTCCAGGCGCTGATCATCGCCGTGGCTCCTTCGACGGCACCGGGTAGCGCCGAATCGGCCATTTCGGCCGGAGGTGGCTCGGGGACCTCGGGGACCTCGGGGGCTGGGGGCTCGAGTGGCGCCGGTGGGTCGGCGGCAGGAGCATCGGGTGCCGCCGGGACGGCCGGCGCGAGCGGCTCGGGCGGCGGGGCTGCGGGTTCGAGCGGCGGCGGGGCGGCGGGCTCGGGCGGCGGCAGTGGAGCCTTCGCCGCCGGCGACACGAGTCACTGCTCGAACGGCCGCGAATTCTCCACCACCATCGTGTGGTTCGCCCCACCGTGCGCGGCGGGCACCATCGGCGCCAGTGACCCGGCCAACGGAGGGGCCACCTACCAGGGTGTGAGCGCCACCCAGATCACCGTCGTGGACTACGTCACCAATTACGGCCCCGAGGTCAACGCCATCTTGCAGGCGGAGGGGCAGTACGTCTCCTACAGCGACGAGCAGCTGTGGGACCAGGCGATGACGAAGTTCATCAACAGCCACTACGTCCTCTACGGGCGCAAGATCGACTTCGTCACCTACCAGGGCCAGTGCCAGTCGGTGCCTCCCGACACGACCTGTCTCGACGCGGAGATGGACAGCATCATCCAGCAGTACCACCCGTTCGCGGTGATGTGGGTCAACAACACGGTCTGCTCGCAGTGCTACGCGGAGATAGCCAAGGACAAGACGGTCGCGGTCGGTGGCAACGGGTTCAGCGACCAGATGTCGAACGCGATCCAGCCCTACTTCTACAGCGCCGACCAGAGCTCGAGCCGCGTCGAGACCGCCTTCGCGCAGTGGTGGTGCAACCAGGTGTCGAGCGTCAACGACCCCTCGCGGGTGGTCAACCAGGCGGGCACCCAGAACGCGGCTCAGAACTTCAACGGGCAGGCGCGGCGGCTGGGGGTCATCTCGACCAACGACCCCGACAACGAGAACACGGTCACCCAGGTGCTCGAGCCCGCCCTTGCCCACGACTGCGGCGACAAGGTCTGGCACACCTACTTCTACTCGCAGAACATCAACACAGCCGCCGAGCAGGTCTCCGCCGGGATCGCCGCCATGGACACCACCACCAACCCGGCGAACGTCGTGCTCTGCCTGTGTGACCCGGTCGCCCCCCAGTTCCTCTACCAGGGGGAGGCCGACGCCAATTACTGGCCGGAGAACGCCATCGCCAGCGACCAGCTCATGGACCTCGACGCTACGAGCCAGAACTACGACGGCGGCGCGGCGTGCCCGACCTCCAACGGATGCGAGTACTACGGGGCCTACGGGTTGTCGCCCCTCGAGGCCCAGCAACCCGAGGGCCAGGACGCTGCCACGGCCGTCTGGAAAATGGAGGGGGAAACAGCGGCCCTCGGATCCACGATGGGGTCGGTCGCCGACGCGAATACCTACTTGCAGCAATTCCTCATGTTCGCCGGGCTCATAGAAAACGCCGGTCCGAACCTCACGCCCGCCAACATGCAGGCGCGGGCGCCGGACATGGGCATGATGGGCGGGGGCACGACAGGTCACCAGCTTCTCGGGTTCGCGGCCGGCGACTGGCACTGGACCCAGGACGACCGGGTCGTGTTCTGGGACGCCAACGCCAAGTCCCCCTACAACGGCACGGCGGGCACTATGTGCCAGATCGAGGGCAGGTTCGACCTGGGCCAGTTCCCGTCGGAGCCCAACGGCGCCCCGGTGCCCAAGCCCAGGCCCGCGGCCTGCCCGTGACGACCGAAGATGCTGGCGACGCGTGACGTGACGTGACCGACGACCTCGATCCCACCGGCGTGCTCGAGCCGCAGATGCCGCCTCGCCGGCGCGGCCCGCTCGGGTCGGCGCGCAGCACGTTCGACGACATCGTCGCCCTCACCAAGCGCGGGACCGAAATGGCGTCGCGCGACGGCACCGGCTGGCGCATCGGGCGCAACGTCGCGCTCGCAGCAGCCTTCCTGCTCGTGGTGCAGCTGCTGTTCCACCAGTCGCTACCCGACCTCGTGAACGGGATCGCCCTCGGCTCCCTCTACGGGATCATCGCCGTGGCGATGGTCCTCATGTACCGGACCCTGCGGGTGATCAACTTCGCCGCGGTCGCCGTCGGGTCGGTGCCCGCTGTCGTGGCGCTGTACCTCGACATCCAATTCCACATCGACTACGTGCTGGTCCTGCCGATCGTGCTGGTCGGGGGCCCGCTCATGGGGGCCCTCACCGACATCGCGGTCATGAGGCGCTTCACCAGCTCACCGCGGCTGATAGTGACGGTGCTCACCATCGGGGTGGCGGAGACCTTCTCGCTGCTCGCGTACTTCATCCCCATCTGGATGGGTCACAGCGCGAAGGAGATCTCGGCGGTCCCGACTCCCTGGCAGAACTTCGCCATCCACAACGGCCGGGGCCAGCCCGTGATCACGGGAAACGAGGTTGCCGAGATCGCCGTGGTGCTGGTGCTCACAATCGGCCTAGTGCTGTTCCTGCGCGGCACGCGTGTCGGGCTTGCGCTGCGGGCTTCCGCCGAGAACGCCGACCGGGCGCAGCTTCTCGGGATCCCGGTGCGCCTCCTCGGCACCGTGGCCTGGATGCTGGCGGGGCTGCTCGCATCGCTGGCCGTCTACTTCCAGTCGCCGGTGATCGGAGTGCCCCAGGACACCTCGCTCATCCTCGACCCGTCGTTGCTGTTCGCCCTTGCGGCGGCCGTCGTCGCCAGGTTCAACAAGATCGGGCTCGCCCTCGGAGCCGGCTGCGCCTCGGGAATCTTGGCGTTCGCGTCCGTGCAGAGCTCCGGGTCCTCCGACGTCGCGACCGCCTACATGTTCGTCGTGATCCTTCTCGCGCTCGTCTTCCAGCGCGGAGGCGTCGCCCGCGCGTTCGACACGGGCGTCGAGACCTGGCGCGCACTGAAGGAATTCCGGCCGGTCCCGGCCGAGCTGCGCGACCTGCGCCAGGTGAAGGCGCTGCGCGTTGCGGTACCGGCGGCCTTGGTAGTGGTGGCGGTCGTGCTCGGCCTGGTGCTTGGTGCCGACCAGATCCCGGACCTGGTGGTCCTGCCCATCTACGGGATCGTGGCGGTGTCGATGGTCGTGCTCACGGGTTGGTCGGGCCAGATCAGCCTGGGTCAGTTCGGGCTGGCTGCCGCGGGCGCGCTGGTCACCGGCGGGCTCGTGGCGAACCACAACCCCGACTTCTTCGCCGTGCTCGGTCTCGGGATCGTCTCGGGGGTGGTGGTGGCCGTGCTCATCGGCCTGCCCGCCGCGCGTTTCGCGGGAATGCAACTGGCGGTCATCACCCTGGCCTTCAACTACATGATGTGGTCCTACGTGATGAACCCCCACTACTGGATCGGCGCCCACCTGATGCCCACCGGCTTCGCCGCCCAGATCAACCGTCCCAATCTCTGGCAGCGCATATCGCTCGGCGACATCGGGCCCAACCGCAACTACTACTTCTTGTGCCTGGTCTGCCTCGGCCTCGCGATGGCCGCCGCGAGCTCCTTCCGGCGCTTCCACAGCGGCAGGGTGCTGATCGCGCTTCGCGACAACCAGCGGGCGGCGGCCTCGTTCGCTATCAACGTCGTGCGCAGCCGGGTGGCCGCCTTCGCAGTCGCCGGCGGGATCGCGGGGTTGGCCGGCGTGCTGCTCATGTACGCGCAGGGCAACGTGATCCCGGACAGCTTCGCCCCGCAGTACTCCATCATCATCTTCCTTGCGGTGGTGGTGGGCGGCGCCAACTCCCTGCCGTGGGCCGTCTCGGGTGCGGTGGTGTTCGAGGCGTTCACCCTCTTCGGGCCCAAGCTCCTCAACCCGGTCCTCGGTCCGGACGTCACCTCCGCGCTTCCGCTCATCCTCGCGGGCCCAGGTCTCATAATCACGCTCTTGCAGTACCCGTCGGGCAACGCGGAGTGGGGATATCAGCTCCGTGACCGCTTCCTTCGCCGGGTGGCCGCCCGCCACGACATCCTGGTGCCCTCGCTCGTAGCGGACCGCCGAGTGGAGGCCGACCAGGCGCGCGACGCCATCTCCGCCGCAGAGCAGCAGTTCACCCGGGCCCACCCCAACGGCGCGGCTGGCTCGGGCCTATCGAGTGCACCCGACGGTACCGGCGGCAGGACCATCACCTGCCCGGTCTGCTTCTCCGAGTTCTCGCTCTCGGAGGCGGCGGACCACGAGCACCTGCGTCCCGCCTCCGCCCGCGGAGCGTCGCGGACACCGGAGCCGGTCGAGTGACCCTCACCGACGAGGTCCAAACTCAGCGAGGCTGGTCGCTGGCGCGCGCCACGCCGGTGCTGCGCTGCGAAGGAGTCGAGGTCGCGTACGACGGTGTGCAGGTGCTCTTCGGCGTCGACCTCGAGGTCGCCGAGGGAGAGATCGTCGCGCTCTTGGGGACCAACGGGGCCGGCAAGTCCACTCTCTTGAAGGCCGTGTCGGGTCTGGTCGACCCCATCGGCGGTTCGATCTTCTTCGACTCGAGGGACATCACCCACGCCGATGCTGTCAGCACCGCGCGCATGGGCATCGTCCACGTTCCCGGCGGCAGGGCCGTGTTTCCCACCTTGAGCGTGGAGGAGCACTTCAAGGTCGGTGCGTGGCTCTTCGCCTCCGAGGACCCGGCCACCACCGCCTCGCGACTCGAGTACGTGCTCGAGCGCTTCGGGCGCCTGCGCGAGCGCTGGAGGCAGTTGGCAGGGAACCTCTCGGGAGGCGAGCAGCAGCAGCTCGCCCTGGCGATGGCCTTCGTCGCCAAGCCGCGCCTGCTCGTCATCGACGAGCTCTCGCTCGGGCTCGCACCTTCGGTGGTGGCGGACCTCCTAGAGCTGGTGCGCGCCATCCACGACGAGGGCTCGACGGTGGTCATCGTGGAGCAGTCGGTGAACGTGGCCCTCAGGTTGGCGTCGAGGGCGTATTTCATGGAGAAGGGAGAGGTCCGCTTCAGCGGCCCGACGGCCGAGCTGCTAGGTCGCGACGACATCTTGCGCTCGGTGTTCCTGGAGGGCGCGCTCGAGGACCCGGCAGTGCGAGCCGCGGCTCTCACGGACCGGCCCGCAGCATCACCCGCAGCATCAGAGGTTGGGCAACATTCCGCCGAGCCTTTCCCGGCGCCCACCGTGCAGGTGCACGGCGCACCCCGCCCCGCCGGTCTCCCAGAAGACAAGGACGCCGTGCTCGAGGTGAGCCAGCTCGCCAAGCGCTTCGGCGGTATCACGGCGGTGGACCACGTGAGCTTCGCGTTGGCGGAGGGGGAGATACTCGGGCTGATCGGCCCGAACGGCGCAGGCAAGACCACCATCTTCGACCTCGTCTCGGGCCTGCTGGCTGCTGACGGCGGGCGCATCTTGCTCTCGGGACAAGACGTCACCTCCTGGAACACCGATCGACGCGCGAGCGCCGGACTGGGGCGCTCCTTCCAGGACGCCCGGATCTTTCCCTCCCTCACGGTCGCGGAGAACCTCGCCATCGGCCTCGAGCGCCACATCGAGGTGCGCGACCACCTCTCGTCCCTGTTCTACCTTCCGGCGATCCAGGACTCGGAGGCCGACGTGGCCTTCACGGTGGAGGAGCTGGTGGAGCTGCTGAACCTCGGCGCTTACCGCGACAAGTTCGTGTCCGAGCTCTCGACCGGCAGCAGGCGGATAGTCGACCTCGCCATGGCCATCGGTCACAACCCGTCCGTGCTGGCTCTGGACGAGCCCTCCTCGGGCATCGCGCAGCGCGAGACGGAGGCGCTCGGCCCGTTGCTCCAGCAGATCCGGCGAGAGACCGGGTGCTCGATGCTCGTGATCGAGCACGACATGCCGCTCATCACCTCGATCTCCGACGAGATGATCGCCCTCGACCTCGGGCGCGTGCTGGTGCGCGGCACGCCCGAAGAGGTGACGAACCACCCCGCGGTGATCGAGTCCTACCTCGGTGGAATGGCGCCGTGAGCGGCCGAGTCCGGATCGTCGCGATGCGCGCAGGTGCCGTGGTGTGCTTGGCGCTCGCTGCGACGAGCTGGTTCGCCACCTCGAGCGCCTTCGGCGCCACCACCCTCGGCCCGACGAAGACAGCCTGGTACGACAACAGCGGCGCGCAGCAGGTGACGGGCGAGCAGACCCCGTCTGCTGCCCAGTCCGGCCAGCTCGAGGTCTCCTACGCGCCGGCAGGGGTCGCCGAGCCACAGCAGAACCTGCCCCCTGCTCCTGCTGTGCCGGGCTCGCCCGTCGGCGCCCCCTCGGGCCAGGTCGGCGGCAAGACCGTCGGGGACACGCTCGCCTTCGCGACCGTGGAGTACGCAGTCCCGCTCAACTCGCAGGGACAGAGCGTGGACCCGAGCTCCATCACGGCCACCTTGAGCCTCGCCCTCGACTCGTCCACGTCCGCCAACGTCTCCAGCGGCGATCTCGTCGCCTGCCCGACGAGCAGCCCGCTGTGGAGTGCAGGCGGTGACCAGGACTCGGGCCAGGCTCCCTCTTACTCGTGCGGGTCCGGGCAAGCGGTGACGGGGAACGTCTCTGGCAACACCGTCTCGTTTGCGGTGACCTCGCAGCAGGAGTCGACCCTCGAGCAAGGCGTGTTCTCCCTCGCGATCGTGCCCGGGTCGAGTCCGTCGGGTGCGTTCCAGGCGGTGATCGACCCGCCGGGAGCGACCAGCTTCGGCGTCACGAACGAGTCGCCGCTCTCCAACGCCAACAGCAACCTCGCCGGCTCGGAAGGCTCCTCCTCGACGGCCCCCTCCTCGGTGGGCTCGGCTTCGGACGTCTCCTCGGAATTCGGCCTCAGCCCCTTCTCGCCGGCAAGCACGCCGGCCCAGCAGGGTGCGAGCCCGGCTTCCTCTCCGTCGGGTACGTCCTCACCAGCAACCGGGGGCTCGGTGCCGGGTCGTCTCGCCGCCGGCTCCAAGCCGGCGCCGGCCGGCGGGCTGGGAGCGAGCGCGCAGCGCACGATGGCGGTGCTGCTCCTGCTCGGGCTGGGCGCGCTGCTCGCCGTCGGCTCGTCCAGGCGGGTGCACGTGCCGCACTCGCTCAGGCAGGTCTCCACCGCCGCGAGCGCCTGAGCGACCCGGCCCGGGCCGACGAGCCATCCGGCTCCGGCAAGTGGCCTTTTGGCCGGCCTCGCCCGATGGCGCTCGCTGGTGGAGCATGCCAAACTAGAACGGGTTTCACTGACGGCCGGGACCGGTGATGCCGGCCCGGACCACCGGAGGCAGGAGGCCATGTTCTTCGAGGAGACCGCCGAGCAGCTCGAGCTGCGACGCGAGTTGCGTGCCTACTACGCGGACCTGCTCACCGAAGAGGTGCGCGCCGGGATAGGCGAGGTCGGCGAGGGCGGCAAGCAGTGGCGGCAGGTGGTGCGCCACATCGGCAAGGACGGGTGGCTCGGCATCGGCTGGCCCGTGGAGTTCGGTGGCCAGGGTCGCCCCGCCACCGACCAGTTCGTCTTCTTCGACGAGACCCGCAGGGCGGGCGCCCCCTTCCCGTTCGTGACGGTCAACACAGTCGGGCCGACGATCATGCGCTACGGGGCCGACGAGCAGAAGTCCTACTTCCTGCCGGGGATCCTCTCTGGCGAGATCAACTTCGCCATCGGGTACACCGAGCCCGAGGCCGGCACCGACCTCGCCTCGCTGCGCACTCGCGCCGCACGCGACGGCGAGGAGTACGTCGTGAACGGGGCCAAGATCTTTACGAGCGGCGCGGAGCTCGCCGACTACGTGTGGCTGGCCGTGCGCACCGACCCGGAGGCTCCGAAACACAAGGGCATATCGATCCTTTGCGTGGCGACGGACTCGCCCGGTTTCTCCTACAGCCCCATCGCCACCGTCGCCGGTGCCAAGACCACCGCCACGTACTACGAGGACGTGCGAGTGCCGGTCGCCAACCGGGTCGGGGCCGAGAACGAGGGGTGGCGAATGATCACCACCCAGCTGAACCACGAACGCGTGGGGCTGGCGGCGTGGAGCGGGTTCGCTTCGTTGCTCTTCGAGGAAGTTGCGGCTTGGGCCGCGACGACCCCGCTGGACGGTGACGGCGCCGGTGCCGGTGCCCCGGGGGCCAATCCAACCCCACCATCGACTAACACCGTGCTCGACCTCCCCTGGGTTCAATCGGATCTGGCGCGCTGCAGGGCGGAGCTCCACGCCCTGTACCTGCTCAACTGGCGTATGGCGAGCGCCGTAGCGGAAGGGCGCTTGGAGGCGGCTGACTCCTCGGCGGTCAAGGTCTTCGGCGTGGAGCGCAGCATCGACATCTACCGGCGGCTGCTCGGGATCGTCGGTGCCGCCGGCTATATCGCACCCGGCTCCCCCGGCGCCGCGCTCGAGGGGCGCCTCGAACGCCAGGCACGCCACGCACAGATCAACACCTTCGGCGGGGGAGTGAACGAGATACAGCGCGAGATCGTCGCCACGGCAGGCCTGGGAATGACCCGAGGTGCGCGGTGAGCGCCGAGCCGGCCGGTGCGGCCGGTGGGGAGCTCCTCGCACGCTTGAAGGAGCTCGAGGGCAAGGCTTCGGGGCCGACCGCGGTCGCGGCTGACCCCGTCAACTCGGCCATGATCCGTCACTGGGTGGAGGCGATGGGGGACGAGAACCCGGTCTACGTGGACGAGCAAGCCGCGAGAGCGAACGGGTTCGAAGGGGTGGTGGCACCGCCGACGATGCTCCAGGCATGGATCATGCGCGGCTACAAGGCGAGCGCCGAGATCGAGACCGCACGACGAGCAGGCGTGGCCTCGAGCGCCTCCGCACTGGACAGCTTGATGTCCCTGCTCGACGACGCCGGGTTCACATCGGTGGTGGCGACCAATTGCGAGCAGGAGTATCTCAGGCCCCTCCAACTCGGCGACCGACTAAGCGCCAACTCGGTGATCGAGTCCGTCTCCCCCGAGAAGTCGACGGCGCTCGGGGCCGGTCACTTCGTGACCACCCGCATCGACTTCTCCGACGAGCACGGCGAGCCCGTGGCCACCATGAGGTTTCGCATACTTCGTTTCCGGCCACGTCACGCGGGGGAGCAAGGCCCCGGGGGAGGCGCAGGCGTGAAGGCCGCCGGCGAGCGCCCGTCGAGGCCGGCGCCCGCCATCACCCGCGACAACTCGTTCTTCTTCGAGGGGGCCAAGCAGGGCAAGCTGCTGATCCAGCGATGCGCCAGCTGCGGCAGGTTGCGCCACCCTCCGCGCCCCTCGTGCAGCGAGTGCGGGTCCATGGAATGGGACACGGTCGAGTCCTCCGGTCGCGGGACGGTCTTCAGCTACGTGGTGGTCCACCACCCCCAGGTGCCAGGGTTCGACTACCCGCTTCCGATCGGTCTGGTCGAGCTCGAGGAGGGCACGCGGCTCGTCGCCGACCTCTTGGGTGTGAGCCCGGGCGACGTGTGGATCGGGATGCCCGTCGACTGCGAGCTGGTGGCGGTGGACGAGGGGCTCACCCTCCCGATGTTCCGCCCGGCGCGGGCCGACGCGGGCAGGGTTGCCGCTGGGTCCGATGGCGGCGGGTTCGCCGCCGCGTCGGTGTCGGGTGGGCGCGATGGAGGAGCGCGCTGATGGACTTCGGTTTCGGGGAGGAGGCGCAAGCGGTCGCCGAGTCGGCGGGAAAGGTCTTCGCCGGCCTGGTCACCCCCCAGCGGGTGGCGGAGGTCGAGCGCAGCGAAGACCGGTTCGACGCGCAGCTCTGGGCCGAGCTCGCCAAGGCCAACCTGCTCGGCATAGCGGTGCCCACCGATCAAGGGGGCTCGGGCCTCGGGCTGGTCGAGCTGGCGCAGGTGCTCGAGGCGCAGGGGCGGGCGGTCGCGCCGGTGCCGCTGTGGGCGACCTGCGTGCTCGGCGCCATGCCGATCGCGCGCTTCGGCTCCCCCGCGCACAAGGCGCGGTGGCTGGGCGCAGTGGCGGCCGGCGAGACGAGGCTCTCCGCCGCCCTCACCGAGGTGGCGGCGCGCGGCCGGCCCGAGGTGCGCGCCGAGCCCGACGGTTCGGGTGGTCTCGTGCTGAGCGGTCATGCGCGCGCGGTCCCACAGGCACATCTCGCCTCGGCGGTGCTCGTGCCCGTGATCACCGGCGCCGGCACGGCCGTGGTGCTCGTCGACCCGCGCCGCGACGGCGTGGCTATGGAGCGCGCCGTCACGACCGACCGTCAGGTCCATCCGCACCTGCGGTTCGACACGGCGCGCGTCGCGGGCGAGGACGTGCTGGCCGGCCCGGACGACGGCGACGAAGTCGTCGAGTGGACCCTCCAGCGCGCGCGTACCGGGCTGTGCGCGATCGCGCTCGGGGTGTGCGAGGAGGCCGTGAGGCGCACGGCGGCGTTCTTGAACGAGCGGCGGCAATTCGGCAGGCCGCTCTCGTCCTTCCAGGCGACGATGCTGCGCGCAGCCGACGCCTACATCGACACAGAGGCGATCAGGGTCACGCTGTGGGACGCCGCCTGGCGTCTCGACACCAGGCGGCGGGCCGAGGAGGCCGTGGCATCGGCCATGTGGTGGGCATCGGAGGCGGGTCAGCGCGTGGTCCACGCGACACAGCACCTCCACGGCGGCATGGGGGCAGACGTCGAGTACCCGATACACCGCTACTTCCTGTGGGGGAAGCAGATCGAGCTCATGCTCGGGGGGCCGAGCGCCGAGCTCGCAAGGCTCGGGTCGCTGCTCTCAGAGCGTGTGAAGAAGGAGGTCGTATCAGCCGATGCCGGTGCGTGAGCAGACCTTGACCGCCGACGAGGTGTCGGTCGGCGACGAGCTCGCAGAGCTCGAGATCCCCATCACGCGCACACTGATCGTGGCGGGCGCCATCGCCTCGCGCGACTACCAGGACGTGCACCACGACGCGCAGCTGGCCGTCGAGCGCGGGTCGAAGGACATCTTCATGAACATCCTCACCTCCAACGGGCTCGTCGGGAGGTTCGTCACCGACTGGGCGGGGCCCGGCGCCGTGCTGAAGAGCGTCTCGATCCGCCTCGGCGCTCCCAACTACCCCGGCGACACGATGTTGTTGTCGGGCCGCGTGGAGGAGGTGGCTCCTCCGCACGTGAGGGTGGCGATCCGGGGCGCCAACAGCCTCGGTGACCACGTGACCGGCACCGTCGAGATCACGTTGCCTCAGCGCGACGGCTAGCGAGATCACCGATGGGCAACCACACGCGCAGGATCCGCCACGCCTACGCCGGCACCACGGCCATCTGCGGGATCGGCGCGACGGAGTTCTCGAAGGACTCCGGTCGGAGCGAGCTGCGGCTGGCGGTCGAGGCGGTGGGCGCGGCGATCTCCGACGCAGGCCTCTCGCCGAAGGACGTGGACGGGCTCGTGACGTTCTCCGCCGACACCAATCCCGAGATCGAGGTCGCGCGGTCGCTCGGCATGGGGGAGCTCACCTTCTTCAGCCGAATCCACTACGGCGGTGGCGCCGCTTGCGCCACCGTCCAGCAGGCAGCGATGGCAGTGGTCTGCGGGGTGGCCGACGTGGTGGTCTGCTACCGCGCGTTCAACGAGCGCTCCGGGCACCGCTTCGGTGCCGGCGTACAGCAGCGGGCGCCCGTGCCGAACGCCGAAAACGCCAACTTCTCGTGGTACGCCCCCCAGGGCCTGCTCACCCCGGCGTCGTGGGTGGCGATGTTCGCCCAGCGCTACCTGCACGCGACCGGTGCCACCACCGAGGACTTCGGCCGGGTGGCCGTCGCCGACCGACAGCACGCGGCGACCAACCCCGCCGCATGGTTCTACGGCAAACCCATCACGCTCGCCGAGCACCAGGCCTCGCGCTGGATCGTGGAGCCCCTGCGCCTGCTCGACTGCTGCCAGGAGTCCGACGGCGCCCAGGCCCTCGTGGTCACGAGCCTCGAGCGCGCCCGCGACCTGCCCCGGCCGCCGGCGGTGATCCGCGCGGCGGCGCAGGGTTCGGGCGACCAGCAGGACATGATGACCTCCTACTACCGCGACGACATGACCCGACTGCCCGAGATGGGGGTGGTGGCGCGCCAGCTTTGGGAGACCTCGGGGCTGTCGCCAGCCGACGCGCAGGCGGCCGTGCTCTACGACCACTTCACCCCGTTCGTCCTCTACCAGCTGGAGGAGCTCGGCTTCTGTGACTTCGGCGAGGCCAAGGACTTCGTGCGCGACGGCAACCTGCTGCTAGGAGGGCGCCTGCCGACCAACACCCACGGTGGCCAGCTGGGCGAGGCCTACATCCACGGGGTGAACGGCATCGCCGAGGGCGTGCGCCAGGTCCGCGGCAGCGCTGTCAACCAGGTCGGCGGGCTCGAGCACATCGTGGTGACGGCGGGCACCGGGGTGCCCACGAGCGGCCTGGTGCTTGGCGTGGACCGCTGACGATCTAGGTGACGTCGGGCGAAGCGGCGGGAGCGGTTGCCGGAGCGGCTGTGGGGGCGCCTATCGCCGAGGCGACCGCGTCGAGCAGGCGCCGGGGATGGAAGGGCTTCACGAGCTGGACGAAGATCTTGGCGTCGACCCTCTCCTGCTGATCGTTGTCGAGCACGAAGGCCGACATCAGGATCACCGGCGGGGGGTTGTCGAGGGCTTCGAGGACCGCGAGACCGCCCCCTCCGGGCATCCGCAGGTCGAGCAGCAGGGCTCCTACCTCGGTGGTGCGCAGCACCTCCAGGGCGGACTGGGCGTCGGCGGCTTCCGCCACGGTGTAGCCGGCGCTCGCCACCAGCTCCGCCACCGATGACCGGATCGCGTCGTTGTCGTCGACGACGAGGACCTGGGCGGCGGTCATATTTCCGAGCGTAGTCCTGGGTCAACGGAAAATCGCCGTCGCAACACGGCATTCCCACCGGAGCGCGACCCGACAGGCGGAAGGCCCGAGAACCAGAGACCGACTGATTTTGTCAGCCAGAGGGCGTTTCGTGGAGGCCAATGTTCTCATAAGTGATAACTTATGGAAGTGAGGAAGTATTCACCCGCGGGGCACCTGATAATCCAGGCGCGCAAAGCGGCCGGCATGACTCAGCGCGAGCTCTCCTCGGCGAGCGGCTTGGCCCCTTCGAGGATCAGTGAATACGAGAACGGCAGGCGAGACCCGACGGTGAACACGCTGCTGAAGCTCCTGGCAGCGACGGGCCACACGGTCACCTTGGCGGACATGGCCGATTCGAACTTCCCCAATCCGTATGTGAACAACATTCGGCTCCTGGACCTGCTCGACCTCGTCGATGCTCTTCCCCCGAGTCGACCCCGCCGAGGCGCGGCGTGACGTGACGTGACGTGACGTGACGAAAGGCAGAGAGACCCTTTCGAACCCTGGTTGTCGACCTCCACGAATCTCTAGATGAGGAGGCCATCGCGCACGCGTTCGGAGGAGCGCTGGCGCTCGCCTACCACGTCGTAAGCCCTCGTGCCACCGACGACATCGACCTCAACATTGCCGTGCCCAAAGACGACTCGCTTCGCGTCTTGCGAGCACTGCCGGCTGGCATCAAGTGGGGAGACCGGCTTCTCCGACTGGCGGAGACGACCGGTGCGGTGAAGCTGCGGTGGTTCCGCGCGATCACCGTTGACCTGTTCTTTCAAACGAAGGATTACCACAGTGTGATCCAGGAGCGAGCGGTGACCCACCCTTTCGCAGATACCGAGCTGCCCTTTGTGAGTACGAGGTCACGAGCGCTGCACTCCTCCTGCTACTCCTTGGTACCCGGGTAATTACCGGGCCCCTCCGACCCGAGCAGGAGGAGGTGATACGTGCCGGTGTGCTGGATATTAGGCTATCCATAACGCCAACTATGGATCGTATAATATCCATGAAAGGGTTTCGTTTTGATGGCACGTCAGTACCTTTCCCAGACCACCGAAGCTGCCCGCGTGCTCGGGCTGCAGCTCGCCGCCGCTCGCCGTCGGCAGCGCCGCACGGCCGAGGCGGTCGCCGAGCGGGCCGGCACGACCCGGGTCACGCTCCGGCGCATCGAGCGAGGCGACCCCGACGTCGCCCTCGGCCTCTACTTCGAGGTGGCCACTGTGCTGGCAGTGCCCCTGTTCGGTGTGCAAGGTCGGGAGCTGGCCGAGCTGGCCGCCCGTGGCGAGCGGGACCTGGCGCTTCTGCCCGCCCGCATCGACGTACGCCCCGAGGAGGTCGACGATGCCTTCTGAGGCGTCGGCGTTCGTCTGGACCTGGCTGCCAGGAGCCGTCGAACCGGTGGTCGCGGGTCGGGTCGACCAGGTCGGTGACGAGCTTCGTCTCACCTACGGCCAGTCCTACCTTCGCCGCTCCGACAGCGTTCCCCTCCAGCACGTCGGGTTGCCCCTCGTGGCCGGCCAGCAGCGGCCGGCGATCGGGCTCGACGCCCACGGTGTAATCCGCGACGCCGCCCCCGACTCGTGGGGGATGCAGGTGATCCTGCGCCGTCGAGTCGGCGCTGGCGCCCAGGATCCCACCGTGCTCCCGCTCATCACCTATCTGCTGGAGTCCGGATCCAACCGCATCGGCGCACTCGACTTCCAGGACACCGCCGACGACTACAGGGCGCGCACGAAGCACGGCACGCTCACCGAACTCGTAGAGGCTGGCGATCGTCTCGCTCGGGGGTTGCCGTTTTCACCCGAGCTCGATGACGCCCTGACCTACGGCACCGCCATTGGAGGTGCACGCCCCAAGGCTCTGCTCATGGACGGTAGCCGGCAGCTCATCGCCAAGTTCTCGGTTTCCACTGACACATTCCCCTGGATACAAGCCGAAGCGATTGGCATGGAGCTCGCTCGGCGCTGTGGCGTAGACACCGCGCCGACGACGCTCACGACCGCTGCGGGGCGTGACGTCCTGCTCATTGAGCGCTTCGACCGGCCCGAGGGTGGGCGCCGCCTCAGCGTCCTCAGCGCCCTAACGCTGCTTGGGCTGCACGAGCTAGCCGCCCGGTACGGCTCCTATGTCGATCTCGCCGAGCAGATCCGGCTCCGGTTCGACGCGCCGGACGCGACGCTTCAGCAGTTGTTCCGACGCCTCGTCGTGAACGTGCTTGTCGGGAACACCGACGATCACCCCCGCAACCACGCCGCCTTCTGGGACGGGACCACCCTGACGCTCACGCCCACTTTCGACGTTTGCCCGCAGCCCCGCTCGACCGGCGAGACTGCACAGGTCATGGCCTTCGGCGCGAACGGCGAGCGACGCTCCCGACTCGCCGCTTGTATTGGCGCAGCGAGTGTGTTCCAGCTGTCGGAACGTGAGGCCTCGTCCGTAATCGATGAGTGCGCATCCGTGGTATGCGATCAGTACGACGACGTGTGCGCCCAGATCGGCGTCAACGCCGCCACTAGGGATCTGCTCTGGCGCCGGGCAGTCGCAAACGATTCGGTGTTCTATCCGCTCGACTGAACTCGGAGGTGGCGGCAACACATCCTGCCAAGGGTCTGTCCGGTCGGACGGTCCCGCCGAGACGACCGGGGTGAGCTGAGTGTTGAAAGCGTTTATAGGGGACTCGGCAACACGGCGCTCTAGACCCCACAAAAATGGAACACGTTGCATTTTTGGTCCCAGAGTGGTACGGTCGATCGATGGAGTTCGGGATCTTCAACGGAGTCTGCTTGCCGCCCAAGTTCCGGGCGGCCCACGGGGCGGGCGCCGAGCACCGGCGGATCATGGACGAGGTCGCCTACGTGAAGGCCGCCGACGCGGCGGGGTTCAAGTACACGTGGGCCACCGAGCATCACTTCCTCACCGAGTACTCGCACCTATCGGCCAACGAGTCGTTCCTGGCCTTCGTCGCCGCCGAGACGAAGAACATCCACCTGGGCTCGGGCATCTTCAACATCACTCCGCCCGCCAACCACCCGGCCCGGATCGCCGAGCGCGTGGCCATGCTCGACCACCTATCGGAGGGACGCTTCGAGTTCGGTACCGGCAGGGGCTCCTCGACGACCGAGCAGAAGGGATTCGGGATAGAGGACCCCGAGCTGACCAGGGAGATGGTCGCCGAGACCCTTCCCCAGATAGTTCAGATGTGGAAGGACACCGAGTACTCCTTCGACGGCAAGTTCTTCTCGATGCCGCCTCGCAACGTGCTGCCCAAGCCCTACACCGATCCCCATCCCCCGCTCTGGGTGGCGGCCGGCAGCCCGAGCACCTTCGAGCTTGCGGCCCGCCAGGGCCTCGGGGTGCTGTGCTTCGCGTTCGGCAAGCCCGAGCAGTTCATCCCGCTCATCGAGCAGTACAAGAAGGACATCGAGAACGCCGAGCCCATCGGCGGCTACGTCAACAACAACGTGATGATCACCACGCAGATGCTCTGCCTCGAGGACGGCGGGCGCGCGCGCCAGGTGTTCTCGGACATGGACGTCGGTTACTACCTGAGCCTCGTGTTCCGGTACCTCGACACGTTCCCCCGCCCGCCCGGCATCCCCGAGTGGCCTGAGATCATCCCCGACCAGACCCAGGAGCAGGTCGACAAGCGCATTGCCGCGGGCGAGATCGCCGTAGGCGACCCCGACGAGGTCACGAAGACCATCCAGCGGTTCGCCGACAGCGGTGCCGACCAGCTGAGCTTCGGCATGCTCTCCTCGTCGATGCCGATCGAGATATGCACCGAGGCGGTCGCGACCTTCGGCCGTCACGTGATACCCAAGTTCGACACCGACCCGGTCCACTCGACCACCCGCCAGCGCGAGGCTCAGCTAGGGCGCTGAGGGGCCCTCGCCCTCGTTTGGGGCAGAATGCCCGGCAGTGGCTCGTGTCTCACACGCTGCGGCGGCGCGCGAGCTCGCCACTCGCCACCCGGTGATGGGAGAGCTCGTGAAAGCCGCCGGGCTGCCCAAGCTCCGGCCCCCGCACGAGAGCCACTTCGCCGCGCTGGTCCGCTCGGTGGTCTACCAGCAGCTGGCCGGTGCGGCTGCCGCGGCGATACACGGACGGCTGGTCGAGGCTCTCGGCGGCTCGGTCACACCGGAAGCCCTGCTCGCTCTCGACCCGAAGTCGCTGCGTTCGGTCGGGCTGTCCGGCTCGAAGGCGGCCTCGCTGACCGACCTTGCGACGAAGGTCCTCGACGGGACGGTCGTCCTGGAGGCGCGCGGGCTCGGGCGCGAGAGCGACGAGGAGGTCATCGAGAGGCTCTCCAGCGTGCGCGGGATCGGGAGGTGGACGGCGCAGATGTTCCTCCTCTTCCAGCTGCGCAGGCTCGACGTGTGGCCGACCGGGGACCTCGGTGTCCGCCGCGGATACGGCCTCGCTTGGGGCGTGCCGATGCCGACGCCGAAGGAGCTCGAGCCGCTCGGTGAGGGTTTCCGGCCCTACAGGTCGGTGGTGGCCTGGTACTGCTGGCGGGCGAACGAGATCTACGCGGGAGCGGGGGAGAGCGCCCTCACCACGTGAGACATGCACAGATCTCGTCGACGGTCGCCAGGCGCGCAAGCGGCTTCAGAGTGTGCTCGAGCACCGCTGACGCGTACTCGGCGGGCACGCCGGCGACGGCGTCAGTCGCCACGACGACTCGGTAGCCGAGGTTCACGGCTTCGATCGTCAGGCCCACGATGGCGATGTTGAGCGAGACGCCGGTGGCGACGACCGTCGACACACCGAGCGCGCGCAGGGTCGGATCGAGGTCGGTCCCGGTGAAGGGGGAGACCCCGTGGCGGCGATGCGAGAATAGGTCCGTCTTCTCCGGCGCGAGCTCCGGGTCGAGCTCCACCGCTGCCGTGCCCTCGAGCATGTGCTCGGGGCGACGCAGAACCGAGGCGACGAGCGGCGCGTTGACGGGGGAGCCGAGCCGGTCCGAGCGAAAGCCGGCTGTGCAGTGCACGACGGGCACTCGCGCCGTGCGGGCCGCGGCGCAAAGACGCGCGGCGTTGGCGATCGTTCCGCCGTCGGCCGCGGCGCTGGCGAGGTCGGGGAAGCTCGCGAGGTCCCCGACCACCCCGCGCTGGATCTCCATCGTGAGCACGGCGGCCCGCCCCTCGCTCACCAACTGCGCCAGCTCGAGCGGCACGACCTCAGCCAGGGCCCGGAGTAGGGCCGACGATGGAGTTCGCCCACGGGTAGTCGGGCTTTCCGCTGGGAGAGCGCTCGATCTTCTCCACGACGTGCAACTGGCGCGGGATCTTGTAGCCCGCCACGTGAGCGCGGCAGTGCACCTGGACCTGCTCGAGGCTGGGCGCGCGGTGCCCCGGGCGCGGCTCGACGATGGCTGCGACTCGCTGGCCGAAGCGCTCGTCGGGGGCACCGACCACGATGGCGTCCATGACGTCGGGGTGGGAGCGCACCACCGCCTCCACCTCCTCGGGGAAGATCTTCTCCCCGCCGGAGTTGATGCAGATCGACCCGCGGCCCAAGAGCGTCACCGACCCGTCGGCCTCCACCGTCGCGAAGTCGCCGGGCATCACGTAGCGCTTGCCGTCCACTGAGATGAAGACCTCGGCGGTCTTGGCGGGGTCATTGTAGTACCCGACGGGGATGTTGCCGGCCCTGGCAATCTTGCCCACCACGCCGGATCCGGGCTTCACGATCTCGAGGTTCTCGTCGAACACCACGGTCTCACCGAGGGAGGTCACCGTGGGTCCGCTTCGCATGGCGGTGGCGCCAGGGCGGACCATGCTGAGGCCGTTGTTGCCCGACTCCGACGAGCCGACGGCGTCGGTCATCACGAGGTTCGGGAAGCGGCGGAAGAAATCGTCCTTGACCGCCGGTGAGAAGAGCGCGGCGGTGGACGTGAACCCGATGAGCGAGGAGAGGTCGTAGGAGGCGCCGGGCTCGTCGAGCACCTCGATGAGCGGCTTGCCCATGGCGTCGCCCGTGATCATGACCATGTTGACCCGCTCGGACTCGACCGTCTGCCACACCTCGTGCGGGTCGAACTTCTCGAGCAGCACGATCCGGTTGCCCGTGAAGCTCTGCCCCATCACCGCCCACTGCGTGGCCCCGTGCATGAGCGGGGCGATGGGGAGGAACGTGATCTGGCCCCCCTGGGCTCGGCCCTTTGCGACCATCTCTTCGGGACGCTCCATCCTGGCACCGGTCAGTGCGTCGATGCCTCCACCGAGGGCGAAGAACACGTCCTCGTGCCGCCACACCACCCCCTTCGGCAATCCGGTGGTGCCGCCGGTGTAGAGGATGTAGAGGTCGCCGCCCGACCGGGGGGCGAAGTCACGCTCGGGGGAGCCGCCTGCGAGAGCCGACTCGTAACCCACGGCGCTCTGTGTCGGGTGGGGCTCGGCACTGTCGTCGTCTATGACCACGACGTGGCGGAGGCCGGGCAGCTCCGGGAGCAGGGCTGCCACGTTGGCCGAGAACTTCCTCTGGTGCACCAGGGCCACGAGGTCGGCGTTGGAGAACAGGTAGCGGAGCTCTTCTTGTACGTAGCGGTAGTTGATGTTGACCCAGACCGCACGAAGCTTGAACACGGCCCATGCCGTCTCGACCCACTCGGGCCCGTTGAGGGCGTAGATGCCGACGTGGTCGCCGGGGCCGATCCCGTTCTCGGCTAAGTGGTGGGCCAGGCGGTTGGCCCGCTCCTCCATCTGCGCGTAGGTGAGCCTCCGACCACCCGATACCAGGTACTCCCTGTCGCCGAAGGCGTCGACCGCCGCTTCGAAGAGGTCGGCGAGGTTGAACTCCACCGGCACAAACTAGAACAAGTTCCCGTCAGCTGGGAACCCGCCTCGGACCTCCCGCACGGGGAAGGGAGCGTTACACCCTCGGCGTACCGTCCCGTACTGTCCCGTAGAATTGAGTTACCGAGAGGGAGAGGGCGGATGGCAAGCGAGCCCACGACGACCGAATTGATGACAGAGATCCGGAGCCTAGGAGTTCGGATCGACAGCCTCGACGCTCGCTTCGAGAGCTTCGGAGGTCGAATGGACGGCAGGTTGGATTCCCTCGCGGGGCGCATCGACACGCTTATCGACTCCATCGCCGATGTTCGTGTCGCGCTCGCCCAGCACCGTCACGAAAACTGACCTCGAGACCAGGCCGCCCAGAGCCGTTAAGGCCAGCCAGAGCTGCTCAGGTCGCCTGGAGCCTGTCCCTCTCCGCCGCCATCGCCTCGGTCACCGACTGCGCGATCCCGGGTCCGTCCAGTCCGAGCTCGGCCAGGATCAGGTCGGGTTTGCCCTGTGGGATGTAGGTGCGAGGCACGCCGAGAACGCGTACCGGGGGTCGGGTGTGCTCGGCGGAGTCGAGTTGGCGCATCGCGTCCACCAGGTACGTGCCCGCTCCGCCGACCCTGAAGCCGTCCTCCACCGTGAGCACCAGGTCGTGGCCGGCGGCGTCCGCCAGCATCTCGGGGTCGGGCGGCGACACCACGCGGACGTCCCAGACCGTCGCTTCGATCCCCTCAGCGGCGAGCTTGGCAGCCGCCTCTTCGGCCGCTTCGACGAGCTTGCCGACCGCCAGGATGCACACGGTGCCGTCGCCACGGCGCACGAGCCTCGCGGAGGTGCCGCTCCCCACCTGGTCGGGCGCGACGGTGCGCGCCGGCGTCTTCGGCATCCGGATGGTGGACGGCCCGTCGATACAGAGCGCTGTCTCGAGCATCGCCTCGACCTCCTGAGCCGAGGAGGGCGCAAACACGGTCATGCCGGGGATCGACAGGGCCTGGGGGAGGTCGAGCAACCCGTGGTGGCTCGGGCCGTCGTCTCCGGTGATCCCGGCACGGTCGAGCACGAACACGACCGGCAACCCGTGCAGCCCCACGTCGAGGTTGGCCTGATCGAACGCGCGCGAGAAGAAGGTGGAGTAGACGGCGACCACCGGGCGCAGCCCCGCCATCGCCATCCCCGCCGCGGCCGTGACAGCGTGCTGCTCGGCGATGCCCACGTCGAAGAACCTGTGGCCGAAGTCGCGCTGGAAAGGGAGGAGCCCCGTCGGCCCCGGCATGGCCGCCGTGATGGCGACTACCTCGGGCCTTCGCTCGGCCTCCTTCAGCAGGGCGCGCGTGAACGACTCGGTGTACGAAGCCCGCGGGGCGCCTACCGAACCGCCTGCGACGGCGGGCTGGACCTTGAAGTCGTGCAGGCGCTGCACCTCGTCGTCCTCGGCCGGCGCGTAGCCGCGGCCCTTCTGGGTGAGGACGTGCACGAGGATGGGGCCGTGCCACTCTGCTGCGTTGGCGAGCGCCTGCTCCATGCCGGCGATGTCGTGGCCGTCGATGGGCCCCGCATAGCGCACTCCTAGGGCCTCGAAGAAGCGGTGGGGGCTCACGATCTCGCGGACCGCGCTCGTGAGGCCGTGCATACCCGAGTAGGCGAGGTTCCCCAGACCCGGCATTCCTCGCAGCGCGCGCCTCATTCGCTCACGCGCGTGCACGTACGACGGATTCAGGCGCAGGTATGTCAGTCCGGACGAGAGCCTCGAGATCGTCGGGGCGTAGGAGCGGCCATTGTCGTTGAGCACGATGATGACCGGGCAGCTCGAGTGGCCGATGTTGTTGAGAGCCTCGTACGCCATGCCGCCTGTGAGCGCCCCGTCGCCCACGACAGCGACGACGCGTCGGTCGGACTCGCCTCTTAGCTGGAAGCCGCTCGCGATACCGTGCGCGTAGCTCAACGCGGTCGAGGCGTGGCTGTTCTCCACCCAGTCGTGTGGCGACTCGGAGCGCGAGGGGTAACCCGACATCCCCCCCGGTTGCCTCAGGGTGCCGAAAGCGCCCTGGCGTCCTGTGACCAGCTTGTGGGGGTAGGCCTGGTGGCCGGTGTCCCAGATGATGGCGTCACTCGGAGAGTCGAACACCCGATGCAGCGCCAGGGTCAGCTCCACCACACCCAGGTCCGAGCCGAGGTGCCCGCTGTTGGAGGTGACGACATCGACTATGCGCGCGCGGATCTCCGAGGCGAGCTGTGCGAGCTGGCTCTGCGAGAGGCTCCGCAGGTCCGCCGGCTCGTGGATGTCGTCCAGGAGCATGGTGAGCTAAAGGGGGAGATCCCTGGTGGCCCGCTCGGGCCGTGGGGCAACGCTACATCGGCCGCGGCACGCGGTGGCAGGCGATGATAGGGAGAGAGGCCTTCTCGGAAGAGCCGAGGGGCGGGCAGGAGGGGTAGCGATGCAGGCCAACGTGAAGGGCACGACGATGCCGGTGCTGGAGATGGTGCTCGATCCGGGTGAGGCCGTCGTTTCCACCCACGGCGATCTCTCGTGGATGTCGCCCAACATGCAGATGTCGCAGAAGACCAGCACTGGCGGCGGTGGCGGCCTCATGGCGGGGCTCAAGCGCATGGCCGGAGGGGGAGGGCTGTTCCTCACGCGCTACGAGGCGCAGGGCTCGCAGGCCATGGTGACGTTCGCGGCCAAGCTCCCAGGGCGCATCTTTCCGATCGACATCTCGCCTGGGCACGGTTACGTCGTGCACCGCCACGGCTGGCTCTGCGGGACTCCCGGGATCACGCCGTCGGTCTGCCTCCAGCAGACCTTCAAGGGAGGGCTGTGGGGAGGCGAGGGCTTCGTGCTCCAGAAGCTCGAGGGCGAGGGACAGGCCTGGATCGAGATGTCGGGGGAGATCGCCACCTACGAGCTGGCCCAGGGCCAGTCGCTGCTCGTCCACCCGGGCCACGTGGGGATGTTCACGGACTCCGTGAGCTTCTCGGTGGTGCGGCTGCCGGGGATCGCCAACCGCTTCATGGGCGCCGACGGGCACCACGTCGTCACACTCACCGGGCCGGGGAGCATCTGGCTCCAGAGCATGCCGCTGCCTGTGCTCGCCCAGGCCCTCTCGGAGTACATCGGCGGCGACGATCGCCATGAGGCGGTCGGAGGAGGGGTCGTGGGAGGCGTGCTCGGGAACGTCCTCGGCCGCTAGGTGTAAGCGGTCTGGAGCGACGTTCGGAGCGCACGCCCGGGCGATCCGGACCACGTCCTCGATGGCCCAGGTGCGGCAACGCCCGCCGTGTAGCTCGCGCTGCGCGCGTACTCGCACGCTTAGCGCGCTCGTTTGTAGGGAGTTATGCGATTGTTGATTTTCCGTTGGCCGTCATGTTGTCCCGCAGGTGCAGACTGGGCCCGAGGCAACCACCACCGGGAGTGCACGGGCCACCGCTAGCTCCGCAGGTTCGGGTTGCGAAGCACGTTGTCCACACACGGGGGAGCAGGAGTCGTCGGGCAGGCGGCTCTCCTGGGACGGGGGCACGGCGAGGTCCGTGGCCCGGTACCAGGGGATCCGGATCGGGGGGATGGACGATGGACAAGCAGGCAAGCCGACACTTTTTCAAGCGGCAAGCCATTGGTAGCGATGCGACGAGAGGAGCGGTGGCCGAGTTGGAGATCCTAGGGCGCAGCGACGTGATCGCCGCCGCGGGTGCCGACGTAGGAATCACCCGCGAGCGCGTCCGCCGGCGCCGGTGGGCCTGGCTCGCCTTGGCCCTGTTGCCGATAGCGGGCTGGCTCTTCTTGCGCGCCGCTCTCTGGCACCACGGCGGGTTCGGCTTTCCCCACGTCCCCTCCGGGCTGCTGCCGTACCTGCCGGCGATGGTGCTCATCGTCGTCCTCGGAGCGGCGGTGCTGCTGCCGTTGATAGGAGGCGGCCGCTCGCCGCACGTGCTGTACCGCCCGCACGACATCGACATCAAGTTCTCCGACGTGAAGGGCGCGGGAATGGTGGTCGACGAGGCGGTCAAGACGCTCAACCTCTTCCTCGCGCACCGGACGTTCTCCGAGCGAATGGGAGGCTCCGCGCGCCGGGCGATCCTGTTCGAGGGCCCCCCCGGCACGGGCAAGACCTACATGGCGAAGGCGATGGCCGCAGAAGGCGGCGTGCCGTTCTTGTTCGTCTCCTCTTCGGCGTTCCAGTCGATGTTCTACGGCCAGACCAACCGCAAGATCCGCTCGTACTTCAAGGCGCTGCGCAAGTACGCCCGCCGAGAGGGCGGGGCGATCGGGTTCATCGAGGAGATCGACGCCATCGGTGGGGCCCGCGGCGGCATGGGCGCCGGCCGGCATCACGACGGTGTGGCCGGCGTGGTGAACGAGCTCCTGATCCAGCTCCAGTCCTTCGACCAGCCTCCAGTGGGGACCCGCATGGCCGGGGCGCTCATCGAGCTCGTCAACCGCTGGCTCCCGTCGGGCCAGGAGCTGCACAAGCCCATGCCCCCCGCGGCGAACATCCTGGTGATCGGGGCCACGAACCGCGCCGCCGACCTCGACCCCGCTCTCGTGCGCCCGGGGCGCTTCGACCGCTCCATCTTCTTCGGCCTGCCGAGCCGCAGCGGACGGCGCGAGATCATCGATTACTACCTGGAGAAGAAAGCGCACGCACCGGAGCTCGACGACCCCGAGCTGCGCGAGACACTCGCCGCTCTCACTGCCGGGTACTCGCCCGTGATGATCGAGCACGTCCTCGACGAGGCCCTCGTCTGGGCGCTTCGGCGCGGCGCAGACAGGCTCTCGTGGGCCGACGTGCAACAGGCCAAGATGACGGAGGAGATCGGCCTCGCCCAGCCCGTCGAGTACACCGAGGCCGAGAGGCGCACGATCGCCACCCACGAGTCGGGACACGCCACGATCGCTTGGCTGGCCGGGCGCGGCCGCAAGCTCGACGTGCTCTCGATCGTGAAGCGCAAGGAGGCCCTGGGCCTGCTCGCGCACTCCGACGAGGAGGAGCGCTTCACCAAGACCCGCTCCGAGATCTACGCGCTGGTGCAGATCGCCTTCGGAGGGATGGTCGCAGAGGAGCTGTACTTCGGCGAGACCAGCTCGGGTGTGGCTTCGGATCTCCAGGCGGCTACCAGCGCGGCGTGCCAGATGGTCGGCAGCCTCGGCATGGGGAGCACCCTGATCTCAGCGGCCGCGCTCGAGACGCCCGGCACCTACAACATCGTGTCCAAGGTGCTCTCCACCGACGCCGGGCGCGACGAGGTGGAAGCGCTGCTGCGCAAGGCGAAGGCCGAGGCCTGCGAGATGCTCGAGTCCAACCACCACGTGGTAGAGGCATTGCGCGACGCGTTGCTCGAGCGAAGCG
>DATKIB010000008.1:0-16787 GCA_035509915.1 Acidimicrobiales bacterium | reverse complement strand
ACCACGCCCCCCACCACCCCTCCGACCTCGCCACCGACGACCTCGCCGCCGACCACGTCCCCCCCGACCACCACCCCCGCCGGCGGGTATGGCTATTGAGCCCAGGCGGCCAGGCCTTGCCGAGCGAGACCTGAGGTCCCGATGAGCGTGCGATGACCTCGACCGCGTTCGCCGTCCCTGGGACCGGCTCTTCGAGATTGCGGCTGTGCCTTCCGACGCTCGGTCTGGCGGTGGCCACTGCCGCGATCGTGTGGTTCGGAGTCGTGACGCTCGAGCGAGCAAGGAGCCTCGGGCACGTGCTCGCGGCGGGTCGGGCGGAGCTGGTCGCGCCTGCGGTGTTGTTGCTCGTCGCAATCGCGTTCTTGTGCGAGCGGGTGTGGCCGGCTGAGCGTCGGCCGGCGCTCGCCAAGGGCCATCTCCAGGACACTGCTTACTTCGTGGTCCACGTGGTGACGGTCGTGCCCATCATGACCTTGCTCGGAGTGGCGTTCGCGGAGCTGCTCTCGAGCCATGCCGGATGGATCGAGGTGCCGCAGACGGCGGCGTGGCCACGCGCGCCGCTGTTCGCGCTCACCCTCGTCGCGATGGACGCGGGCAACTGGCTCGCCCACTGGGCCGACCACCGCTTCGGAACTCTCTGGCGCTTCCACGCTCTGCACCACAGCCAGGAGGAGCTGAACGTGCTGAGCGCGTTCCGCGCACATCCGTTCAGCCACCTGGCCGGCTTCTTCCTCGCCACGGTGCCGGTGGTGGTCTTGACCGGTGACCACGGCGTGGCTCCGGAGCTCGTCACCGCCTACGTGTGCCTGGGCACCCTCCCGCACGCCAACGTCCGGTGGTCGTTCGGTCCTCTCGGGAAGATCGTGGTGAGTCCTGCCTACCACCGCTTGCACCACTCCTACGAGGGATCGCTCGGGCTCAACCTCGGGATCGTCCTCACCGTGTGGGATGTGCTCGCGCGACGCGCCAGGTTTCCGGTGAAGGGAGAGCCGCCCTGCACGACCGGTCTCGCCGGGCGGCCGTTGCCGACCGAGCAGGAGGACGCGGCACGATGGCAAGTGAGGACGCTCCTGCGCCAGCTTGCGGAGCCGTTCCAGCCGGCGGCTGCCGACGCCCGCTCGAGATTTGGACCTGACGGCGTTTAGCGCAGCCTTCTACGCAGTGGCCGCTTGGGGCTAAGTTCTCCCGGGTGCCCTCGATGACGAGTAGGCACATCGCCGGTAAGGGTGACAACTACTCGCTCTGAAGGTCCGCACGTGAAGAAACGCATTGCAGTCCTGCTACACAAGGCACAACGCGAACATGATCTTCGCGACTACCTGATAAGTCATCTGGCCCAGATCTGGCGTGACGACGACCTTGAGGTCGTATTTCTCTCCGGGCCGAATCACTTCGTGCCGGCCGACCTCATCATCGTGCATATCGATCTCTCGGTCGTGCCCGATGAATATCTCGGCCTGGCGAGGCAGTATCCGGTCACGCTCAATTGCGCAGTGACGGACATCCGGAAGTCGATGATCAGCACCCAACGTGTGACCACAACTGGCGACTACGGGGGCAAAGTGCTCGTCAAGTCCAATCTCAACTATGGAGGCGTTCCCGACCGCAAGCTCGCCAGGTTGACTGAAGGGAAGGGACGATGGCGGCGACTTCTCACAAAGCTGGACGGTCGTCTCGCTCAATTCGATGGGCGCCTGAGCTACAGAATCTACGATCGTGTCGAGAGAGTACCGGCGCGGTTCTTCGCCACAGACGATTTCATCGTCGAGAAGTTCGTCCCGGAGATCGAAGATGGCAAATATCACGTTCGGCAATTCGAATTCCTAGGTGATCGCTTCACTTGTTTTCGCCTCGCGTCGACACATCCGATCATTCGAAGCCGAACAGCTAGTGAAGCCGAAGAAGTCGAACCGCATCGAGCATTGTTCGAGATACGCCGGCGGTTGAATCTGGATTATGGAAAGCTCGACTATGTGATCCACGATGATCAACCTGTCCTGTTGGACGTGGAGAAGACCAACGTGGTGAGAGCCTTTTGCACGGATAAGGAGCTAATAGCCAAGCGGCGACACCACTGGGCTCAGGGAATCTACGCTTATCTCCGGTAGAGCCAAAGGGGTCCTCGTCACACATTCGAGGTGGACATGCAGTACGTGAATTTCGGGAGCACGGGGCTCAGGGTGTCTCGGGTGTGCCTGGGCATGATGAGCTTCGGGAACGAGAGCGACCGGGCCTGGGTGCTCGACGAGGAGGCGGCCGAGCCGATCGTTCGGGCCGCGGTGGAAGGCGGCATCACGTTCTTCGACACCGCAGACGCCTACTCCGGCGGGGCCAGCGAGGTGGCGACCGGCAGGCTGGTGGGCAAGATGCTCAGCCGCGACGAAGCCGTGATCGCGACCAAGGTCTTCATGCCCGTCACCCCGGGCGAGAACGGTGGTGGCTTGTCGCGCAAGCACATCCTCTCGGCCATCGACGCCTCGCTGGGACGTCTCGGGATGGAGTACGTCGACCTCTACCAGATCCACCGTTGGGACCCTCGAACCCCGATCGAGGAGACCATGGGTGCCCTCGAGGACGTGGTGCGTGCAGGGAAGGCCCGCTACATCGGGGCGAGCTCGATGTTCGCGTGGCAGTTCGCCAAGGCTCAAGACGCCGCCAGAGCCAGGGGTTGGACGCAATTCGCATCGATGCAGCCGCACTACAACCTCCTCTACCGGGAGGAGGAGCGAGAGATGATCCCCCAGTGCGCCGACCAGGGGATCGCCGTCATACCCTGGAGCCCGCTGGCGCGCGGCGTGCTCGCCGGCAACCGCACCCGGGACGGCGAGCGGCTCACCACACGTTCGGGGTCCGATCCCTTCACCGACTACCTCTACAACCAGCCGTCGGACTTCGACGTGGTCGACAGCGTCGCCGCCCTCGCAGCCGAGCGAGGTGTACCGCCCGCTCAGGTTGCGCTTGCGTGGCTGCTTCACCGTCCCGGCGTGACCGCGCCGATCGTGGGAGCCACCAAGCTCTCACATCTCGAGGACGCCCTTGCCGCCGAGCAGCTGTCGCTGAGCCCCGAGGAGATGAAACGCTTGGAGGAGCCGTACGTGGCCCACCCTGTGCTCGGCCACTTCTAGTATCGACTTCTTCGGGCGTTTAGCTCAGTTGGTTAGAGCAGCTGGCTTACAACCAGCAGGTCGGGGGTTCGAGTCCCTCAGCGCCCACCAATGTGATTCGCTGACTTGCCTGTTCGCGCGCACCGCAGTGTCATGGCGCGAAACTCCCGGACTCTGGTCCGCTTGCTCTCAGCAGTCGACGGCGGCCCGAAGCGCTGTGCAAGCCTCGACCAGCCGAGTGGATCCCAGCGCGCAGATGCGATCGACGAGGTAGGTCTTTGGTACGACACGCAGGTTGTCGAAGCTTGCAGCGCACTCCGCCGGCATCCCGTCGTCGGGTCCGAGCGAGACCTCCGTTGGAATATTCCTGACCGTGCGGGTCACCGGGGCAGCAAGCACGCTGTTCAGCACAGGGATGGCCGCTGATCGGGTCATGACCAGAAAGGGCCGGCGACCCAGATCCTCGATCTCTCCCCACCACACTTCCCCGCGACGGGGCTGGTTCACCAGGACTCCTCGGCGATGGCGTCTCGGAGCGATGCGATAGCGGCAACATGTTCAGCCGCCGTCGGCGGAGTGCGCCGGTAGCCTGCGATGATGGCTTGGTCAGTCTGTTGGCGACGCTCGAGCGCTGTGACGGCTTCGACTCCCGCTCGCACAGCGGCTGCCCGGCTCTCGTAGACGCCATTTGCGACAAGCGCGTCGAGTTCGCTCAGGAGCTCCTCGGGGAGTCGGACTGCGATCTGTTCGGTAGCCACAGAATCAGTATACCAGAATGGGATTGCTCATGGTATACATCGCGGTTCCCAGTGCTTGCTTACCGGTCACGCGGGACCCTGCTGGGCGACGGTGTACGGGGAGGTAGTCGGACGGGTAGGCCATGTACCTGGGCAAATGGTTTCGCCTTATGACACCTCAAGACCACCTCACCTCAGCGACCTCGACACTCAGCGACCTCGACACTCAGCCCCCACGCGAATCACATACGAACCGCGCCCTGTTCAGGTTGCCTCGAAGACTCAGGTCACAACGATGGTCGCCGAGAACGTCCCTCCCTGCTGGAGCCTGAGATTTCCTGTCGTCCCGCACAGTTGAGGTGCAGCTACCGAGCCCTGGTACACCAGGACGCTCTGCTGGTTACCCGACGGGTACCAATTCTGGTTGGTCACGCTGTAGGTCTGCGTCGGCATAGACACCGTGAACGAGCTGGCCGACGGTGTCGCGCCCGATGCGCACTTGACGTTGGAGAACACGACCCGCGCATTGGAGACGGCAACCGTGTGGGTCGAGTGATTGCCCGGCATCGTGAAGTCGTATCCCACCTCGATCCTCTGACCTGGTGGGACCTTCAGATCGCCCTCCATCGCCTGCGGACCCTGGGTGAGCTCACCGTTGACCGGGCATTGGCCGGTGCCGCTCCAGGACCCCGACGACCCCCCAGAGCTGTAGTGCCATCGCACGTTGAGAGAGAAAGTCCGAGGACAACCGTTGCTCGTCGCCCCAACCGTGTCTTGGACGGCTCCGATGTCGCAGGGAGTGGGCCAGCTCATGCCGCGCTGGTCGTTGAGCGCGCAGTCGGCGGAAGAGGTCACGTTGTCGACGGCAGGGCTTGTCGTTTCCAGTGCGATGGTTCCGGTCGGCCCTCCGTGGTTCTGCAGCCCTGAGGGGTCGAGCCCGGAGGGCATGTCGGAGATCGAGTGATTGCCGGCGCTGAAACCGCAGGACCCGTCGTCGTCGAGGTTGAAGTCCCCGTCGGTGACCAATGGCGTGGACGTACCTGCGCAGTCCATTCCGGTCCCGCTGTTGGCCAGGATGGTGGCGACGAGTGTGGGCGAGGACGTGCCACCGCTGTATATCCCACCCCCGAACATGGCGCTGTTGCCCGAAAAAGTGGTGTGAGTGACGGTGACTGCGCCGTTGACTCTGTTGACGATCCCACCGCCGTAGACGCCTGCGGTATTGCCCGACAGAGTGCTGTCGCTGATGTCGGCCGTCGCGTTGATGCCGTTGTCGATGGCGCCACCGGCGTCGTTCGTGGCGATGTTGGCCGAGAATGTGCTGCCGATGACAGTGAGCGTCACCGGATCCGTGATGCCGGCGTTCTCGATGCCACCTCCCCCACTGCCGCCTATGTTGCCCGAGAAGGTGCTGCCAGTGATGTCGGCCGTCGCCGCGTGGCTGCCTCCGTCGTTGTCTATTCCCCCGCCGCCAACTGCTCTGTTGCTCGAGAAGGTGCTGTCGGTAACGGTGAGTGTGCCCCCGTCGTTCTCGATGCCGCCGCCTTGGAGCGCCTTGTTTCCCGTCAAGGCGCTGTCGCTGACGGTGAGGGAGCCAGCGTTGTAGATCCCACCGCCATAGTGACCAACGGTGTTGGCATCCTCGATTGTGAGTCCCGATATGGAGGCGGTCACGCCAGAGGGGACGGAGAAGACAGTGCTGGCGTTGTCGCCGCTGACTGCCAACACCGCGGCCCCTGGACCGTCAATCGTGAGGTTGCCCGTGATGACGATCTCGCCGCTCGTAAGCGTGATGACGCCGTTGCAGGAACTCGGCAGGGAGAAGTCGATCGTCTCCCCCGGGGAGGCGCCGGCCACTGCGTCGCGCAGAGAACCGGCGCCTGAATCGCTGCAGTTGGTGACGCTGACCGTGGTGGCACCAGCCAGCTGAGCTGGGACGACGGCCAGAACTGCCCCGATGGGCAGGGCCACGGCAAAGACCAGGGCGCCGAGGCCGCCCAGCGGCCTGGCGGAGGTGTGAACGGACATGGCGGCGCCCCCTTCCTGCCCCTCTGGGACACCACGATAAGGAAAGACAATCAAGCTTCGCTCTATAGGCGATCAACGCCACATCAATAGCACCTGGAAGCCGACACCTGGCCGGTGCCGAGAGGGCAACGGGCTAGAGGGCACCTCGAACTAGGTTCGCGCTCGCCGCGTCCGCGGTCCTCGCTCCGCTCGGCTGTTTTCCAGTCCGGTCGGCTAATCCGACCAGGCGAACGCGTTCGGAAGGAAGGCTGAGGCTGCGTCGTTCTGCCAGATGACGTGAAGATCCACGGAGTCAAAGTCGCTGCAGTCGAGGGGGAAGCTCTCGTGCGCAATCGTTCCAGTTATCTGGGTGTCGGTGAAGTTCAAGTGGACCAAGTCCGCACAGACGTTCTGCGTACCGGGTTGGTCGAAGGTCACAGAACCAATTCCGCCGTTAGAGGTGAAGTTTTGCCCGCTGATCGTGACACTGGTTCCGTAGTCGCCGGTCGTCGGCGAGATGCTGTTCAAACCTACTGCCGATGTCGGAGTTGCCGAGACCTCGAGAGGAGAGCTGTCGTCGGAACAGAGCTGGCCACTCGATTGAACGGCGACGGTGTCCACCAAGAAGTAGTAGGTGGTGCCGTCGGTGAGACCGTTGACCTGGTATGACGTGCCCGTTGTCGTTATAACGTTTCCGTCGCCGAGGGTTGTCGGGTTCAGCGGGCCCCCCTCGCCTCCCGGACTCGTTCCCATGGTCACGGTGTAGCCGTCGATGGTCGGACAACTGTCCGACGGGCCGACCGGAGCCCAACTCAGAAGGACATAGCCGTCGCCTACGGTGGGTGCGCTCACGTTCGGGGCGTCGGTGCACGCCGCCAACAAGGCTGCTACGCCCAACCCGGCAACGCAAAAGACGAAAAGCCTTCGGACTCGGTGTGCCGGCTTCGGCGACGTCGCTGCTCGATTCGAACCCTGGGTTTCGTCCATAACCCCAATCCCCCCTCGGTCGCGGAGCTTCCCGCAAGCCATTCCCCAAGTCAACGGTACCAAAACGGATACCAAAAGGAAAGAAAAATCCCCTCGGAGAGCGCTGGACTCGCCGACGTCACGGCCCAGCGTTTACCTGGACAAGCTGGGCGTGCGAATCACGTCCGGCTTCAGCAGTGCGACCGCTCGTCGCGTGTAGCCAGCATCCGATCAAGCATCTCTGGTCATCATTCGCCAGGCCCCCAAGGCCGTCCAAGCCACGATCCAGGCGACGATGACGCAGACCGCCACCGTGGTCGATTCGTGCAGGAGCAGTGAACGCTCCGCGGGACTACCCCCTCCCCCGAACGGGGTCGGGAGCCCGCCGGGTTCGAGGTGGGCGGTGGCCAGGCCGACCACGGCGCGCTGAAGGTTGGACAGATGGGGCAGCCTGGCCCTCGCCGCGATCGGTGTGATGATCAGCTCGAGGACGATCAACAAGATGACGGCGATCGTGCGCTGGCCCAGCAGGGAGGACAGCCCGAGGCCGACCATGAACCCGATGATCGCCTCGAGCTCGATCCACAGCCCGGTCTTGACCATGAGGGAATCAGACGGGTACAGGAACACCCGGGCATAGTCGGTGTAATCCTGCTTGGCGATGAAGACGGCCATGGCCTGCAATTGGGCGGGCGTGCATGGTGTAGCCGCCGTACCTCCGGGTTGCTTGATGACGCCGCCCCCGGGTCCGAACCCAGGCCCGCCACCAGGAAGGCAAGCGGGATTCGCGATTCTGTCCCTTGACGAGATGTCGATTGGAAAGCTGTTGACGACCTCCTGGGCATGTTCGGCGGCCCACTGTTGGAATTCTGTCCGCGACAGCTGGGCGGGAACGTGGACGCCGTTGTACTCGAGTGATGTCGGAGCTGCGAACACGCACACGGCACAGACGATGGTGAAACCGATCGCCACCAACGACATGATGATCGCCAGGCCGGCGGGGATGCGCGCCAGATACAGGGCAATCCGGGAGCGGCCCGTGATGACGTGGTGCCGAAACATCCCTTCGGTGAGGTCGGCCGACCCCGCTGTGGCCCCCAGCGTCGCGGCAACGATGAAACCGAAGACGTACAACACACCGGCGACCAGGCCGACGTACTGGTTGAAACCCCCCGCAGGCCCATACGAGTGCGGAGCGGCGGCGTGAAGAAGCAACCGGATCGTCAGGTAGATCGCCGGGATGCCGACCGTCACCGTGAGAAGGGCGACCATGAGGCCGCGTCGTCTGCGCAGTTCCTTGAACCTCGCAGCGATCATGGCGCCGGTGGGGATCCACGATCCCCGGTGGTCCTGAGGGATGCCGACGCGACTCGAGGGCCCGATTGGCGCAGGTGCGTCGGTCGTCATCGTCACTCGGGATCCCCCAGCCGGCTGGTGACCCGCAAGAACCACGACTCGAGTGTGGCCTGCATGGGCTGCAACTCGTAGAGGGCGATCCCGCCCTCTACGAGGACACGACTTATCTCGGCGATGACGGCGCGCCGTGTTCCCGACGGCAGGGTGATCTCGAGCCCGAGATGGCCGACTTCGACCTGGGCGCCCACGCCTGCGTGCTCAACGAGAGAGCGAGCTCGATCAGGATCGGAGCACTCCACTCGGAGGACGACCGACGTCCCCGCCAGCAATTCCGAGATCGGGCCTTGCCGAATGACGGCGCCACGGTCCACGATGGCCACCGTGTCGCAGGTCCGTTGCACCTCGTCTAGGAGGTGTGAGGAGAGCACGATCGTGCGCCCCTCGTCTACCAGCGATCTGATCATCTCGCGCATGTCGTGCATCCCGGCTGGGTCGAGACCGTTCATCGGCTCGTCGAGAACGAGAAGCTCGGGATCCCCAAGAAGGCAGGCGGCCACCCCAAGACGCTGCCGCATCCCCATCGAGTACTTCGCCACCCGGTCATCGGCCCGCTGCCTCAGACCCACACGGTCGAGCACGCCCACGATGCGCTCCCCTGCAGCGTGCTCGCGTGAGCTGGCCAGCACCTCGAGGTTCTCTCTGCCGGTCAGATGGCTGTGGAACCGAGGCTCGTCCACGATGGCGCCGACCCTGGCCAGTGCCTTGTCGCGCTCTTTGGGAACGGGGTAGCCGAGCAGGGACATGGTGCCTGCATCTGCGTGCGTCAGTCCCAACAGAACTCTGATGAGGGTGGTCTTTCCGGCACCGTTGGGCCCGAGGTACCCGAACGCGCACCCCCTGGGTACCAGGAGCTCGACACCGTCGACAGCTACGTTCTCACCGAACCTCTTGGTCAGTCCATGGGTCTCGACCGCCCATTGACCCTCTGCGGCTCGACTGGAGCCGGTATCGGAAGATGTTGTGGCGCTGATCTGGTGCGCGTTCATCGGTTAATGGTCACAAATCGTACGAGAGCCGACAATCAGGGATCACCCTCATTCCTATCGGCTCACCGCTCCGGGTCCACCTGACTCATCATGCCAAATAGGCACCACGGAGTTCTGAAAAGTGACAACCGCCCTCCTGGAGTCGGCGCCGACTGGACGGCACCTATGGGACGTCACGGATGAACAGCCTTGGGATAACGTCCTGAGTCGATGGAGCTCTATGCGGGGCCCAAACCTGACCGCTTCGATGCGCAGGCCGATGGCTTCGATGCTCGCGTTGGTCTACCCGTCGGAGCAGCGGAAGCTGTTGCAGGGGCAGTAATCGAGGTCGTTGCGCCGGGACCGGAGGACTTGCTGGTCGAGCTTGGCGCCGGTACAGGTGAGATCGGGCAGTACCTGGCACAGTCCGTTCGCTACCTGGCAATGGACCGATCGTCGAGGATGCTCGACATCTTCCGGGCAAGGTTCGCGGAGGCAGGCGGTCGCCGTGTCGAGTTGCTACACGCCGATGCCGATCGGCGGTGGCCGCTCGACGACGGATCCGTCGCGGCTGTATTCGCCTCCCGTGCAGCCCACCTTCTGGACGCCGACCACCTGGCTAGCGAGCTCTTGCGCGTCTGCCGGCCTGGAAGCTACTTCCTCGTCGGCCGCGTGATACGTGACAAGGACGGCGTGAAGAGCCGCCTGCGGCGACAGCGAAAGCTTCTGCTCGCGCAGCTGGGTCTGGCACTCGAAGACGCCGACGGGTCCATCCAGCGGGTTCTTGACCGGCTTGTCGGCGCGGGAGCTTATCGGCTCGAGGCGCGTACGGTCACGAAATGGACTGCCACAGCGTCCGTGCATCAGATCCTGGACGAGTGGAAGGCGATCGGGGCTACAGGCGGACAGCGCATGGATGAGGCAGCCCGCGCCGTCGTCATGGACAAGCTTGCCAACTGGGCCGACCGCGAGTTGGGTGACCCTCACAGTGTCAGGACCTGGACAGAGCAGTACGTGCTCAAAGGGGTGCGAACATCGACGAACCGCTGCTGACCGAGCTGGGCGAGGCGCTCGTCGCCGGATCGCTGACAGACGAGGAGCTCCTCGCCCGGACGGGCACGCAACCGACTCTCCGGATCCTTCCGGAGGCCAACGTGATCAAAATAGGTGGCCAGAGCCTCATAGACCGAGGCCGCTCCGCCGTCTTCCCGCTGGTCGAGGAGATTGTCGCGAACCTTCCCGTCCACAAGATGATCATCGGTACTGGGGCGGGCACACGCGCCAGGCACGCCTACAGCGTCGGGATTGACCTAGGAATGCCAACCGGCGTCCTCAGTGTGCTCGGGACCTTCGTGAGCATGCAAAACGCGCGGATGATTCACTACCTTCTCGCGCGTCAGGGCATACCGTTCATTGAGCCGGCGCAGTTCCCTCAGCTCCCCCTCTACCTGTCCGAGCGCCGGGCAGTGATCTTCTTCGGCATGCCCCCCTACACGTTTTGGCAGCCCAATCCGCAGATCGGCCGAATCCCGCCCCACCGCACCGACACGGGTGCTTACCTCGTCAGCGAGGTCTTCGGTGCCAGATCGATGATCTACTTGAAGGACGAGGATGGCCTCTACTCAGCCGATCCGAAGAAGGACACCAACGCGAAGTTCATTCCCTCCGTCACCGTTGGAGAGCTCGAAGAGCTGGATTTGGAGGACGTGGTCGTCGAGCGAAGCGTATTGGAGATGATGAAGAACGCCCAGTCGAGCCGCTCGATCATGGTCATCAACGGTCTCAAGGAGGGCAACCTAACGCGTGCGCTCGCAGGGGAGCACGTCGGAACCATTATAAGAGCCGATTAGCGGTGCCCATGGACCCAGCCACTACGGCGTCTCCCGATGGCCGTCATCACGTGCAGTCGTTGCTCATGCGGGAGAGCTTGCTCGATCGCAAAGTCATGGCAGCTACCGAAGCACCTACCGTGGCGATGCTGCCGTTCTGCCACGTCATCAAGATCGGTGGGCGGTCGATCGTTGATGGCGGTCGGCGCTCGGTTTATCCCCTCGTCGAGGCGATCGGGCACGCACTCGAGCGCAACAAACTAATTCTTGGAACTGGCGGGGGGGCCCGGTCCCGACACGTCTTCTCGATCGGTATCGATCTGGGACTCCCATCTGGGGTGCTGGCGCAACTGGCAATCGCCGATGCACTGGGCAATGCCCACATGCTCGGGACGCTGCTCGCGCCCTACGGAGTGGTGGCGATCCCACCAGAGATCTTCGGGCATCTGCTGCCACTGTTCATCCAGGCCGCCCCCGGGGTGATATTCAACGGCGATCCGCCGTTCGCCCTATGGGAGCACCCACCCCGGATCGGGAAGATCCCTCCCCATCGCAGCGACGCCGGCTCCTTCCTGCTTGCGGAGTGCTTCGGTTGTGCGACTCTCACCCTCGTGAAGGACGTTGACGGTCTTTACGACCGCGATCCCAAGGAAGACCCGGCGGCCAGGTTCATCGACGAGATCGAGATCGGAGATCTCGTTCGGCGAAACCTGCCCACGCTTCCGTTTGATCGCGTCCTGCTCGATCTACTCGCGTCGGCGAGGCAGATCACGCAACTCCAGGTCATCAATGGCCTAAAGCCTGAGCTGCTCGAGCCGGCTCTACGTGGCGAGCACGTAGGCACGATTGTCAGGCGGTAGCCGCGGGGTGGCGGCCCACGGAGTGCCATCCCGGCGAGTCTCAGCCCACGGCGGGAAGCACCACTGCGCAACGCACCCATCGCATGTGCGCGGGATCCAGGGCGTTTAAGACGTCCTGCGCGACGACCGGGTCAGCCGCCATCGACAGGTGATCCGCCTGGTCGGTCGGGCACTGGTGTTGCACCAGGATGTTCGTGGCGTTGCCGCAGCGTGGGTCTATGAAGTCGCTCGTCGGCGGGCGCACCAGCTCATCGTTGTTGGTGGCCAGTGAGGTGTAGCTCACGCCGTCGACGGAAGCGCCGTCGACAGGACAACTCGCGGCCGCGCCCGGCGCATCGGGGCTGTCGAGCTCCTCCATGAACTTGGACGTCGGGAAGAACTCGAGGCACGACGTGCAGTACTTGGAGAATTCCTGGGAGTACTCCTGGGAATAGCCGTATCCCTGGCCGTCCTCGTAGAGGCTCGACAGTCCCCAGAAATCGGTGCCATGGAGGACCCCGCTGATCGCGACGAAATGCGCCACGACCTTGTAGCCGCCCAGGAACTTTATGTAGTAGTCCGGCATCGTGCCGCCCTCTGAGTGCCCGACGATGTCGACCTTCGACGCCCCGGTCTTGTGCAGCACCTCCCCCACGAAGCTGGCAAGCACCTTCGCGCTCGCCACCATGTCGCCCAACCCCCCGAACTTGTCGAAGGGGGACGGCTCCGAGGTCGCGTTGCCGTAGGTCAGGGCGTACACGCAGTACCCGTTGTCTGCGAGGAACGGCGACATGGTCTGCCAGTTGTCGTTCTCGTCCCCGCCGAGCCCGTGCACGAGCACGACCGGGTCGGGATGCGCCCGAGAAGGGGCGCAGGGGATGTTGGCCCCGGGCGGCGGGACGTTGGGGCCGTTCTCGGCCCCGGCGGGGATCGCGGCGGCGAAGGTCCACGGGACCGGGTAACGAGGGTTGGCCGAGGCGGCCGGAGCCCCAAGCTGGGCGCCGACGAGGCAGACGAAGCAGACCACGCTCAGCGCGCGGGCCAGAGAAGCCGCTCGGATCGAGGAGATCGACCGCCAGACCGCCATTTGCTTCCTCGCTCTCGTCCGCCGTGAGAGCCCCTCGCCCACAATGAGCCCCTAAGGATGCCTGGGGCAAGTCATGGGTGCGCGAGCGTGCTCGTCGGGGAAACGGGGATCCCACCGGGACCCGTCGGAGGAATCGAGGAATTCGGCCGGGTCCAGCCGGAGGAACCGGAGGAAACGGTGATCCCCACCAGGCCCCCCCCTGAGGAGGCCGGAAAATTCGGCCAAGGACCCGTCGGAGCAAGCGATCCCCGAGCGACAATTGGGACGTGAACCAGTCGGCTGCCGTGCCGGACTCTCCTGGCTCCCTCCTCTCCTTCTACGACGACGCCCTGCCCCACGTGTTCGGGTACCTGTCGGCACGCTGCGGGCGCAGCGCCCTCGCCGAGGACCTCACGGCGGAGACCTTCCTCGCAGCGGTCGACGCCGTGCGCCGTGAGAGCCCGCCGGCGCTCAGCGTCCCCTGGGTGATCGGAGTGGCCCGTCACAAGCTGGTCGACCACTGGCGGCGCCAAGCGCGCGAGGAGAGGAGCTTTCGCGTCGTGGGCGAGGAGGGCCCGCAGACCCTCGACGATCCATGGGACACCAAGCTCGACGCGATCCGCGCCCGCGAGACGCTCGATGCGCTCAGCCCGCATCACCGCGCTGCTCTCACCTTGCGCTACCTCGACGACCTCCCCGTCGCCGAGGTCGCGGCGCTCCTCGAGCGCACGGTCCACGCCACCGAGGCGCTGCTCGTGCGATCGCGCGCCGCGTTCAGGCGCGCCTACTGCGCGAAGGAGGCTTCCGATGGCTGACCCCTTCGAGGCGCTGCTCGCCCCGGTCGCCCCCGTCGAGCCCGACCCCGCGTTCGCCGCCCGCCTGCGCGCTCGCATCGAGCGCGCACTCACCCTCCCGAAAGGAGTGACCGTGTCCAACCTCACCCTCGAGCCCGAGCCCGCCACGTCGGAGCGGGCCACCACCGAGCCCACCGCGTCGTCGGCTGCGTCGACGTCCGTCGAAGCGCCGACGTCGCGCCCGCTTGCGGCGATCGTGCCCTACCTGGCGGTCGCCGGCGCAGGTCGCGCCCTCGAGTGGTATGCGGAGGCGCTCGGCGCACGAACCCGCGGCGAGCCCTACGTCATGCCCGACGGGAGCATCGGCCACGCTGAGCTCGAGATCGAAGGCGGGCTGCTGATGCTGTCCGAACAACACCCGGAGATCGGTGTGGTCGCTCCCGCCCCCGGCGAGGGAGTGCCGGTGACGATTCACCTGAGCGTCGACGACGTCGACTCGGTGATCGACCGGGCGGTCGCGGCGGGCGCGGACCTCGAGCGCGCCCCGGCCGACTACGACTACGGGCGCAACGGCGTGTTCCGGGACCCGTTCGGCCACCGCTGGCTCGTGTCGGCGGCACCGGCCGATTCCGCATCGACCACGGTCCGCCACGGAGACATCGGGTACGTGTCGCTCCAGGTGCCCGACACAGGTCGAGCAGCCGAGTTCTTCTCGTCGGTCCTCGGCTGGCGCTACGGTCCGGCCAGCGGACCGCAGGGGCGTCAGGTGGAGGGCCAGAGCCTGCACCACGGGATCTGGGGTGAACAGCCCCGGACCACCCTCTTCCTGTGCTTCGCCGTCGCCGACATCGCGTCGGCCGTCGTGAGGGTGCGCGACGCGGGCGGTACGGCCGAGGAGCCGCAAGCGCAGCCGTACGGGCTGGTGTCGACGTGCAGCGACGACCAGGGCACGGCGTTCGCGATCTTCGAGCCGCCGGGCGGTATCGGGACCGGCGGTGGTGCACCAGCGCTACACGGCACGCTGCACGGCGACGTCGCGTACATCACGATGGAGGTGGTCGACTCTGCGAGGACGCGCGCGTTCTACGGCTCGGTCCTCGGTTGGCGCTTCGAGCGCGGCCATGTCGAGGACGGGTGGCAGGTGGAGAACGTCGCCCCCATGGTCGGGATATCCGGGGGGCACGAGACCGACACGACCGTGCCCATGTACCGCGTGCACGACATCGAGGTCGCGGTCGAACGCGTCCGCGCACGGGGCGGCACCGCCACCGACCCCGAGGTCCAGCCCTACGGCACGACCTCGACCTGCACCGACGACCAGGGCACGCGTTTCTACCTGGGCCAGCTCTGACCTGCTAGCCAACAATGTGCGCGATAGGCCGACCGGACGAGGCGCACACCTGTCGGCTCATGGTCTAAGGGATCGGCAGACCTCGCTCAGCGCGCCCTCGAGTCGGTGAGTGGAGGCTCGATTGCGGCGCACGATGTCTCTCGCGGTTACCCGGTCAGGGCCGCATGGCGGACCTTAGCTGCGCGAGCAGCTCGCCGGTGGCCGCGGCGGCGACCGCCCGGCGCGCCCCCACCTCGGCCACGCACAGGTCGCGGTCGTCGAGGTCGCACGCCTGCGCGCCCGCCTCCATGCACACGAGCAGGCCCCCCAGGTAGTCCCAGGGGGCCAGGTGGGCGCCTCCGGCTGCGGTGAAGGCATCGATGGTGCCCTCCGCCACCGCACAAAGCTCCAGCGCAGCGGCACCGAACGCCCGGAACTGGGCCCAGCCCAGGTGGCGCGGCGGGAACCCGGAGATCGCCACGATGGCGCGGCGCATCTCGGTGCAATCCGAGCTGCGCAGCCGACGGTCGCCGTTCCAAGCACCCTCACCGCGCACGGCGCGGTAGCGCTCCCCGGTCGCCAGATTGCCCACCACAGCGACGCGCGGGCCGGACTCGTCGAGGACGCAGATGCTCGTGGCATACCAACCGATGCCGCGCGAGGCGTTGGTGGAGCCATCGACAGGGTCTAGTACCGCAACCAACGCTGACCCCGGGCGGTGCAGGCCGCTCTCCTCCGAGAGCACTCCTATCCCGGCGTCGTCCAGCACAGCGAGCGCGGCGCTGTCGGCGACGAGGTCGATCGCATACTGGCCCGGTCGTCCTCCCGGCGCGCCCCGGTCCCCGAATCCGTCGAGCGAAGCGCCAACCGCGTCGACGACCCGGTGACACAGATCGAGCAGTCCTTCGTCGTCCACTTGGCTTCGCTCCCGTCGCTCCGGTTCCGCCCACGACGCTACCGGTGCAACTCGGTCGCGGTCGCAAGTTTTGCTCCGATGCGCTCGGCAACGCGGTTGCAGGTGCGCCGGGGCCAGGCGGGCTGCATCACTCCAGCCGGTAGGCTCTCGGCCGACATGGCTGTCATCGACGTGGCCGGGTACGTGGCCGACCTGAAGGACCATTCGGTTGACCACGGGTTCCACGTCCACGACGAGCGGCACTTCGTCGAGACCTACTCGTTGCGCCAGACATGGGAGGTGGACCTGCACCCCGAGGAGGGATGCGGAGGACCCCTCGACCTCCACCTCGCCCTCGAGGTGGACCCCCGTACGCTGTTGTCGTTCGAGGACGCGGTGATCGACCTTCCCGAGGACGTCGACCCACCCGACGAGTACCACTTCCCTCTCACGTTCACCTGGGGACTGCCGCCCCTCCCCCACGGCCCCGACCTCCTGCGGCTGGCGATCGACCTGGCCGGCGTGGGTGGGATAGACCTGCCATTGGAGGTCTCGGCGATCGACTCGTTCGCCTCGGCCACCGACGCACCCGAGCGCCGGCTGTCCATCGTGGCGCGGTACCCGGTCTCGCTCGCCCGCGTGCTCGGAGGAGAGGAGCTGCTGTGCGAGGTGTTCGACAGGTGCCTGGCGGTGAGCCGGCACTTGCTCGAGGCGGCCCCGGGCTGGCTCGGGGACTGAGAGCCGCTGCGGCCCTCGGAGCAGCGCTAGCGCTGGCGCTGGGACTCTCGAGCTGCGCCAACAGCGACGGGCTCGCACTCGCGCGCAAGGCCTGCGCTCTC
>DATKIB010000007.1:0-6036 GCA_035509915.1 Acidimicrobiales bacterium | reverse complement strand
GTCGTGACGGACCGGCGTACCCGGGCATTCCACCACTACAGCGTGGGCGGCGAGCTCTCGATCGACGAGGAGGAGGTGCTCTCCGAACAAGTCACCGAGGTGAGCTGCCGGTGGTGCGGCCACGGGCGGGAGGTCGAGGCGATAGTCGATCCGTGAGCAACGGTGGACCAGTGAGCGTTACAGCCCCCTGCGAAGATGAGATCGATGCAGCCATCCGATGAAGCGCTGACGAGGCACGACGATCCCCAGCACCCCCCGGGGGCGGGTCCTACCAGGGAGGCAGGCCGATGACCGGAGAGCGGACCATCTCCATCAGCTGCTACGACTGCGAGCTTCAGGGCACCGAGGCCTGCGAGGACTGCCTCGTGAGCTTCGTGCTCGGGCGGGACCCCGACGACGCGGTGGTGGTCGACGTCGACGAGGCTCGGGCGTTGCGCCTCCTGTCGGGCGCCGGGCTCGTACCGCAGCTGCGCCACTCGCGGGCCGGCCCAACGTGGGCCGCCTGTTGAGGTGAGCCACCTGCTGGTCACCAACGATTTTCCGCCCAAGGTCGGCGGCATCCAGGCCTACCTCTGGGAGCTCTGGCGCAGGCTCGAGCTGACCTCCTTCACCGTGCTCACCGCTTCATCGCATCCTGGGGCCTCGGCGTTCGACGTGGATCAGGGGGCCGCCGGGCTCAGCATCGAGCGAGTCCCGTCCCGGATGCTGCTTCCGCTTCCGAGTACCGCAGATCGCATCCGGCGGCTGGCCGAATCGACCGGCGCAACGCTGGTGGTCCTCGACCCCGCACTGCCGCTCGGTCTCGTGGGCCGATCGCTCGACCTGCCCTATGCCGTGGTGCTCCACGGCGCCGAGGTGACCGTGCCGGGCCGGCTCCCTCTCTCGCGACCCGCGCTCGCGTCGGTCCTCGTGCGCGCCCGGCTGTTGATCTGCGCGGGGAGCTACCCGGCGTCGGAGGCGCGGCGCGCGACACGCCGCCAGCTGGAGCAGATCGTGGAGATCCCCCCGGGAGTGGACACCGATCGCTTCCGGCCCCTCGACGACGCCCAGCGCTCCAAGGCGCGTGCCGCGTTCGGGTTCCCGGACGACGCACCGCTGATCGTGAGCGTGAGCCGACTCGTGCCGAGGAAGGGAATGGACGTGCTGGTGGAGGCGGCCGCCGGGTTGAGGGGCTCGTTCCCCGGGCTCACCGTGGCCATCGCCGGCGTCGGCCGCGATCGCCCGAGGCTCGAGCGCCTGGCCAAGGCCTCGGGCTCGCTGGTTCGGTTCCTCGGGCGCGTCTCCGACGAGATGCTCCCGGCGCTGCTCGGATGCGCCGACGTGTTCGTGATGGCGTGCCGTAATCGGTGGGGCGGGTTGGAGCAGGAGGGCTTCGGCATCGTCTTCGTCGAGGCCGCTGCCTGCGGTGTCCCTCAGGTGGCCGGGCGCAGTGGCGGGGCGGAGGAGGCCGTGGCCCACGGCACCACCGGGCTGGTGCTCGACGACCCGGCCGATCCCTCGGAGCTTGCCGCGGCGCTGAGGCGGCTGCTCACCGACGAAGCCCTTCGCCAACGCATGGGGGAGGCATCGCGCCGGCGTGCGCAGGAGCTCTTCGGGTACGACCTCCTGGCCCGTAGGCTGGCCGCCGCTCTCGCCGACGTGGGAGGCTGAGCAGGCCGGGAAGAGGAGCTTGAGTGGCGCAAGTGGACGACCAACGAAGCGCAGGGCGGCTCGGCCAGATGGCGACCGAGCACAGGGTTGTCGCTGCGTCCCCGGAGCAGTGCTTCGCGATCGTGAGCGACATCGAGCGCTACCCCGAGTGGGCCGCGGACATCAAGGCCGTGACCGTCGCCCGTCGGGACGGCGAGGGGAGGCCCGCGGAGGTCACGTTCCGGGTCGGCGCGTTCGGGCGCAGCTCGAGCAACACCCTGGTCTACGACTACTCCGACGCTCCGCGCACGCTCGCGTGGAAACAGATCACCGGAGATCTCACGTCGAGGTTCGACGGTGCATACCGGTTCGAGCAGGCGCCCGACGGTGGCACGGAGGTGACGTACACGCTCGAGGTGGAGCTGCGGGTGCCGTTACCCGGGTTCATAAAGAGGCGCGCCCAGAGCCGGATAATGCACACCGCCCTCGAGGAGCTCAAGGCTCGGGTCGAGTCCTCGCTCACGACGTGACTTTCGCAGGTCACGTGGGCGTCGGGGGGCGAGCCCGGTGACCGACGTACCGGCCGAGGCGCTCTCTCTCGGCGTCGACGTGGGCGGTACGAAGGTGCTGGGCGTCGCTCTTGACGCCGAGGGCTCCGTACTGGCCGATGCTCGGGCGCCGACCGCGGGCGTCCGCCCGGGTCAGGATCTGGAGAGCGCACGCGAGCAGTTGCTGGACACGATCGCGCGGGTGGTGGCCGAGCTGTCTGGGGCGTCGACGGTGGGCTGGAAGGGCCAGGGGGAGGGGCAGGGGCAGGGGGAGGTGCAGGGGGAGGTGCAGGGGACGCTCCCGGTCGGGGTCGGTGTCCCCGGGCTCGTCGACGACAAGGGAGTGCTGCGCTTCGCCCCCAACCTTCCGATCGCGAGCGGGATGGACATGGCCCAGCTCCTCTGCGGTCGCCTCGCCGGCGCGCGGGTGGTGGTGGACAACGACGCGACGTGCGCCACGATCGGTGAGTGGGTGTACGGGGCGGCGGCGGGCGCCGCCGACGCGGTGATGGTCACCCTCGGAACCGGCATCGGCGGGGGCATCGTCGCGGACGGCCGCGTCCTGCGCGGCGCCAACGGGTTCGCCGGGGAGATCGGCCACATGGTGGTCGACCCGGGCGGTCCTGTCTGCCCTTGCGGGCGGCGCGGGTGCTGGGAGCGTTACGCCTCGGGCAGCGGCCTCGGTCGCCTCGCGCGAGAGGCGGCTCAGGCAGGGCACCTCTCTGCGGTGGTGCACCTCGCCGGCGGCGATCCGGAGCTCGTCCGCGGTGAGCACGTCACCCAGGCCGCGCTCGCCGGAGACGAGGACGCTCGCGCGGTGCTGGAGGAGCTCGGCTGGTGGCTGGCGCTGGGTCTGGCCAACCTCGCCAACGTCCTCGACACGGGCACGTTCGTGGTGGGCGGCGGGCTGGTCGGCGCGGTCGAGCTCGTCATCGACCGTGTCCGTCGAGCCTTCGACGAGATGATGGAGGAGCGCCACGAACGGCCCGAGGTAAAGATCCTGCTCGCCACGCTCGGCGAGAGGTCGGGTGCCATCGGGGCGGCGGTCGTGGCGCGTGGGGAGGACCGGCACCAAGCAGATACCGTGGGCTGAGTGGGGGCGCGTTGCTCGAAAGCTCGGCGCGATCATTCGACCAGGAACATCCGGCGCCAGTCAGGTACAACGTGAGCGGGTCGAGATGCGCGTCGGGGTGACCCTGCCGACCTTCCGCGACGACACCGCCGCGCTCGACGCCGCCCGGCGGGCGGAAGACCTCGGCATCGACGGCGTGTTCGTCTTCGACCACATCTGGCCCATGGGCCGGCCGGACCGTCCGGCGCTCTCCGCATTCCCGGTCCTCGGTGCGGTGGCGGCGGTCACAGAGCGGGTGCGCATCGGGCCGCTGGTCGCGCGCGTCGGGCTCGTGCACGAAGAGCTGCTCGTCGGCGAGCTGCTCTCGCTCCGAACGATCGCACCCGACCGCCTGATCGCGGGCCTCGGGACCGGCGACCACAAGAGCGCGGCGGAGAACCTCGCGTTCGGCATCCCGCCCGGCACGGCCGACGAGAGGCGCCTGGAGCTCGCCAGGACAGCGCGCAGGCTTCTCGAGCTCCGAGTGCCTGTGTGGGTGGGTGGCGGATCGGCCGCCACCGCGGAGCTCGCGGTCAAGCTCGGACCAGGGGCCGCGCTGAACCTCTGGGAGGCCGAGCCGTCGGCCTTGGCCGCGATGGCCGGGCGCTGCGAGGTGACGTGGGGGGGCCCGATCGAAGGCGACGTCGCGACGATCGCGCGTCGGCTCGGCGAGTTGGCGCGCGCCGGGGCGACGTGGGCCGTATGCGCCTGGCCGTCCTCGCTCGAAGAGCTGCGTGAGGCGGCGCGGATCAGCCGCGACCTTGGTGCCGAGTAACCTCTACCAATGGAATTCCGCCGGATCAACGGACTGCCGCCTTACGTCTTCGCGCACATCGACGCGCTGAAGCTCGCAGCCCGCCGAGCCGGCCAGGACGTGATCGACCTGGGTTTCGGCAACCCGGACATTCCCTCTCCCCAGGTGGCAGTGGAGAAGTTGGCCGAGGCTGCACGCAACCCCCGCAACCACCGCTACTCGGCCAGCCGGGGCATCCCGAAGCTGCGCCAGGCCATCGCGTCTTTGTACCTTCGACGCTTCGAAGTGGAGCTCGATCCCGACACCGAGGTGGTGACGACGATCGGGGCGAAGGAAGGCCTCTCGCACCTGATGCTCGTGCTCCTCGGGCCCGGTGACAGCGCGCTCGTGCCTTCGCCCTCGTACCCGATCCACATCTACGCTCCGCTCTTCGCCGGTGCCGAGGTGCGCCAGGTGCGACTCGAGGCGCCGGGGACCGACGACGGGACCTCCGCCCCCGAGGCGTTCTTCGGCAACCTGATCGAGTCGTGGGAGTCGGCTTGGCCCAAGCCACGGGTGATCGTGCTGTCGTTCCCGCACAACCCCACCACCTCGTGCGTCGACCTGGCGTGGATGAGCCGCATCGTCGACTTCGCCCGCGAGCACGAGATCGTCCTGGTGCACGACTTCGCCTACGCCGACATCTCCTTCGACGGTTACCGCCCACCCTCGATCCTCCAGGTGCCGGGGGCCAAGGACGTCGCGGTCGAGCTGTACTCGATGACGAAGTCGTTCTCAATGGCGGGGTGGAGAATCGCCTTCATGGTCGGCAACGCCGAGGTGGTGGGTGCGCTAACGAAGCTCAAGAGCTATTTGGACTACGGGAGCTTCCAGCCGATCCAGATCGCGGCCATCGTCGCCATGAACGAAGCCCCGGACTACCCGAAGCTGGTCAACGAGACCTACCAGGCGCGCCGTGATGCTCTCTGTGACGGCTTGAACCGGATCGGCTGGCATTTGGCAAAGCCGAAGGGGACCATGTTCGTATGGGCGCCAGTGCCTGAGCCGTACCGCGAGATGGGGTCGCTCGAGTTCTCGTCGTACCTGGTCTCGGAGGCCGACGTCGCCACCTCCCCCGGAGTGGGCTTTGGACCAGGAGGCGACAGCTACGTGCGGTTCGCGCTCATCGAGAACGAGCAGCGCATCGGGCAGGCGGTGCGCAACCTGCGGCGCACGTTGACGAAGCTCCAGTAGGGGCTTCGCGCGCCGGCTCAGCCAGCTGCGCGGCCCAGTCGGCGTTCGGCGGTGGCGGGGGACAGGATGCCCTCGAGGCAGAACGAGACGGTCGCCGCAGACGCCTCGGCGGCGCTGCGACCCTGCTCGAGCACGAGGGCTCTGGCGAGGCGGTCCGTGACACCCAGGATCGCATGCGCCAGCACGAGCGGGTCCTCGCGCCGGATAAGCCCGGCGGCGATCCCGGCCTTCACGTGCGGAAGCGCGTCGGCCACCGCCTGCTCCTCTCCCATGCGGATCAACGGGGCGAAGCGTTCCTCGGTGCGGGCGAATTCCATGAGGACGAAGAGGTGCCGGTTGGAATCGAGCCACTGCACGGTCGCGGCGATCCCGGCCTCGATGCGCCTGACAGGGTCGGGTTCGTCGGCGATCGCCTGGCGCTGAGCCCGCCGTAGGTCTCGCTGCGCATCGACCAAGATCTGGCGGAACAGCTCCTCTTTGGACTCGAAGTACCAGTAGAAGACCCCCTTGCCGACCTGCATCCCGTCGACGATCTCGGCCACCGAGGTGGGGTGGTAGCCGTTCTCGGCGAAGCGCCGGGCGGCGAACTCCATCAGCTGGTGCCTGCGCTCCTTGCCCCGGGTCGTGAGCCGGCGGTTCATCGACCCCGAACGGTAGGAGTCTCTTGACCGCCCGGTCAAGATTCGGCGGGCCCCGGCCCGAGGTGTTCTTCCAGGATTAACCCAACCGCGACAATTCGGACGGGGAATCCCCAGAGTCCG
>DATKIB010000006.1:0-8448 GCA_035509915.1 Acidimicrobiales bacterium | reverse complement strand
TTGAGCGGGTAGTCGTGCTACCTCCAGCCAACCGCCCAGCCCGATTCTCCGAAGTCGTGCGCCACTACGCAGCCTGTAATGGCACAAGTTGGGTCAGAGGAGCCGACAGGTTTGGGTTGTCGGTCGAAACTCGTACCGTCCGTCCCCCGCCGGGCACACAGCTCGCTAGTTTCGCAGTCGTTATCGCTTCGCCTTCGGCCAACGTCCGACCAAACCCGTACCTAGGCTTCGTGGACTTTGCCTTGGTGGGCAACAGGGTGGTCGAGTTGACGATGGCTTTCGCCGGCATCCCCGTCGATGCTCCAACATTCGATTCGCTGGCGCTGACAGCTATCTCGAGGGCGAGCTAGCTTCATCAAGCCCACCGAACTTCCGCTGGGTCAAGCTCTGGCGGTGGGCGCAGGGGTCGGTGGGCGCAGGGGGACTCGAACCCTCGACCTCAGCCGTGTGAAGGCTGCGCTCTAACCAACTGAGCTATGCGCCCGACCGGCTGATGCTACTCGTCCATGCGCGGCGCCCAGTGTGTGTCAGGAGCCGATCGGAGCCAACTGGTCGAAGCCGACGGCCGCCTCGAGAGCGGCGGCCGAGCGGATCACGACGAGATCGGCGTGCTGCGGGCCCACGAGCTGGAGCCCCACTGGAAGGCCGGTAGCGCTGAGCCCTGCGCACACCGACGCCGCCGGGGAGCGGGTCATGTTGAACGGGTAGGTGAAACGCACCCAGTTGGGTTCAGTCTCGCCGTTGATCATTCCCGATCCCTCCAAGGCGCATGGCGGGGGAAGAGCAGCACACGTCGGCGTCACCAGTAGACGTACGTCGTGGAAGAGCTCGACGAGCTCGAGGTTCAGCCGATGGCACGCGTCGAGAGCCTCCACCACGTCCACCGCCGAGACGTTCTCCCTGGCCCACTCCACCTGCGCAGCGAGCAGGGGGTCCACCCCGGCCCACTCCTTCGAGCCGACGTAGCGCCCGAGTGTTCGAGTGTTGTAGGCGAGCACGAGGGTGAGCCAGTCGCGCACCGGGTCTTCGTCGAAGACGGAGTCCACCTCCACAATCTCCGTACCGAGTGACTCCATGAGCCTGACCGCGCGCTCGCAGATCGCGAGCACCTCCTTGTCGAGGGGGGCGTATCCGAGCGTCGGGGACCAGGCGATCTTGTTCGGGGCTTTGGCCCCGTCCAGCGCCGCGAGCCAGGAGGCCTCGGGACGAGGAAGCGAGCTCAGGTCCGTGGGCTCCGGGCTCACGGTGATGTCGAGCACCTTCACTACGTCCTCGAGGCGCCGCGCCATCGGCGCCTTAGTAGACAGGAAGTGCCAGCCCGGCGGCTCCTCCCCGCCCGATGGAACACGCCCGAACGACGGCTTCACACCGGAGAGGCCGCAGCAAGAGGCCGGGATCCGCACGGAGCCGCCGCCGTCGGAGCCCGTCGCAAGGGGCACCATCCCCGAGGCGAGCGCGGCTGCACTCCCCCCCGAGGAGCCTCCCGGGCTGTGGTCTGTGTCCCAGGGGTTGCACGTCGCCCCGAAGACGGCGTTGACCGTATCGGCCTTCCACCCGAGCTCGGGAGTATTGGTCTTTCCGACAACCACGCAGCCCGCGGCCTTCATGCGTGCGACCAACGCCGAGTCCTTGGACGCAGGCGCATGCCCGGCGTAGAGCGTCGACCCCATCGTCGTCACGAACCCGGCCGCGTCCTCGAGGTCCTTGACTCCGATTGGCACCCCAGCCAGAGGCCCGGGGTCACCGCCCGAGGCCACCTTGTCGTCGATCTTCCTCGCGGCATCGAGCGCCGCCTCCGCGTCGACGGCCACGAAGGCGTTTAGCACCGGGTTGAGCGCCTCGATTCTTTCGAGCGCGTGGGCGACGACTTCGCGGGCGGCGAGCTTCCCGGACCGAACCTCGCCCGCCAGCTCCGACAAAGACGTCCGGCGGAAGTCCACGGCCCAGGCGTAGCACGCCAGGGCCGCTTCGTGCATGGAGCAGCCCTGAGTAGCCTGGAGCGGTGGGTGACGACGAGAACGGCAAGGCCCGAGGCGCGGCGCCGAAGCTGACCTTGGGCCAGCGCATCCTGACAGCGCTGCCAAACCTCGACCGCCAGAGACAGTCGCCCGCAGGTACGCGCAGACCGCCCGCAGCGCGACGGCCGACCGAAGATACGCCCGCCGGCGATGAGGCCGCGAGCGCTCCGGCGAGCGCCGGGAGCAGGACAGCCCGGGGAGCCAAGGCCGGCGCGCGGACAGGGATCAAGCCCTGGGGCCAGGCGGGCACCGAGACCGAGGAGCGCAACGCGGCCGGGACGAGCGAGGCGGACGACCACGAGGTGATAGAGCCCGACGAGGTCGTCTCCTCCGAGGGCGCCCGAGCCGGATCCGGCACGCGGCCCGCCCGGCCACGCGAACCGGCCCGCCGGGCAACTGGCGCCGGACAGCAAGGGCGAAGGCCCGATCCCATCGCGGACATGAGCAACGAGGAGCTCACCTACTCCATCAAACGGATCGACGACCGCGAGCGCACCTATGCGATGTTCGCCGGTCCCCTCGGGGCCGCCATCGGGATCGTGCTCACCATCGCCGCCATCCACTACAACCCTCCGCTGCACCACAAAGGGCACGTCGCCAACAGCGTCACCGAGCTCTACGGCGTGGCGAGGGTGGTGCTCGGCGCAGTCGTGCTGCTCACGGCCATCACGCGCCGTCGCTCGCTCGTCGCGTTCGCCCTCCTGTTCCTCGGGACCGCCGAGGGCTTCCCGTTCGCATTGCTGTTCTGGGGTCTCGGTGGCTGGATGATCTGGAGGGTGTTCCGCTACCAGAAAGCGCTCACCGCCCGAGGTGTGGCGCCCCAGCGTGGCCGCGCGTCTCAGGGCCCCAGGGTGGCAGCCCGCACAGGGGCCTCGGACGCGCGTCAGCGTGTTCAATCCCGCCAGGCAGCACGGTCTTCGCGACGAAAGAGACAACCCGAGCCGGCCGGGCCCCCTGCGTCGAAGCGCTACACGCCGCCCAAGCCGCCGCGCCCGCGCCCGCCGGCGCCCTCCTGACCTTCGACGAGCAGCGCCGAACGCAACAAGCGCAGGATCTCCTGGCGTCGACGGACCAGCGAGCGCGCCGTGGGTTCCTCTCCCAGTGCGCGAAGCACCTCCACCTCGGTGATCATCCCCACGACCGTGGAGTAGATCGCCAACAGCAGCAGGCGCGGCTCATGCCTGCGCATGTGACCCGCGTCCATCTCGGACTCCAAGAACGCAGAGGCGCGTTCTACGAGAGGTTCGAGTGCCAGCATCAGCTGCGTCGCCGCGGGAGGGCCGAGCCGCCCCACCTCGCGCACGAGGCCGAGCACCTCTGGGCGGCGTGCGGCGAGCCGGAAGACCGAGCGCACCACCGACTCGACTCGCGGCCAGCCGCTCCCCGCTCGCTCGAGCGACTCCTCCAGGGCTCCGGCCAGCTCCGCCGCCGAGCGTGCGATGAGGGCCTCGAGCAGCGCCTCCTTGGACGGAAACCAGTAGAGGATCGACTGCTTCCGCAGCCCCAAGCCGTCGGCCAGGGAGTCGAGCGAGGTGGCCTCGTAACCCCTTGACCCGAAGGAGACGAGGGCCGCGTCGAGGATCCTGTCCGCTGTCTCGCCCCTGGGACCTCTCGCCTCCCGGCGCCCGCTCGACCTCGTCACCTACCATATGGTAGACAAATTGCGTGACCGCCACGACGGCGCCGCCTACGCCGCTGCCGCCCATCGCGTCCGCCCTCGCCGGCAAGCGGATCTTCGTGACGGGGGCGACGGGGTTCCTCGGGACCGCTCTGGTGGAGCGCCTCCTGCGGCGCGTCCCGGATTGCTCGGTGGTCGTGCTCGTGCGACCGGGTCGCCGGGCCTCAGCGGCTGAGAGGGCGCAGCGCGAGATCCTGCGAAACGACTGTTTCGACCGCCTGCGCGAGGAACTCGGCGAGAGCTTCGACTCTGTCACCGAGCGCAGGTTGGTGGCGGTGGCCGGCGACGTGGGCGCCGAGGGCCTCGGCCTCGACGAAGACGGGACACGGCTTCTCGCAGGCTGCGACGTGGTGGTGCACTGCGCGGCCACCGTCGCCTTCGACGCTCCGCTCGACACGACGATCGAGGTCAACCTGCTCGGGCCTTCGCGAGTCGCAGCCGCAATCGAAGCGGCCGCAGCGCAGGAAGCACAGGCCCGCGCGGGCCGCGCACCCTGTCACCTCGTCACGGTGTCGACCGCCTACGTGGCGGGCACCCATCAGGGCGACGCCGCCGAGATCCTCTTTACCGACGCCGTACGCTCGGGCGCGCGGACGCGCACCCACACCACGGTCACCACCGAAGTCGACATCGAGGCCGAGGTGGACCACGCCAGACGGCTTCGCGCGGACCTGGAGGCCGAGTCTCGTAGGCCCGCACGCCTGGCGCGTCTCACCAAAGCGGCGCGCGCGGAGCTCGGCTCGGCTGGCACCCACCTGCTCGCCGAGCGCGCCGAGAAGCTACGCGACGAGTGGGTGCGCGAGCAGCTGGTCGAGGCCGGTCGTGCTCGGGCGCAGTCGCTCGGCTGGCCGGACGCCTACGCGTTCACCAAGGCGCTCGGCGAGCGCCTCCTCGTGACGGACCACCCGGAGGTGCCCACCACGGTCGTGAGGCCCTCGATCATCGAGTCCGCGCTCTCCGAGCCCCGCCCGGGATGGATTCGGGGGTTCCGAATGGCGGAGCCGATCATCATCTCCTACGCCCGGGGGCTGCTGCGAGAGTTCCCGGGGATCCAGGAGGGAGTCGTCGACGTCATCCCCGTCGACCTCGTCGTCGCGGCCATCCTCGCCGTGGCGGCGGCGGGCCCGGGTGCCGGCACGAAGAGCGTGTACCACGTGGCCTCGAGCGTGAAGAACCCCCTCCTCTACGGCCAGCTCCAGGGGCTCATCCAAGCCTGGTTCACCACCCACCCGGTCTACGACTCCGACGGCCAGCCGATCGTTGTCCCCGAATGGTCCTTCCCCGGCCACGGCCGCGTGCAACGCCAGCTCCAGCGCGCCACCAAGGCGCTGTCGCTCGCCGAACGACTGCTGGGATCGCTCCCGGTGCGCGGCGAGCGCGCGGATCTCGCCGCGCGCGTCGAGGAGCGCCGCACCCAGGCCGAGCGCGCCCTTGGCTACGTCGAGCTCTACGGCTCCTACACCGAGACCGAGGCCCGCTTCAGGATCGACCACCTGATGGAGCTCTGGAACCGCGTCGAATCTTCGGACCGCGACATCTTCTGCTTCGATCCGGGGGTGATCGACTGGGACCACTACGTGAACGACATACACCTCCCGTCGATCGTCGAGCACGCCCGCGTGCGAACCACGCCCGGGCGCTCGACCACCCCCAACCGCTCCGAGCGCGCCAGACGAGCGATCCTCTCCCCGGAGCGGCACTTGGCAGCCTTCGACCTCGAGAACACGCTCGTCGCGTCCAACGTCGTCGAGTCCTACTCGTGGCTCGCCGGCCGCCACCTGCCCATGACCGAGCGTGCCGCGCTTAGCGCCCGCATCCTCCGGGAAGCGCCGCGGCTTCTCGCGCTCGACCGGCGCGACCGGGGCGACTTCCTGAGGAGCTTCTACCGCCGTTACGAGGGAGCCCCCGCGTCGATGCTTCGAGAGGACTCGGTGGAGCTGTTCCACCATCTGCTGCTCACCAAGTCCTTCCCGGCCGGCATGGCGCGCGTCCGCGCGCACCGCGCTCTCGGCCACCGAACGGTGCTCATCACCGGGGCCCTCGACTTCGTGGTCGATCCCCTCCGCCCCCTCTTCGACGAAGTGGTGTGCGCGGCGCTGGGGGTCGACGGCGACGGGCGGCTCACCGGGCGCCTCGACCGGCTCCCCCCCACCGGCGAGGCGAGGGCGCTCGTCCTGGCCGAGTACGCCGAGCGCGAGGGCCTGGACCTCGCGGAGTCGGTGGCGTACGCGGACTCGGCCTCGGACCTGCCGCTGCTCGAGTGCGTCGGCTTCCCGGTGGCTGTCAACCCCGAGGCACGTCTCGCGGCGATAGCCCGCCGCCGCGGCTGGCACACCGAGCATTGGGAGACCGCAGGCGGCTCCGCCAGGCCGATCCTGCCGATCGGACCGGTCGACCACGGCGTGTCGCGCTGGTGGGAGCGGATCGACCGGCTTCGCGAAGGGGTGCGATGAGAACTCTCATATTCGAACGAAACCTGGCGCGCTTCGCGGCATCGCGGGTCGCATCGAGCCTCGCCGGGTCCGGGCGCGCGGCGCGCGTCAGCCCGCTGCGTCTCACCGACTCCGAGCCCCCTCCCCTGCCGGGACCAGGGTGGTACCGGGTGCGCCCCCTGCTCGCAGGTATCTGCGGCTCCGACCTGGCCACCGTGGACGGGCGCAGCTCGAGGTACTTCGAGGACCTGGTCAGCTTCCCGTTCGTGCCGGGCCACGAGGTCGTGGGCGAGCTGGAGGAACCGGCGGGCGCCAGGGTCGTGGTCCAGGCGGTGATCGGCTGTGTGGCACGCGGCATCGAGCCGCCCTGCGAGGCGTGCGCCGAGGGGCGCGTCGGGGGCTGCGAGCGTGTCGCCTTCGGGCACCTCTCCCCCGGTATTCAGATCGGCTACTGCTCCGATACCGGCGGCGGGTGGTCGGCCGCCGGCCTCGTGGCCCACGAGTCACAGCTGCACGCGGTCGCCGACGACATGGGCGACGAGGAAGCCGTGATGATCGAGCCGACCGCGTGTGCCGTCCACGCCGCGTTGGCGTCGAAGGTCGAACCGGGTGACACGGTGGCGGTGCTCGGTGCGGGCACGCTCGGGCTCACGACCCTCGCCGCGCTCCGGTCGCTCACCGAGCCGGGGAGCCTCTTCGCGGGAGCGAAGCACGAGCACCAACGACGCTGGGCGCGTGAGCTCGGGGCAGACGCGGTCTTGCCTCCCGACCAGCTCGGGCGCGCGGTGAGACGGCGGTCGCGCTCTCTCACCGTGTCGGAGCGATCGAGGCAGCTGACCGGCGGCGCAGACGTGGTCGTCGACTGCGTCGGCAGCACCGAGTCGTTGGCAGAGGCGCTCGCGATGGTGCGGCCACGGGGCCGCGTCGTGCTGGTGGGCATGCCTGGTAAGTCCAAGGTGGACCTCGCATCGCTTTGGCACCGCGAGGTGGTCCTCACAGCTGCCTACGCATACGGCGTAGAGCAGGTCGCAGGTCGCAGCGTGAGCAGCTTCGAGCTGGCGGCCGGTGTCGTGTCCGAGTACCGGCTCGGCCGGCTGGTCTCGGCGCTCTACCCGCTCGAGCGCTTCGAGGAGGCCTTGGAGCACGCAGGGGCAGCGGGCAGCCGGGGAGCGGTCAAGATCGCCTTCGACCTGAGACGCAAGGGGTCGGCGAGATGAGCCCCAGGCCTGGGTTCGTCCTCGAAGTGGACGGCTCGACTCCTCCGACCCTGTTCTGGCACGGAGAGGGCTTCCGCCTGGAGCGCCTGCCGGTCGGCAGCCGGGTGCTCTACGCGCCCGAGCCGTTCGACGCGCTGGAGGACCCGATGGCGGCCATCCGCCGCGCCCTCGAGAACCCGCTCGGCGGGTCCGAGCCTCTTCGGGCGCTGCTCCGTCCGGGCATGCGTCTCACCATCGCCTTCGACGACGTGTCGCTACCGCTTCCGCCAATGCGCCGCCCCGACAACCGGCAGCTCGTGATCGAGCAGGTCCTGGACCTCGCGGCCGAGGCGGGAGTGGACGACGTGGTGCTGATCGCCGCGCTCTCGTTGCACCGGCGGATGACCGAGGCCGAGCTGCGTCACGCGCTCGGAGACCGCATCTACGACGCGTTCGAACCGCACGGGCTCCTCACTCAGCACGACGCGGAGGACCCGTCCAACCTGGTGCACCTTGGAGCGACCGAGTTGGGTGAGGACGTCGAGATCAACCGGCGCGCGGCCGAGTCGGACCTCCTCGTGTACGTGAACATCAACCTCGTCGCCATGGACGGAGGCCACAAGTCGGTGGCCACCGGTCTCGCCAGCTACCGCAGCCTGCGTCACCACCACAACGCCCGCACGATGGCTCGCAGCCGCTCCTTCATGGACCAGCACCGCTCGGAGCTGCACTCCTCCAACTGGCGCATGGGCCGGGTCATCCGCGACAGCGGGGTGAAGGTGTTCCAGATCGAGACCACGCTCAACACCGACACCTTCCCGGAGCAATTCCGTTTTCTGCAGAGGCGGGAGTGGGAGTGGTCACTCGCAGACCGCGCCGGGTTCCTCGCCACGTCCAAGGCTCTGTCGCGCACCCCGGACCGCGTGGCGAGGTCGATTCTCCACGGTGTGCGCTCCCCCCATCGCATGACCTCCGTGCAAGCGGGCGAGGTGGAGGCCGTGCACGCCCGCACGACCGAGAACGTCTACGCGCAGCAACTCGTGGAGATCGAGGGTCAGGCCGACGTGCTCACGATGGGGCTCCCCTACATCTGCCCCTACAACGTCAATTCCATCATGAACCCG
>DATKIB010000005.1:0-11244 GCA_035509915.1 Acidimicrobiales bacterium | reverse complement strand
GCGGTCACCACTTGCATGCGGGCCTGGCGGCTCCGGCCCCGCTTGGACCACCACCGCTCGTCGGAGGGCCAGGGCCCTGCCCAACCTTCCACCTCCGACCAGGGCCCTCCGGCCACCGACAGCCGGGCCGGGGCGGAGCTGGCGACCGCGCGGTTGCTGATCCCCACCGAGCTGCCCTCGAGGTCGAGGAGCTCGGCGGGCAGTGCCCTCGCGAGCACGACGACCGGGGAGGGGGGAGGTAGTTGCCCGGGCCATGGAGGTCCCCCGGCGAGCGGGGCGGCATCCGCTGGCCTCCTGCGGACGCCACTGGGTTTCCGCGGAAACGTCTGGCCTTGCTGTGTGTCGAGAACAGCACCCTTGGTGTCCGGACGTTTCCGCGGAAACGTCCTTGGCCCCGGGGAGTAGGCTCCGACGCCGGCGCCCTGTTCGCCCCACGGGACTAGACGGGCCCGCTCCGCCGGCCCGCGCCCGCCTTGGAGCCGGCCCCGTACCACGCCCTCTGGGTGGAGCAGTCCCTGCACCGCGATCACCGACTTCGCGGCACGGGCTTCGGCGCCGGCGGACCCACCGAAGAACCCCGTCTGACGCGCCGCCGCCCGGGGTGGCGAAGCTCCGGGCGGTCCGCTGTCCACCGCCCGACCCGACGACCTGGGGGGGAGCAGGCGCAGGCCCGGCGGCTCGCCCTCCTCCCCGGCGGCCACCGCTTGGCAGATGGAGCCGTCGGTGCCGAACCTGGCCAGCACGTGGCGGGCGGGAAGCGCGGCGAAGGCGCCCAGTGTGCGGATCCCCAGGCGGCAGAGCAGGTCGGCCAGCTCGGGCCGGCCCAGGACCTCGACAGGCCAGGTGGACAGGAAGCCAGGGGTGTCACCGGGTGCGACGAGCACGGGGGCTCGGCCCGGGCGCCTCGTGGAGCTGCGGGCCGCCAGGGTGGCCGCGAAGAGGCCGTCGGCCACACCGACTCCGCCCACCACGCCGTGCTGTGTGTCGCGGGTCTCGTCCTCCGAGCCTCTGACCCCCGTCAGGGCCCGGGAGACCAGGTCGGCCAGGGCCTGGTCTCCCCCGAAGTAACGGGAGGGGCCCCGGGTGCAGAGCGCGCAAACCCCTGGTCGCAGCGCCTCGAGACGGGGGGAGATCTCTCCGATCGCCGCGACTACACGGTCGAAGGCCCTGGCCTCACGGCCATGTTCCTGCTGCTCGAGCAGGCCGGGGCACCATACGACCAGCTGCCTCTGCATGCTCGGACCACTCGGACCACTCGGACCACTCGGACCACTCTTGCGCCGCCGGCTCTCTCCTTCTTCTCCTTTTCCTTTTCCTTTTCCTTTTCCTTTTCCTTCTCCTTCTTCTTTCCCTCTCTCTCCTTCTCCTGCTGCGCCCCTCAGGGGGGCCGCCCCCGGCCCCCCTTCTCTCCTCGTCTCCTTCACTCTCCTCCCCCTCCTTCAGCTCTTTCCTTTCTTTTCTCTTTCTCTCCTTCTCGAGGGCCCACGATCAGGCCGGGAGCACCCCCCCGGAGGGGCCAGGCAGCCACAACGCGACCCCTACCGGTCTGGCCGCCACCCCCCTGCCGGTGGCGAGAACCTCCACCCGGCGGGCCCGCAGGTAGCCGTGGCCCCTGCCCAACCCGTGCCACACCCCGTCCCTCGGCTCCAGCCGGACCTCGGGTCCCTGGGGCCACCAGGTTCGACGACCCAGCACGACCAGCACCGCCTGGCGTTCCCGGGCGCGTGCTGCCAGGCGGCGGGCCGTGGCCGGGCGCAGGCTCCGAGGCAGGAGGGTCAGCACCACGTCCATCCCGTCGAGGAGGGTGGCCGTCACCTCTACCCAGGCCGCTCCCGGGCGTGGGACCAGGACCAGGTGGTGGAGGTCGATCCCCAGATCGGCCATGGACAGCACTCCGGGATGGGGGGTGCCCACTCCCGCGCACCACGACCCGGTGGCCGAGGCTGCGGCGAGGAGGGCGAAGGCCAGGGTGGTCGCCCCTCCGGCCGAACGCTCCAGCTCCGGGTGGTGGTAGCTGCCGCCGGCGACGTCGACCGCCACGACCGTGCCGCGCTGCAATCCTCCACCGGGGAAAAGGGGCGCGAGCGGGCCCAGCACGGGTAGCAGCCGGTCCCGCTTGGCGGATGTGGGCCTTGCCAATGCGACGAGGGAGCCGTCGAAAGATGGGGCCATTCTCGGAGGATAGCGAACATATGTTCGATCTGCCTCCCGCCTGGAACAAGGCTGTGAGCTGGTCGTTTAGCTATCGACCGAGCTCCATGCCCTCCCCGGGCAGCTCCGGTCGCAGTCCGTGGGAGAGCCCCCGCACGGCAGGTCCCCTCTCCACCTCCGAACGCTCCGCGGCTCCGGACCGGCGCCCCGGCTCGGGGCTCCCTACGACCCAGCACCAGGGCCGGCTCTCGTGGCAACGCGTGAGACGGATCCAGCTCATGCGGTTGCGCTCGTCGACCATCAGGGCGGTGCCGGGCTCGCCGCGCGCGGCGACGTCCGGCGCGAGCCGCGGTCTGTTCACCGTCGAGAAGGTCACGGTTGGCACGCGATCGGTCGGAAGCGAGCCAGGCCCTCTCACGATGCGTCTCACGACTGCACGCGCGATAGCGCCGCGCGACGAGGGGACGGGAGCGCTCACCGATCTCGTCTGGACTTCGCGCTCTCCGGCGAGCGTCGACAGTGTCTCCAACGTCCGAACGTCACCGATGCCGGGCAGCACGATCGTCGTCCCGAAGAGCGAGAGGAAGCCTTCGGCCATCCGGCCCCACCTCTCACGCGCCTGGGACAGGTCCTGGAGGCATGCGAGGGTGATCACCCCCTGGCTGCCGCCTTCGCTCACTATCGAAGGCAGGTCCGCGAGAGGAGCGATGTTGGCGACTTCGTCCAAGGCCAAGACGAGCGGCGGAGACCTTTGCGGCATGCGTGAATGAGCAGCCCCCTGGATCGATGCGCGTTCGGCTGAGCGGGTGTAGGCAGCGTCGCGGATCTCGCTGATCAAGCTGACCACGAGAGGTGCGGCAAGCGCCTGTCGGCTCCCTGTCGCACACACATAGAGCGTCCCGCCTGAGTCGCAGAACTCCCGCGCGTCGAAGTCGGGTGCGACAGTGGTGGCAAGAGCCGCAGCGCTCCGGTATGCGCTCAGGACGCTGGACGCAGTCGACCAGATACCGCTGAGCTCCCGCGCTTCTGTGAGAGCGATGCCGGCGAGCTGGTCTGCGGGCGCCTCGGAGCCGGCGCGTTCGAGGATGGCCATTGCATGAGATGACTCGCGGCGGTCGACCCACCGCAGCACGCCCGCCATCTCGATCTCTTCGAGGGCGGCGGCGTGCAGCAACGGCGCCAATAGAGCCTGTGCACGCTCGGTCCAGTGGTCGATGCTGTCGGTTCGGGGACCGTGCCCGGGCCGAACCGAGGAGACGAGGCGCTCGGAGACCATCAGGGCGTCGTCCCACCGCGTGCAACGCGTCACGGGCGACCACCTGGTGAGTGCGACACCGGAGGGCACATCGACCGTCCCGCTCGGGTCGTAGACGAGGCATGGCCCCTTGCGCTGCCTGGCGGTGGCCGTGAGGTTGAGGACATCGGGTTTGGTCGAGGTCGACACGACAGGCCCCTGAGCGCCGAGGACGGCGGGCACCACCAGCGCCGTGGTCTTCCCCGATCTCGGCGGGCCGAGCACGAGCACCGCTTGCTCGGGTGGCGCCCAAACTGGTCCCGATGTCCCAGCGCCCAGATAGAGGCCGTACCCGGCCGACGCCGACGCGCCTGCGATCGCGTGGAGCACGTCGCCCACGGGGGGTGCATCGTCGGCTCGGGGCGCACCGTTGACCGAACGTTCAGTTCCGGCGAAAGGTGCACCGTCGACTCCCGGCGCACGGTGCGCGCCAGCGCCGTCGCGAGCGGCAGGTGCGTACGGCGCGGTCATTCGGCGGGGCGACTTCGATCACGTGCGATACCCGTGGTCCTCAGCGCGTCGACGTTCACACCCGCTCTGGACGGAAGACCGGAATGCCGTTGCTCACGCGAAGGGTACCGCACATTCCCAGGAAATTCGTTGAATCCTCGCCCCTCGAGGGGCCCTCGCGGCTGGCTGTGCGCCTTTGACGCAGGGCTACGACCTCGCCGACGCGCGGTCCCAGCGTGATCGCGAGCTCGATGCGTATCTCGTCTTCGTCGAGTTCCTCGGCGTCGACGACGATCACGTCGTAAGACCCATCGGGCAGGTGTTGCACTGAAGCAATCCTCGCGATGACTGCGACTTTCGTCCATTTCGACGTGCATTTCTGCGTGCTCGGAGCAGCGTGCGACGCGCTGTCGACACGAGCATGACAGCGTCCTTTTGCACTGTTCCTTGCTCGAAACCTCTCCGACTACTTCGCTCCATAGCAAGCCGCGCGAACGCAAATGCTTGACTTTTGCGCGAAAACCCTCTGTGATTAGTGAGATTGCAATTTTGTGGAGGAGGTGTAGTGAACAAATCGGGGCTCATCGACGCTGTCAGCAAGACGACGTCGTTGGCGAAGCGCGAGGCGGAAGAAGCGGTCAACGCGCTCATCCACGTGGTTGCCGGCGAGGTGAAATCCGGGCGGCGAGTTGTGGTCGCGGGCTTCGGCAGCTTCAATCCCACCCGCCGTGGCCCGCGGATGGGGCGCAACCCTCAGACAGGTGCCCCTGTGGCCGTCTCGGCCAGTCGCGGGGTCCGATTCCAGGCGAGCGCCATGCTGAAGGACGTCTTGAACGGCCGCTCGCCTCTTCCTGGGTCCAAGAAATCCGCAGGGCGCGCAGGGCCGGCAAGAGCCGGTGTGACCGCCGGGCGGACAGCCTCGAGAGCGACGAAGAACGCTCCGGGCAACGTCTCGAGACGCGCACCTGCGAAGAAGGTCGCCAAGAGGACGTTGGCTAGTACGAAAAAGGTCGTCAGGCGCGCCCCGGACAAAAGGGCCGCGAAGCGCGCTCCGGCGAGAAAAGCAGCAAAGCAATCGGCCAGAAAGGCCGTCAGGCGCGCTCCGTCGAGAAACTCGGCGAAGCGTGTCCAGGCGAGGAGAGCACCAAAGCGATCGGCCAGAAGGCCGTAAGGAGGGCGTCTACGATGCCAGTCAAGAGAGCAAGGAAGAGCGTCAAGCGGACCGCGAAACGGGCGCCGGCGCGGAAGGCCGCGAGACGGCCGGCCGCCAAGCGGACCGCCAAGCGGGCGACGACGAAGCGGGCTCCCGCACGCAAGGCTGCCAAGCGGACCACCAAGAAGCGGGCGACGAAGCGGGCTCCCGCACGCAAGGCTGCCAAGCGCACCACCAAGAGGCGGGTGACGAAGCGGGCTCCCGCACGCAAGGCTGCCAAGCGCACCACGAAGAAGCGGGCCACGAAGAAGCGGGCTCCCGCACGCAAGGCTGCCAAGCGCACCACCAAGAGGCGCGTAACGAAGAAAGCTGCCTCGGCAGCGCCTTCTGCAAAGCGGGTAGCCACCCGTCGCGTCACTCGCAAGGCGCCTGTGCGCAAGGCCACGAGGCGGCGTAGCGCCAGGTAGCACCGGTTGGTGGGTGCCGGAAGCTTCGCCGGCGCCGCAGGATTAGAGCGCAAGGGGGGCCTGCGGGCCCCTCTTGCGCGTCGCCTGTGTCCCGTATTGCTCGCCGTTCCCTCGGTTCTCTGGTGCGGGGAGGATCAGGTGAAGCGGGCGAACCCAGCCGGGATGTCGGAGGGGACGTCCACGTCCCACGCCAGGTCGGGCTCTCTTCTGACTCGCACGGGCAGGCCAAGGCGCACCGCCTCTGCGTGGTGGCGCGCGAAGGACCCCGGGCCGTAGCCGAAGCGGAACCCCGAGCGCGCCGGCAGGCAGAGCACGTTGGTGCCGTCGTCTCGCCTGTCGGGCACGAGGGTTATTCCCTCGAATCCGGCCAGGTGTGAGAGGCCGTGTGCAAGCGGTAGGTCTGCATGGGCTACGAGAACCTCGCTCGCCCCAGCTTTCGCGAGACGCGCCACGCCCGACTCGACCGCTCCGTTGAGACCTCGCCCGGGCTCGGGTAGGACGATCGCCTGTCGCTCCCTCGCCCACTCGGCGACGTCGGGATCGTCGCAGACGACCGCCACTGGCAGCGGATAGGCGGCGGCGAGGACGTGGCCGGCCATGGCCTTCGCGAGCTCGGCGCGTCGCGAGTGGTCGATGGATGGTGCGAGGCGCGCCTTGGCCTGAGCGAAGGCCTTCACGGGAACGAGCACCACGCTGCCTCCGAGCGGGGGTACGAATGTCGAGGCGCTCACGCGCGTGAGTGTAAGCGCCGGAGGGGACGTCGTAGGGTTGGCACGTGTCCGACGCCCAGCGCGCCGAGGTCCTGAGAAGAGTGCGGGAGTTCCTCCTCGAGCACGGCGCTTCCGAGGAGGAGGTGGCCCGGGCGGAGGCGGAGGACGTGATGGACCTGCTCGTGGCCGACCGCCTGCTCGTGCCCAGCCATGTCCGCTACAACGAGGCGGAGGTGTCCGAGCTCACGGGTATGCCCATCGAGCTGTCTCGCAGGTTTTGGCGGGCTCTCGGGTTTCCGACCCCGTCTCCCGAGGACAAGCTCTTCACCGACCTGGACGTGGAGGCGGTGCGCACGATCGAGGCGCTCGTCGAGCTGGGGGTTGCCGAGGTGGAACCCGCCCTTCAGCTCGCACGTGTCATAGGGTCCTCGATGTCACGCATCGCCGACGCCGAGGTGTCCCCCACGATGCTCGGCATGTTCGCGATGACCCGTGACGACGACAACGTGGAGGCAGCAGACCGCTTTGCGAGGCTCGCGGACCACACTCTTCCCGCAATGAGCCGATTGCTGGAATTCGTCTGGCGGCGCCACGTCCAGGCTGCTGTGAGACGAGCCATGCTGCTGCGAAGCCGTGGCGAGAGCGGGTCTCTCCCAGATTTGTCGGTAGGTTTCGCCGACATGGTCGGGTTCACCATGCTCAGCCAACAGCTCTCGGAGGAGGAGTTGGCGGCGTTGGTCAGCCGGTTCGAGGACGTGGCCTACGACGTGGTCACATCTCACGGCGGACGGGTGGTGAAGATGATCGGCGACGAGGTCATGTTCGTGGCGGAGTCACCGGTCGCTGCCGCGCACATCGGACTTGCCCTGGCAGAGAGCTACGCCGACGACGAGCTGCTGTCCGATGTCCGTGTGGCGTTGGCCGTCGGCCCGGTGCTCGTGCAGGACGGCGACTACTACGGTCCGGTCGTGAACCTCGCGAACCGAGTGGCCGACGTGGCCGCCCCGGGGAGCGTGCTCGTGACCGACGACTTCCATGCTGCGTTGCTCGAGGAGCTCGGGGGCGGACCTGAGGAATCCGTTCCCACGCCGGCAGTCGGTTCCCGCCACGAGGAGGGGTTTGCCTTCAGCGCCCTGCGGCCACGGACGGTGAAGGACGTCGGCAGGGTCCAGCTCTGGTCCCTCTACCGTCCCGGTACCGAGCCGATGCGGCTCGACCGGCGACTGGGCCGGAGGTGGGAGCGCCTGTCCGAGGTGCTGCGCGAGCTCGACGACCTGCGCGAGCGAGGCGAGAAGCTCATCTCCGGAGGGCTGCATTCCGCAGCCGCGTCAGGCGCGGCACCGGGATCCTCCTCCACCATCGTCAGCGCTGACGGTGACGGGGCGAGCCGATCAGGGCTCGGGGCAGCGGAAGGTGGCTATGCCGAAGGGCCGCAGCGAGAAGGAGCCGTCGAAGGGGGAGATGGTCGTCCCCCTCAGGTCGACTAGCCAGCCCGACCGGTTCGCGACCGTGACGGTGGCCTCGTCGGCCGTCGGGTTCCACACGCGGACCTCCAGTGACCCCGCGACGCGGCGGACGGCCGAGACCTCGGCCCCCTCGATCTCCAGGGCGCTGCCGGTGGCGGCTCTCCAACCCCCGCCCGCGGCGTGGAGGACCTCTAGGTCGAGCAGGGCGTTTTCGGCGAGCAGGTACGGGTCCTCGCAGTGCAGGGACAGCGCGTAGCGCGCCTCGATGCGCCGACCCTGGAGCTGAAGGCCCTCCACCGGGGTGAGGGGGCCCGCCGGCAAAGGGCGGTACGACATTCCGAGACGAGAAAGCATGCCGGTGGAACGCAGGAGCGTGAGCGCCAGGGTTCGGGCGCGCCCCCCCTCGTTCGGCTCGCCCGGCTCGATGTCCACCAGTTCGTACTCCACGAGCGCGTCGTGGGCCACGGTGAGGCCGCCTGCGCTCACGAAGCGGCGCGCTGGGAACGTCGGGAGCCCGCGCTCGTCGGGCCTCCCCTCTGTCTCGAGCCCTCGTCGGACGACCGCGAACGCGCACTCCGCCTCCGAAAGGGAAGCAGGGTTCGGCAAGGGCAGGTGGACGCGCAAGCGATGGTCACGCGACGGGTTCACGAAGCTCGTGTGGACCCGCACGGCGCGCTCGTCTGCCCGCATCTCCAAGATGGTGGTGACATCCACCTCCCTGGCGCCGATTCGCGCACGGGTGTTCTCGTCGACGCGTTCGGGCCAGGTGTAGCGCGAGATCACGGCAACTTGGGCGCGTACGGGCCCTTCCTCTAGGACGTTCACCTCCACGCGGTCCGGCGAGTCGACTGCGGCGTCGGTGAGGGGAGGGGAGTAGTTGTAGGAGTCGCCGAAATCGCCTTGGTCCACCAACCTCCCGAAGCCGCTAAGCCCGTCGAGGGCGAACGTCCCGTCGGAGGGGTCCACAGCCAGTTCCACCAGGCCGTTTCGCATCACCACGGCCCGGCTCCCGGGTCCTCGCTCCGGCAACGCGTCGGCTGCCTCCTCGACCTGCACGGGGTGCGAAAGGGGGGCTGGTACGACGGGTGTCCACCCGAGACCGGGCACCTCGGCGACCCTTGCCAGGACCCTCGTGCTCGGGGGCTGGTCTAGGCGTATGCGTACCACCGAGTCCGGTCGCGCTCCGAGCCTCGTGTACAGGTCCTGCTTGACCGTGGAGATCGGGACGTCGAAACGCTCCTCGGTACCGAAGCCGATGGTGACGTCGATGCCCGTGTCGTCCTCGGTGACCTCCACACTTTGAATCCAGGTGTGGACGTCGATCTGGCTCCCGTCGGGCATCATGCCGAGGATCGTGCGCACGGTCGGGGCGTCGAGCGTCAGGGCTCCTAGCCCCCGCGGTATTCCGAACACACCGGGCTCCTCGGGCAGCGCCTGGGTGTCCGCAGGCGTGGTCTCGCCCGGCACGAGGATCTCCACCACGCCGCCTCGCGGGTGGGAGGAGGGGTTCAACACCACCGCGCCGGGTTGCGCGAGCGACCGGGAGAACGCGTCGAGCGCCCCCTTGGCCAGGCCGTCGCCTATCTGTCTGGCCTCGGCGTACCGCTCCATCACGGCGTCGACTACGTCGTCCACCGAGCAGGCGCACACGGAGTCGTGGGCCGCGTTGCGGACGACTTGGGACCATGCGATCTCGAGCAGGCGCCCGGGCCACTGATCGGGTGGGAGGAACAGCGCGCAGAACGGCTCCGCCCTCCGCTCGAGGGCGCGCTCGGCTGCAGCTGCCCGGCGCTTCACGTCCACGCGGTTGGAGGCCACGCCCATCAGCACGTTGGCCCTGGCCCCCGAGCGAAGCTCCCCCTTCCACCGGGCGAGCCCTTCGGTCGGGGCGCGCTCGAGGTACGAGCCCAGCGACGTCACCTCCAGCTCGTAGTCGTCTTGGAGGTCGTTGGCCTCGGCGACCACCCGCCCTAGCCATGGCTGAGGCTCCTGGTGGTCGGTCCCGTCCATGAAAAGCATCCCGTCGAGGAGGAAGCTGGACACCTCCTTCTCGTGGTCGGATATCCGGCGCACAAGCGCTTTTGCGTCGTCGGGGATCGAGGCCCCGTTGCCGTACCCGACGACGAGGTACTCGGCTCGCACGGTCGAGGAGTCGGGCGCCTCCCAGTAGAAGGCGTTGCGGTCGATCGTAGAGGGCACCCCCCGCCAGACCACTGCGTGCTCGAATCCGGCCAGACGCAGCAGCTGAGGCATCTGTGCGATGTGACCGAACATGTCGGGCAGGTAGCCGACCTCCATCGCCCCACCGAAAGCGGCTCCCCGGGTCATGCCCATCTGTAGGTCCCTCACGATCGTCTCGCCCGAGACCAGGAACTCGTCCATGAGGACGTACCAAGGGCCCATGGTGAGCCGGCCCGCAGCGGCGAGGGCGCGCAAGCGTCCCTCTGCCTCCGGGCGCACTTCCAGGTAATCGTCCACCACTGCCATCTGCCCGTCGAGCAGGAACGTCCTATACGAGGGGTCGCTCTCGAGAAGTTCGCAGAGGCGGTCCACTAGCTTCACGAGCCGCAGGCGGAAGGTCTGGAAGGGCTCGTACCACTCGCGGTCCCAGTGCGTATGCGGGACTATGGAGACGCGGCGGCTCACCCGGACGAGGTTAATCCCGCGTGGGGGAGTCCGACGCTGGCGCACAGCGCGTCACAGGGTCACAGGTGGAGCCGACGTGATCTACTGTGCGCAGATGGCCACTTTCTTGATGCTGTCCACCATCGGACCCGAGGGGATGGCGACGTTGCGCCAGAACCCGCGGCGTGTGGAGGAGGTCAACTCCGAGGTCGAACAGATGGGCGCCAAGGTCGTCGCCCAGTGGGCACTGCTCGGCGAGTACGACTTCGCCACGGTGATCGAGGCCCCCGACGAGAAGACGATCGTCCGGGTGGCGGTGGCCCTCGGCGCGAGGGGCACGCTCAAGACCAAGACGCTTACGGCGATGCCGATCGAAGAGTTCGTCGCGCAGATCGCAAGCAGCTGAAACGGCTGCTCAGTACCACCACATCCCCCGTTTGCGCCGCTCCGGTCTCACCTCGTCGGCCGACAAGGGCTCGGGGAGGACGCTTCCATCGGAGAGACGGCGGATCCGGTAGCCGTCGCCGCGCAGGTGCTCGGCGACCTCGAACCCGTGGCTCCACGCCCCGACGTACCGGTTCCGCACGTCCACTCGCGTGCCCGGCGCCAGCACCTCGGTGGGCGCGCCACTCATCTCGATCGTGGACTCGACCATGCCTGTCCTCCGTGATCCCCCGTCCGACGGGTCCTTGCGACAGGTCCGATGGGCCCTTCTACGGGCGCGACCTCTGTCATGATGCGCGCTGTGGCCCCCCCACGCAATAGCCGATCGCACAACGCTCGCCGGCCCGGGAGCGCCAGGGAGCGGAGGCTCTGGGAGAGTGGGTTCCGCCTGGTGGCAGGCGTCGACGAGGTCGGGCGTGGGGCCTGGGCGGGGCCACTGAGCGTGGGAGTAGCTGTGCTGTGTGCACCTCTTTCGCGCGCGCCG
>DATKIB010000004.1:0-13582 GCA_035509915.1 Acidimicrobiales bacterium | reverse complement strand
ACTGCGCGAGACGCGCCTCTTCGACACCGAGAAGCTCGTCCTCCTCGGGGCCGGTGATCGCGGCGGAGACGATCTCCTCGAGCTGGTACCGCAGCAGGTCCGCTTCGCGTGCTCGCGCGCGCTCGTCGCCCCCCAGCTCCTCGAGAGCCGCGACGAGCTCCGAGACCCGTTCGCGTGCCGCCGCGACGGGCCGTGGATCGACTCCGCCGAAGGTGTCGAGCGCTCGGCGCTGAGCCGCCGGGTCGAACAGCGACTGCTGGGCGTGCTGGCCGTGCAAGTCCACCAGTTGCGCGGAGAGCTCCGAGAGAGCGGACACAGGAGCCATGCGACCGTCGACCCATGCGCGCGATCTGCCGGCGGCCGGTACCGCGCGGGCGAGGACGAGCTCGGTGTCTTCGTGCACGAACCGGCCCTCGACCGTCGCCTCGTCTGCACCGGGCCGCACGAGCACAGGGTCGGCGCGCCCGCCCAAGAGCAGCTCGAGGGCCTCCACTATGAGGGTCTTGCCGGCCCCCGTCTCACCGCTCAGCGCCGTCATGTGGGGGCCCAGGTCGACGTGCGCCTCCTCGATCACGCCGAGGTCACGCACCATCAGCTCGACAAGCATGTGCGGCGCGGAGACCTAACGGTCTGCGAGGTTGAACCGGGCCCGCAGGACTGCGTGGAAGTCTCGGCCTCCGAACGTCACGAGCCGAGCGGAGACCTTCCCCGGGCGGCACGCCACGGCGTCGCCGGGCTCGAGACTGGCGACCCGCTGCCCGTCCAGGACCAAGTGCGCCGGACGGGGAGGGGCGACCTCGAGCCGCACCCATTCCTCGGGGGCGAGCACGAGAGGACGGTCGAAGAGCATGTGCGGCGACACGGGCGTGAGCAAGATGGCACGCAGCTGGGGGCTCAGGATCGGGCCGCGTACAGACAGGTTGTAGGCGGTGGATCCCGTGGGCGTGGCGACGAGCAGACCATCGGCCGCGTAGACGACCAGCGGTCTGCCTGCGACCGAGGCGGCGACACGGATGGTGTGCCCCGGCAGGGTCTTCTCGACGGATGCCTCGTTGAGGACCATGAACACCGGATCCTCGGAGCCGCCACGCGCTTTCGCACCGCGGCGCTCCAGGCTCACGTCGAGGGTCATCCTCTCCTCTATCCGGTATTCCCCAGCGATGAACCGCTCGAGAGCGCTCTCGAGCGAGGCCGGGTCCACCTCTGTGAGATAGCCGAGCCGCCCGAGGTTCACCCCCAATACCGGCACACCCCTCGAGGCGATGGAGGCGACCGTGCGTAGCATCGTCCCGTCGCCGCCGAGGCTCACGGCCAGGTCCATCTTCGCGTCGGCTAGCACGGCGGGCGCGTCGGTGGGCAGCCCTTCCGGCGCCCTCTCGCCGTCCTCGCGGCAGTGGTCGTAGTCGCTGTACAGGGCCGAGACCTCGTGTCCGCGCGACCGGAGCCAGTCGCCGGCGCGCTGCGCTATCTCCGCCGCCTCGGCGCGATCGGGGTGCACGACGAAGGCCACGGCGACCATCTGCGCGCCCGTCGCCTCTAGGCCCGACCGGAGTCGGGCGACCCGGCCACAGCGGCGTCGAGCATCTCGCCGAGCCCGGCGGCCCTGTCGTCGCCAGCCGAGCGGGCGTGGAGGAAGTACTCAGCGTTGCCTGCGGGGCCGAGGAGGGGCGAGGCCATCGCGCCCATGATGCTCGATCGGGCGGCCAACAGCGCCCTCGCCACCCGCTCGAGCGCCGCACGGCGTTCGGCGGGGTCCCGCACCACCCCGCGACCTCGGCTGGCCACATCCTTGCCGACCTCGAACTGGGGCTTCACGAGCACGACCAAGTCGGCTCCGGGGGCCGCCATCTCCCGCACGAGGAGCTCGGCAACCTTGGTGAGGGAGATGAAGGAGAGGTCGGCCACCACGAGGCCGAAGGGGACGTTGCCGGTCGAGGCGAGGTCCAGGTGCCGCAGGTTCGCACGTTCGAGCGACGTGACCCTCTCGTCCTCGCGCAGGCGCGGGTGCAGCGCAGCGCGAGCGACGTCCACCGCCACCACGTGCGAGGCGCCGCGCTGGAGGAGGCAGTCGGTGAACCCGCCGGTGGACGAGCCCACGTCCAGACAGCGTCTGCCGCGAGCCTCGACAGCGAAGCCGTCCAGCGCGGCATCGAGCTTCTCCCCGCCGCGCGAGACGAACCTGCGGCCCTCGACGACGGACAGCGGCTCGGCTTCGGCAACCATGCGGGCCGGCTTGTCGGCCACCGCACCTGCGACCCGCACGACCCCCCGATCGACGAGCTCGGCCGCCTGATGGCGGGTCTCTGCGAGCCCGCGCCGCACCAGCTCGGCGTCGAGCCGCCGGCGCGCTCCCGATCCCCTCAGGCGCGTGACCTGCGCGTGGTGGCCGCCTTCTTCGCAGGAGCCCTCTTCGCCGGAGCCTTCTTCTTCACGGCGGCCTTCTTCGCCGGCGCCTTGCGCTTGGCCGGCGCCTTGCGAGCGGCTGCCTTCTTCGCCGACGCCTTGCGAGCGGCTGCCTTCTTCTTGGCGGGGGCCTTCTTCTTGGCGGGGGCCTTCTTCGCCCGGCGCGCGGCGGGGCGCTTCGCCGCCTTTCTCGCGGCGGCCTGTCCACGCTCGAGGATGCGCGCCACTCTCTTCGCCAGCTCGTCGATGTTCGTCACACCGACGTCCGAGAGCTGCGAGCGGACCTCCTTGCGCACGGTCGAGATGAACGCCTCGGATCGCTCGCGACTGGTCGACACGAGGTCCTCCACCCATTCCTGAGCCCGGTTTCGCTCGAGCTCGCCTGTCTGGATCAGGTCTCGCACGACGTCCTCCGCGCGCGCACGGGTGATCTGCGTCATGGCGAGCCCCGCATCGAGGTACCGCCTTAGTCCGTCGGTCTGTGACATGCGACCAAGCTACGGGGAGTCTCGGCAGGCGGCAAGAGCCGGGGCTGGGTCCAATGACGTCAGCTCCGGGTCAGCTCCCGTGACCGAGCTCTTCGCCCACCAACGTGGCGAGGTCGGGTGCGTCCAAGTCCGGCTCGACGACCATCGGCTCGCGCCCGTCCCGGGTGACTCCGCTGCGGACGAGGGCGAAGCGCACGCCGAGGCGGCGGGCGAGCAGGCCGTCGGTGGAAGGCCTGTCTCCCACCACCATCGCTACCTGCCCGATCCGTCGGCGCACCAGCTCCACGAGAGGCTCGTGAGGCTTGCCGGCGACCTCGGGTTGCGCCTGCGCGGCCGTCGCGACGGCGGCCAGGATCGCCCCCGCGCCCGGTAGGAGGCCCGCGGGTGTCGGATGCGTGGCGTCCTCGTTGGTGCCTATGAAACGCGCCCCGGCGCGAACTGCCGTGGCCGCCGCGGCGAGACGGTCGAAGTCGAAGTGCCGGGTCCAGCCCACGACCACGGCGTCCGCCGGAGCCTCGTCCACGACCACGACGCCGCGCGCCGCGAGCGCCTCGGTCACGCCCTCGTCGCCGCACACCACAGCGGTGCTGCCCGGCTCGAGCATCGCAGCCGCGGCCTGCGCGGAGGTGATCAGGTCGCCCTCGGTGACCTCGATGCCCGCAGACCCGAGCCGCTCCAACAGCTCGCCGACCGTCGGCGCCGCGTTGTTGGTGACGAAGCACACCCTCGTGCCCGCCTCCCGCAGCCGGGCCACAGCCTCGGCCGATCCCGCAATGGGCTGCTCGGCGAGCCATACGACGCCGTCGAGGTCGGTGACCCATGCTCCTCGAGTCGCGACCTCGACCACCGCCTCATGTTTGCAGACTCCGCGCGGGCCCCCCACCCTTCCGCCGGCTCACCCGGTGCTCTTAGACTCTTGCGGCACGCCCCGGGGGCATGAGGCACGAGGGCGCTCGAGACACCTCGAGAGCACAAGTCACAAGGAGGCACCGATGCGCTGGATCCTCCCCGTCGAACGCATTCCCCAGGCGTGGTTCAACATCGCACCCCATCTGACCTCGCCCCTGGAGCCGCCGCTGCACCCGGCGACGCGCGAGCCCGTCGGCCCCGACGACCTCGCTCCCCTGTTCCCGATGGCGCTCATCGGACAGGAGGTGTCGCGCGACCCGTGGGTGGACGTCCCGGGTGAGGTGCTCGACGTGCTTCGCGCCTGGCGCCCGACGCCCCTCGTCCGTGCGCAGCGGCTCGAGCAGGCGCTCGAAACCCCCGCCCGCATCTACTACAAGGACGAGTCGGTCTCGCCCGCAGGTTCCCACAAGCCCAACACCGCCGTCCCCCAGGCTTTTTACAACGCAGCCGAAGGCACCGCGCGCCTCGCCACCGAGACGGGCGCCGGCCAGTGGGGCAGCGCTCTCGCCTTCGCCTGCTCGCGCTTTGGCTTGGAGTGCAAGGTCTACATGGTGCGAGCCTCGTTCGAGCAGAAGCCCTACCGGAGGGTGATGATGGAGGTGTGGGGCGCGTCGGTCGAGCCGTCCCCGATCGACGACCCCTCGCACCCGGGTTCGCTCGGCACGGCGATCAGCGACGCAGTGCGTGACGCGGCGACACGCGAGGACTCGCACTACTCGCTCGGGTCCGTCCTCAACCACGTGCTTCTGCACCAGACGGTGATCGGGTTGGAGGCCAAAGAGCAGTTTGCGCTCGCCGGCGAGGGCCGCCCCGACATCGTGATCGGGTGTTGCGGAGGGGGCTCGAACTTCGGCGGCATCGCGCTCCCCTACGTCCCCGAATCCGGGGTCGAGCTCCTGGCGGTCGAGCCTTCGTCGTGCCCGACCCTCACCGAGGGCCGCTTCGAGTACGACTTCGGCGACACCGCCGGCATGACCCCTCTGCTCGCCATGTACACGCTCGGCCACGACTTCGTGCCGCCGTCGATCCACGCCGGCGGGCTGCGCTACCACGGTGACGCGCCGATCATCTGCAATCTGGTGAAGGCGGGCCGGATCCGTGCGAGCGCCTACCCGCAGGGCAAGGTCTTCGACGCCGCGTTGCAGTTCGCCCGGACCGAAGGCCCGGTCCCGGCGCCCGAGACGGCGCACGCCATTCGCGCCGTGATCGACGAGGCGCTGGCCGCAAGGGAGGCCGGGGAGGAGAAGGTCATCCTCTTCTCGTACTCCGGTCACGGGCTGCTCGACCTCTCCGCCTACGACGACTACCTCAACGGCCGCCTGATAGAGGCCTGAGCCCCTGGCCCGGCCACCTGGGCCCCAAAGAGGTAGCCGACGGCACAGAGAGGTTGCCGACAGCAAGGCCCCCACCCGCCCGCCGTTGTACAGGAGGGCCTCTTCGGGCCCGGCGAGCGTGGCACCAGAAGGTCGCAGCACGGTGCCCGGAGGTAGGGGCATGGGTCTCGAGGGTGTTGGGCGCCGGACCGCCCGGTTGGCGGGCGCCTTGTCGTTCGCCGCTGCCGCCGCGGGCGCCGCGCTCTGGGGTGCGGGCCCGGCAGGGGCGAGCGCCGCATCGCCCACCACCGCCACCTACTTCTCGAAGCAGTGGGGGCTGACCCAGATCGGCGCCCCTGCCGCATGGCAGTACGACACGGGCTCGGGCGTGAAGATCGGCGTCGTCGATACCGGGGTCGACCTGGCCCATCCCGACATCGCCGGCAAGGTCGCGGCGGCGGCCACGTGCATCAACACCGGGGGCAACCCGGCGCACTGCACCACCTCCGCCGGAGCGGGCGAGGACGACAACGGGCACGGCACGCACGTCGCGGGCATCGCGGCCGCGGCCGGCGTCGGCGCCGCCGGCGTCGCCCCCGGGGCGTCGCTCGTCGTGGCCAAGGTGCTCGACTCCCAAGGATCGGGCTCGACCGCCGACGTCTCAGCGGGCATCGAGTGGGTCGTCGCGCACGGAGCGCAGGTCGTCAACTTGAGTCTCGGGAGCGACGCCGGCATCCTCGGCGTCGACTGCGCTCTCGGCGCTTGCAACTCCAGCACGAGCACGATCACCGCGGCCGTCGAAGCCGCGTGGCACGCCGGTGCGATCCCCGTCGTGGCCGCGGGCAACAACGCGGGTGACCTGTTCGGACCGAACGGCTACGGCAACCTCGACGCGGTGGTCGTCGCGGCAACGGGGCCGAGCGGCCAGTTCGCCTCGGACTACTCGAGCACCCCCGGCAACGCCAAGTGGGGGGTCCTCGCGCCTGGCGGCGACGACCCCAACGGTCCCACGACGCCCACCTGCGGCTCCTTCGACCCCTCCGAGATCCTCTCCGCGTACTGGGCGAAAGGGCCGTGCTACGCCACCGACGAAGGCACCTCGATGGCCACGCCGTTCGTGTCGGGCACTCTCGCGCTCCTCCTCGGCCGCGGCCTCGACCAGCAGCAGGCCGTGCAGACGTTGCTCTCGACCCTCGACACCGCGGTCAGCTGCGGGACAGGCCAAGGTTGCCTCGGCCTCGTGAACGCGGGAGCTGCGACGGCCGCGGCGGCCAAGCAGACCCCGGGCGCGGCGCCGGGCTCGGGGGCCGCCCAGGGCGCCACGGCGACGTCGCGCGGCGCGAGCTCCGGCTCCGGGTCCAACGGCGCGTCCTCGGGCGCCGACCCGGGCAAGTCCGCAGGAGCTGCGAGCCCGTCCCCCACGACCACGACCGCCGCCAGGACAGCTGCGTCGCCCGTGTCGGGTAGCTCCGTCGGCGGAGGCGCACCTTCGGCTGCCCGGGCCGGGCTCGGCTCGCACGGCTCGGCCGGCAGCACGGGGTGGGTGGTACTGTGCGCGGCCCTGGCGCTCCTCGTCGCCGCAGCGGGGATGTGGACGCGCCGCCGGCGATGGAAGCGCTCGCCGATGGCATGATCGGCGGATGCCGGATGCCAGCGCACTGTCATCGCCGACGCCCGCAGGCCCGGGGGTAATCGAGCGCACCGGCCTGCGCAGGGGGATGGTGCTCGGGCTCGCCTGCGTCGGGCAGTTCATGGTGGTGCTCGACCTCTCCATCGTCACGGTCGCGCTTCCCTCGATGCAGCGCGACCTCGGGTTCTCCACCTCTCAGCTCCAGTGGGTGGTGAACGCCTACGCGCTCACCTTCGGAGGCTTCCTCCTCCTCGGCGGTCGCGCCGCGGACCTGTTCGGGCGCAGGCGGATATTCGTGCTGGGCCTCGCGCTCTTCGCCTGCGCAAGCCTCGTCTGCGCCGTGGCGCAGGACCAGCAGATGCTCGTGGGCGCCCGGGCGCTTCAGGGCCTGGGTGCCGCGGTCCTGTCGCCTGCGACCCTCACGATCCTCACCACCACCTTCCGCGACCCACGAGAGCGGGCACGCGCCCTCGGCATCTGGAGCGCGATGGCGGCGATCGGGGGTGCCTCCGGAGCGCTCCTCGGCGGGGTCCTCACCGATCTCCTTTCGTGGCGATGGATCTTCTACGTCAATCTCCCCATCGCGCTCGGGGCGATCCTCGCAGCTCGTGTCTACCTGTCCGAGACGCGCGCCGACACGCAGCGCAGGCACCTCGACGTCCTGGGGTCACTGACCGTGACCGGGTCCATGGTCGCCCTCGTCTACGCCGTCGCGGGGACCGACGTGCACCCGTGGTCGTCGACATCCACGGTCGTCCCGCTCGCGATCGCCGCCACGGGACTAGTGCTCTTCGCTCTGGTGGAGACGAGGGTCGCCGCCGCGCCCCTCGTGCCCTTCGGTATCTTCAGGTCGAGAGCGCTGTCCGCTGCCAACCTGACGATCATGTTCGTCGCGGGAGCCATGTTCACCATGTGGCTGTTCCTCTCGCTCTACCTCCAGGATGTCCTGCACTACAGCGCACTGGTCACCGGACTCGGCTTCGTGCCCCAAACGGCGGCGATCGCAGTGGGAGCTCAGATCAGTGCGCGCATCGTGCCGCGCCTGGGCCCTCGCCTGCCGTTGCTGGTCGGCACCTCGATTACGACCGTGGGCCTCCTGTGGCTGTCGCGGGTGACCCCGACGGGCACGTACGCATCCGAGGTCCTCGGAGGAAGCGTCCTCGCCACGTTCGGCATGGGCCTTTCGTTCACGCCGCTCGCGTTCACCGCCACCGCCGGAGTCCGCCCCCAAGATGCCGGTCTCGCCTCGGGCTTGCTCAACACCAGCCGGCAGGTGGGAAGCGCCGTCTGTCTAGCGATCCTCGCCACCATCGCTGCAGCTCGCACCCGGGCCCTGCTGGCGGGCAACGCGCACAGTGCTGTGCACGAGGCTTCGGCGCTCACCTCCGGGTTCGCACGGGTGTTCCTCATTGCGGCGGCCATTGCGGCGGCCGGCGCTTTGTGCGCGCTCGCAATACCGCGCTCGGTGCGCCAGGAGAGGGCCGAGGTCGCAGCCGGAGGCCCCGAACCCAACGCGGTGGCGGCGTCCGAGGGGCACGATGCCCTCGCGCTCGAAGCCGAAGGCTGACTAGCCGCTGAACTTCGGGTAACGACCCGAAGAGAGCACCTTGGCGATCATCGTGTCGGAGTCGTACTCGGTGAGCACCTTCGTGAGGGTGGCCCAGGAGGAGTCGACGTCCGAGGGCGCATAGCTGTCCTTGTGCCCGACCCCTGACACGATCGAGGCCGCCACCCAGTAGCTCAAGGCCCACATGGTGAGCGTCACGTTGAAACCCGGAGCAGTCGCGAACAGGCCCCCGCCCGCGTGGTACAGGTTGTCGAACGCCCAGTAGCGGCCGAATGGGTCGCAGGGTCCCAGCTCGGGCTCGAGCGCCATGCGGTGGGTGCCCATGATGTGACGGCTGACGGGAATGTCGTTGAACGGCGTCTGGCTCTCGACCGGCTGCACCGACGAGTCCACCTGCCCCGGCAGCGCCGGCGGGAGCGTCGTGTTGATCGAAGCGGTGAAGAGCGGGTGGATCGTCGGGTATGGCGTGCCGGGCGCCCCGATCGCCTCCATCACCTCGAGCATCTTGGGGATGTAGTAGGCCGACGCGGCCAGCTCGTAGGGATGGCTCTGGTAGGTGACGCGCGGCACTGGGACGCCGTAGACGTCGACGATCGCAGGGTCGAGGTCGACCATGTTGGACAGTTGCGGCATGTCCTCGCCCTGGAGGGTGAAAGCTGCGAGCCTCTTGGTGAACGGCCCGAGGCTCATGTAGGTCTTGAGCTGCTCGCCGTAGAGGAACGAGGCCACCTCCGTGCCGCCCTGGATCGGGTTCAGGTTCCCGCCCATCTCCAAGATGCCGGCTCTCGGCACCGCCGGGTCGAACTGCGAGGCGCTCGGACCCGCGCCTGCGAAGGCGTCGAGGGTGTGCGTCGACGTGCGGCCGCGCTCAGAGTGGATCTCCTGGTTCATCACGGAGAGAGCGTTCGTCTGGAGGTGGAACATCAAGTTTCGGCCCAGCTGGCCGCTCGGCTCGAGGGCGGAGGCGGACAGGCTGGATGTGGCGATCCCGCTCAGTATCGACAGGCGCGTCGCCTCGATCGGCGTGTTGGCCAGCACGACCACGTCGGCCGAAAGGTGCCGGAGCACGCCCGTGTTGTCGAGGTAGTCGACGCCGGTCGCCGAGTACCGCCCCGCAGAGGTCTTGGCATACGTCACATTGGTGACGTTGGCGTTGGCGATCAGATTGGCACCGGCCGCGATCGCGTCGTTGACCTGCCACACCCCGCCGCCTTTGGCGTTCGAGGGGCAACCGAAGTCGAGGCAGAAGCCGCAGTCCACGCACGCCGGGCGGCCGCGATAAGGACGAGAGACTATCGAGGTGGGCACCTGCGCGGCCCCGTAGCCGAGCGCCTTCGCGGCGTAGTACGCGAGAAGGCTGTTGAGCTGACCGAGGCCCGGCGGCATGGGGAACGGCGTGGAGCGCCAGGACTCGTACGGATTCGGGTTGTCGATCCCGCCGCGGCTGTTGCGGTACGCGGGACCCTGGACGCCGACGATCTCCTCCGACACCGCGTAGAACGCCTCGAGGTGCTCGTAGCGCATCGGCCAGTCGGCGTAGTTGGCGTTCGGGATGGCCGACTTGCCGCTCGACCCGCCCATGAGCGAGTTGGTCTGGAAGTCGACCTCCCGGAAGCGCCGGGCCTTGGCGTCGTAGTGCGTCGTGCCGCCGCCGACGGTGGTGGGAAGCGTGTTCACGTCGCCCACGAACTCGCGGTCCCCCGCGGTGCTCGAGACACGGAACGATCGGGGCTCGAGCAGCGTGTCCTGCCCGATGGGGGGCGTGCGCGCCTCGTAGCCCATCTCGTCGTTGACGAAGGTGTTGGTCACCTTCGACGGCGGCCCGCCGAGCCCGGAGAAGTAGTTGGGGCCTTTCTCCAGGATCGTGACCCCGTAGCCGGCCTTGGCGAGTAGGCGCGCCACCATCCCGCCGGAGGCACCGCTGCCGACGACGATCGCGTCGGGCATCTACAGCCCCGTGCCCGAGGAGCCGGAGGAGAAGGTGGCGACGGTGGCGCCGGCCCGCTCGAGAGCCTCGAGCAGCTGCGCGAAGTCTGCGACTGAGGCCTCGGTGGCCGCGGCGCCGGCATCGGGGGTGGAGATGTCCCTGTAGGGCCTGTACCCGCCCTTCGGCTGGTAGACGCCCGGTGCCCCGAAACCGGTGTTGGACTGATCCGGGTCGACGAGATTCTCGTCGTAGATGCTGTTCCCGAGCGGCTGGGTGTCGCCGTCGAAGCCGATCGACTCCCACAGCGCGTGGGGGTCGGTCTTGTCCGAGCCGCCCTTGTACTCCGCGAGGCAGTACGTGCCCTGGATCGTGTGAAGGACCATCACCCCGAAGAGGGAGGCGGCCGCAGGGGGCGGCACCGGGTTGGGCAGCGGGGCGGGCAGGCCGGGCAGGCCGTTGGAGGAGGCCGCGCCGAGGAAGGGGTTCCATACCAAAAAGAGCATCGCCTGCTGCTCTTCGGGCGACGCCTGGGCGAAGGGCTTGGAGAAGTTCTGCTCCGACCAGGCGTCGAACGCCGCAAGCCCGGCCGTGTAGAGCTTTCGGAGGTTCGCCGCCCCGGGGATCTCGCCCGAGCCCACCTGCGAGCGCCACTTGTTGGCGGGGGCCGCCACCCAGCTCGGAAGCGGCGGCTCGTACCCCGCGAGACTGCCGTAGAGGCGCAGGTACCAGGCAATGGCCTGGTTCTGCGTGAGGCCGAGAAACTGCACCTGCCCCGCGGAGCTCTCGAAGTCGTCTGCCGGGAACTTGGCCGAGGGCCGGCCGTCCGCCTCGTCACCGTAGGGCCAGCGGGCGCTGTAGCGGCCCCTCAGGTATATGGCCGGGTTGCTGGCGAGCTTTGCCGGGAGGTCGAAAGCCGCCAGGAACATGTCGATGAAGCGGACCGCTCCCGCCTCGGTGGCGCCTGGCGAGACCACGGCGCCGGTGGAGGGGTCGGTGTCGGTCGGGATGATCCCGGCGCAGATAGCCGCGGCGGTCTGCGCCTGCTCGGCGGAGAAGAAGTAGAAGGTCGCGGCTGCCAGGGACAGCTCCTCGGGACCCTGCGCCGACCGCAAGGCACCTCGCAGCGCAGGGGTCACGGGCAGGGCTGCGCCGGCAGCGGCTACCGCCGCCGCCTGGATGAACGCCCGCCTGGTGATGCGCCGACCGCTCACCACCGCCATCTACTCGCCGCCACCTGCCTCCCCGTGGGGCCGGGCGGCCCCACGAGCACAACGACGGGCTCCCGGTCGCCTTGCGATGCTCCCTGGTCAGGGCCCCCCGTGGATCTCTGCGTACCAGTCGCCTCTCAGGCGGACCTTGCTCAGCGCCGTGCCCACCATGAGGAGCCACTCGAGCTCGTCGCGGTGGCCGGTGCCGACCGGAGGGTGGACCACCAACCCGCGCCGGGGGTGGTCCTGAACGGGACGCCACCCCTCCGGCAGGGCCAGGCCGATGGAGGCCAGGTGCGCGACGGTCCGGGTCCCCGCCGAGTGCTGGACCCCGAGCGAGTCGGGCTCGGTCTGGTGCCGGCCGGCCTTTCCGGCCACCCACGTGCACACCGGCACGTCGTGGACCTCGGTGGAGAAGATCGCGCCTATCGGGCTCGGGGCGGGGGGTTCCTCCTCGGGCGGCAGCGACGGCCGGAGGTTGACCCATCCCCGGTGAGCCTCGCCGATCCGGTCCATGCGCTCGACCACAGCCGCCGGCTCCTCGACGCGGAACTCGAGCACCTCCACACGCTTCGCCGCCAAAGCCTCGGCCCCTGCGCCTCAGTCCTCGCGTCCTGCACCCTGGCCGGTGGCAGAGCCGGGCGGGGTGCCGGAGGATCCGGGGCCTGCGCCTTCTGCGAGCGCGGGCCCGTCGAAGCTGTCCACGGTGGTGAACTCCCCCACCGGCGCCCGCCTCAGACGCGTCGGCTGATGCGAGGGTCGCCCGAGAGCTATCACCGCGGCCACGGCCATGTGTGCCGGCGCCCCGAGGAGCTCGAGGATCTCCGGCTCTCGGCGCGTCGCCATCGTGGTCATCACCCCGCCGAGCCCCTCTGCGCGCGCGGCCAGCAGGAGGCTCCAGGCGAACGGGTAGATCGACGCGCCGCCGACGAGCGTGTAGCGATCGAAGTCGCGGTCCACCGCGGCCAGCTTGCGCAGGTCCGCCAGGAGCACGAGCAGGACGGGCACATCCTCGAGGTGCTCGGCGAACCCTCCACCACCGGCCGCTGCTCGTGTCGCGACCTCCGGCGCCTGCGCCAGCGCCGCGCGCTCCGCCTCCTCGTCGGTGACCGGGGCCCAGGGGCAGAGGCCGACGGCGACCTGGGCCAGGTACTCGTACCAACCGGGCAGGTAGCAGTCGCGGACACGGCGCCGCAGCTTTGGGTCGCGCAGCACCACCACCCTCCACGCCTGTCGGTTGCCGCCGTTCGCGGCGAAGCGCGCTGTGTCGATCAGGCGGTACACGACTTCGTCCGGTACGGGTTCGTCTTCGAACTCCCGTGCCGCTCCGGTGCTGCGAAGGGCGTCTAGCAGGTCCACGGCGTGCCAAGGATAGGGGTCCGCTGGGCGACTAAATGTCGTTTGGTCCCCTGCCTCGTGCTCGATCGATATGTACGCTCTGCACCGGGCCGCTCCCGGAGCGGTCCGACCTGCGAGGGGAGCAACAGATGGGCAATTCGCGAGCTGGGTCGTACGGCGGGGGGCGGCTGGACCGCAGGGAGTTCCTCGCCGGGGTCGGCGGAGCCGTTGTCCTCGGCGCCTCGGGGACCCTCGTCTCCGGGCGCGCCACGCGGTCGGCCTCCAAGAAGAAGAGCTCCTCGAAGTCCTTCCCCCTCGGTGCTGCGGCGAAATCCTCGTCCAAGCCCGTCCAGATCACGATGTGGCACTCGATGACGTCGGCGAACCTCACGACGCTCACCAATCTCACCAACCAGTTCAACGGGTCGCAGGGAAATATCCACGTCAACCTGGTCAACCAGAACAGCTACAACGACACCCTCGCCGCTTACATCGCCGCCCTGTCCGGAGGGGCGCTGCCGGACGTGGTGCAGATGCAGACGACCGAGCTCCAGTACATGATCGACAGCAAGAGCATCGTGCCGGTGCAGTCGGCGGTCGAAGCGGACCACTACAGCCTCTCCGACTACCTCCCCGCGACCGTGGAATTCTTCAAGGTGAACAGAACCCTCTACGCGATGCCCTTCAACATCTCCTCCAACGTCCTCTACTACGACAAGAAGGCTTTCCAGGCAGCGGGCCTCGATCCCAACTCGCCCCCGACGTCCCTCGCAGGGCTCCGGTCGGCGGCAGAGAAGGT
>DATKIB010000003.1:0-50864 GCA_035509915.1 Acidimicrobiales bacterium | reverse complement strand
CGGTGGTGCCGGTGGCGTTCTTCAGGCGCTTCACGTCCTCGAGGCCAATGGAGGAGAAGGCCACCCGCCGGTGTGGGGTGATCGCTGCGTTCAGGGATGTGCGCGGAGTGCTGAGCGGCAAGGCGGCTCTCGCGCTCGTGGGCGCCTGGCGGACCCGGCGAACGTCGAGAACGGCACGCCCCGTCTTCCATGCGAGGCGCGTCACCTCGACGGGCTGGCGCAGCCGGGACAACAGCGCCCGGCCGATCAGTTGCGCGTCGGAAGGCACCTGGGCGCTCGCGGTCACAGGAAGCTCCGCAGGGGCGGAAACCTCTGCGGGGTCGGCTTCGAGGTCGAAGAGCTGGGCAAGCAGCTCCGCACCTGACACTCCGTCGATCGTGCAGTGGTGGATCTTCGTCACCACCGCGATGTTGCCGTCTTGCAGCCCCTCCACTATGTACATCTCCCACAGGGGCTTTGTCCGGTCGAGCTGCCTGCTGCATACGTCGCCGACGAACTCCGCAAGTTCCGCCACCCCCCCGGGGGCCGGAAGGGCTGCGCGCCGCATGTGGTAGTCGATGTCGAAGTGGCCGTCCTCCACCCAGTAGGGGTGGCCCAGCCTGAACGGGACCTCGACCAGCCTGCGGCGGAAGACAGGGGCGAGCACGAGACGTGAGCTCACCAGCTCCCGCGACCGATCGAACGAGTAACCACCGGGGACCGTCGAGGGGTCGAAGACCGCGGCCATCGAGACGTGCATGTGCAAGCTGGGCGTCTCCATGTACAGGAACGTGGCGTCCAGGCCCGTGAGCTGCTCCACCCTCAACCTCCTGGGCGCGCCGTGGACGGCCCTTGATCGAACCCGAGGACGCGCGCTCTTCGTCGCACCCGTATTGCTGGATCCTCTCACGGTCCGCGAGGATGTCGCCATGTCGTGGTCGTGGGCGTACCTGGCTGTGAGCCTGCTAGGAGCGCTGCTGGTGGCGAATGCCTTTGCACCGCCGAGGCAAGCGGCCTTCGCGGTCCCCAGCTTCTTCGCCGGGTGGTACACGGGAGAGCTGCCGCTCTGGCACGTCGTATGGCAGGCGGCCGCGACCGTGGCGTTCGGGTTCGCGGGGGCCTTCGGTCACTGGCCCGGCTGGGTCGGCCTGGCCGTCGCCGTGTCGTCCTGGGTGGGTCTCGGGGTGCTGGCTCGAACAGGGCAGCAGGCGCGCCATGTGTTCATGAGGGCGGAGGAGGAGGTGCCGCTGCCGCCCCTCGAGGACTCCGTCCTGCCCAGGCACGGGGGAGAGACGATGTGGCGCTTCCCACGGGTGGCGTACCCGCTGGCTCGCCCGACGCGGTCTGTCAGGGTGGTCCGCAACGTCGACTACGTGGGCGACGGCCGCACAGCCCATCGTCTCGACGTGATCACCAGGCGTCTCGACCCCCCCGAGGCCGCCCCCGTGCTCCTCCACGTCCACGGCGGAGCGTGGATCATCGGCGACAAGCGTGAGCAGGGATTCCCGCTCATGTACGAGGCGGCGCGCCACGGCTGGGTGTGCGTGACCATCAATTACGCGTTGAGCCCACGGGCCACTTGGCCCGACCATGTCGTCGACTGCAAGCGGGCGCTCGCGTGGGTGAAGACTCACATAGGTGACTACGGGGGCGACCCGGGCTTCGTAGCGGTGACCGGAGGCTCCGCCGGAGGCCATCTGAGCGCGCTGATGGCTCTCAGCCCTGGTGATCCCGCGTTTCAGCCGGGGTTCGAGGACGAGGACACCTCGGTGCAGGCGTGCGTACCGGTCTACGGGATCTACGACATGACCGCGGGCCATGGGTCCGTCGCGAGCTCCCTGTACGACAGGGGCCTGGCAAGGCTCCTCGAGCGTCAGGTGTTCAAGGCGCGGATCGAGGAGGATCCGACGAAATTCGAGCAGGCGTCGCCGCTCTACCGGGTGCGGTCCGACGCCCCGCCTTTCTTCGTGATCCACGGGACCAACGACACCCTTGCTTCGGTAGCCTCGGCTCGCCAGTTCGTCCGGGCCCTGCGTGCCGTCTCTCGCTCGCCGGTGCTCTACGCCGAGCTGCCCCGCACTCAGCACGCCTTCGACGTCCTCCCGAGCGTCCGGTCCGCGCACGCGGTGGCGGCGATCGTGCGCTTCTTGGAGGGCGTACGCCGGCGAGAGCCCGCGCAGGCGCCGGGTCCCCCCTAGCCCAGCGGGCGCAGCGACGCCTGATGCCGCATAGCATACTGAAACACGTTCTCGTGCCCTGAGCCCGGGCTCCACCGGCGGCGGCGAGCACCCCGCGGCACGGAGCGTCGGAGGGGGTCGATGTTCACAGCGAGCGAGCTGGCGCCTGCCTGGGGGCCACGGCCCGAGGTACTGGGCCCGGGGATCGCCCAGGCGGTCGGGGCGCCATGAGCGAGTTCTTGAGCCTGCTGATCGCGGGCGTGGTCACCGGATCGATCTACGCGGTGAGCGCCACCGGGCTCGTCCTGACCTACAACACCACCGGCATCTTCAACTTCGCCCACGGGGCCATCGGGATGATCCTGGCCTACCTGTTCTGGCAGCTCTGGCAGGGATGGCACCTGCCGGCACTGGTCTCTTTGGCCCTGGTGCTGCTGGTGGCAGCGCCCGTCTTCGGGGCGGTGCTCGAGAGGGTACTGATGCGCCCTCTCCACGGGGCGTCGACCAACATCCGACTCGCGGTCACCCTCGGGCTCCTGCTCGTGCTCGTCGGCGCCGGGGGCGCGATCTGGAGCCAGTCCAACACGTACGCCGTTCCCGAGTTCTTCAACGGGCACCAGGTGTCCGTCGGCGGGGTGAACCTCAGTTACGAACAGGTGATCACGATCGGTGTCGCGGTCGTCGGGGCGTTGCTCCTGAGACTCTTCTTCAAGCGCACCCGTACGGGTGTAGCGATGCGCGCGGTCGTGGACGACCCAGGCTTGGCCTCGTTGTCGGGCGCTTCTTCGGGCCGGATCTCCGCCTATGCGTGGATGATCGGTGTGATGTTCGCGGCGCTGGCGGGGATCCTCTTGGCGCCGACCACGATGGTGCAGTTGAACCTGACAGAACTCGTGATCACCGGGTACGCGGCGGCGGTGGTCGGGCGTCTGCGCAGCCTTCCGCTCACATTCCTCGGAGCAATGGCACTCGGTATCGCCTACTCCCTGGCCACCGGTTACGTTCCCGCCGACGCCGTGTCGGACGTCACTGCGGCCCTCCCGATGGCGATGCTCTTCGTCGTCTTGCTGGTCATCCCCGAGGCGCGCTTGGCCCTAGCGCAGGTAGCACGCTTCAGACCGCTGCCTGCTGCGCGAAGCTCGACCACGGCTCTGGGTGCGGCTGCGGTCGTCGGTGCAACGGCGGTGCTCAGCGTGCTCCTCACCGGTAACAACCTCCTCACCCTGGGGAACGTGCTCGTGTTCATCCTGCTGGGACTCTCGCTGGTGCTGCTTTCGGGCTACGGAGGTCAGATCTCGCTCTGCCAGTTCAGCTTCCTTGGTGTGGGCGCGGTCGCGATGCACTGGGTCGGCGGCTCAGTGCTGGGCCTGCTCGCGGCTTTCGCCCTTTGCGCGGCCGTCGGAGCGGTGCTCGCGACGCCCGCTCTTCGCCTGCGCGGGCTCTACCTGGCGCTCGCCACCCTGTCCTTCGCCGTCCTGATGGACAACATCTTCTTCAACTCCTCGTCGATCATGGGGGAAGCCGGCACGATCGCGGTCGGTCGCCCTGACATATTCGGTATGCGATTCACATCCAACGGCTCCTTCGACGTTCTGCTAGGGGTCGTTGTGGCGCTGTGCATCGTTGGCGTGGGGGCGCTGCGACGAAGCGCGTTCGGCCGCAGACTCGTGGCGATGCGTGACTCTCCGGCCGCGTGCAGCACCGTGGGGGCGAGCCTCACGGTGACCAAGCTCGTGGTGTTCTCCTTGTCGGCAGGGATGGCCGGCCTTGCCGGCGCTCTCTACGGCGGGCTCCAGACGACTGTCGGTGCCGCGCAGTTCCAGTTCCTCTACAGCATCTCGATCTTCGTGGCCGTGACCCTCGCGGGTACGAGCCTCATGTCCGGTGCGGTCATGGCAGGCCTGTTGCTGGCTGTGGGCCCGGTTGTGGGAGTCCACGTGCCCCAGGTCCCGAACTTCACCCAGCTCGTGCTGGGGGCGGGCGTCCTCGCCGCGGTACGCAATCCGGTGGGGATCGGCAGGCTCCACCTGGAGGTCGCCGACGCCTGGGCGCGAAGGCAAGGCCGGAAGGACTCGCTCCGCAGGCAGCCCGGCCCGCCGCCCGCTGCCGGAGCCCTGAGCACACAGGTGCGCTGAGAGTGGAAAGGCTCGCCGTCGAGGGGATCACCGTCCGGTTCGGGGGGGTGGTCGCGCTCGACGCGGTGGACCTCGAGCTGGGTGCGGGCATGCTGGGCGGGCTCATAGGCCCGAACGGTGCCGGCAAGACCACGTTGTTCAACGTGGTCACGGGGCTCCAGGCGCCCACCTCGGGGAAGGTGCTTCTCGACGACCGCGAGATCACGCGCCTCGCGCCCCACCGCAGGGCGCGCCTGGGGCTCGCGAGGACCTTCCAGCGCCTGGAGCTCTTTGGCACCCTCACGGCGCGCGACAACGTACGGATGGCGGCAGAGTCCCAGCGCAGGCGGCTACCCGCCGGCCTCTCCCCGATGCGATTCGCCGAGCAGCTGCTCCAACGGGTCGGTCTCGTCGATGTCGCCGGCGAGCCCGCCGACGTCCTTCCCACGGGCCTCGCCCGGCTCGTGGAGCTGGCGCGTGCGCTCGCCACCTCGCCCTCGGTGCTGCTGCTCGACGAGCCGAGCGCGGGGCTCGACCAGACCGAGACGTCCGGGCTCGGCGAGGTCCTACGGAGAGTTGCCGACGAGGGCACGGCGGTGCTGCTCGTCGAGCACGACATGAGCTTGGTGATGGGCGTCTGCGACCACGTGACGGTCCTCGACTTCGGCAAAGTGATCGCGGGTGGGGAGCCCGCGGCCGTGCGCGAGGACGAGGCGGTCCAGCTCGCCTACCTGGGTGGTACTGCCACTCCCGTCGATCCAGAGCAGCGCGCCGGCAAGGCTGCCGCCGCTTACGGCGAGCGCGCAGAGGTGATGCGCGAGCTTCTCGCCCCATCCGCATCCGGCCGCAGACCACGCGACGTATCGAGTCGACACCGCGGGCCGGACGAGGCTCCCGGGCGCGATTCCGAACCGCTGGCGCTCGAGCTCGAGCAAGTCCGTGCGGCCTACGGGAGGATCGAGGTCGTCCACGATGTCTCGCTCTCGGTGGCCGAGGGAAAGGTCCTGGCGCTGCTCGGCCCCAACGGGGCCGGCAAGACCACATTGCTAAAGGTGGCCTGCGGGCAGATGCAGCCCACCTCCGGATCGGTGCGTTACCGCGGGGAGCCGATCGGGCGCACACCATCGGACCGCCTTGCACGCAGAGGGCTGTGCGCGATGCTCGAAGGACGCGGGGTCTTCCCCAACTTGACCGTCACCGAGAACCTTCTCATGTACACGTACCGGGGCGGCGTCAGACGCGACCTCGAGGAGCGAACCTTCGAGCGCTTCGGGGTGCTGGGCGCCCGCCGCCGTCAGCTCGCCGGGCGCCTTTCGGGCGGCGAACAGCAGATGCTCGCCCTCGCCCGGGCGCTCTACACCGAGCCGAGCGTGCTGCTCGTGGACGAGCTCTCCATGGGTCTCGCCCCGCGGATCGTCGCTGAGCTGTACGACCTGCTCGCAGAGGCTGTGAGGAGCGAGCACCTCACGGTGGTGATCGTCGAGCAATTCGCGCAGACAGCATTGGAGATGGCAGACATTGCGGCCGTGATGGTGAACGGGAGGATCGTGCGAAGCGGCGATCCCGAACAAGTGGGAACCGAGCTGATGAGCGCCTATATGGGGGAGGCTGGCTGAACGAGCTCCTCGCTCACCTGCCATAGCCGCTTCGCCGCTTCGTCGTCCTGTGCCGCTTCGGATGTGGTGCGCGGCTTGCACTTCGCGAAGTACTCGCCGCTCACAGCCGCGACCTGTGGCGACGACGCCAGGTAGATCGAGGTGCGAGCGCCCTTTTCGGGCGTGAGCAGGAACGGGGCTCCGATCTTGAGGCCGAATCCCAGCAGACCCGTAGCGTCCCCGTCGCGGCCGTACCCCGTAGCGACGGTGCCCGGGTGCAGGCAATTGGCAGTCACTCCCGTGCCGTCGAGCCGCCTTGCGAGCTCAGTGGTGAAGTAGATGTTCGCCAGCTTCGACTTGGAGTACACCTGCATCCCGCCATATCCATGGGTCGACTGCAGATCGTCGAAGTCGAGGCCGTGCCTCGCCCCTCTGTGGGCGGTGGAGGCGACGTTCACGATGCGCGCCGGCGCGCTCTGCACGATCCGGTCGAGGAGCAGCTGAGTCAAAAGGAAAGGCCCGAGATGGTTGACGGCGAAGGTGGCTTCGAGACCGTCGGGGGTCACACGTCTCTGCGAGAGAACGATCCCTGCGTTGTTGACAAGCACGTCGATCCTGTCGCACGCCGCGAGGATCTGGGCCGCCCCCTCGCGCACCGACGAGAGGAGGCCCAAGTCGAAGACGACGAGCTCGACTCCGTCGCTGCCGCTGCGATCGCGGATGTCCGCGACTGCCGCCGCACCCCGCCCCGCGTCGCGTGCGGTCGCCACCACTCGCGCACCCGAGCGGGCCAGGCCCACAGCGGTCTCCTTGCCTATACCTGAGTTCGCCCCCGTGATCACGACCGTCTTGCCGGTCATGTCCGCCACGTCCATCGTCCTTCCTTTCGCCGACCCGAGAATCTACGCGGCTCTCGGCGAGACGCCTATTCGGGGGCCAGCTCCACCATCACGGCCTGGTCGCCCGGGCCCGTCACGAGGTCCAGGACGCTCCCGGCCTGACGCAGGTCGGACTCCGCCTGGGCGAGCAGCCAGAGCCGGCCGGGCTCGTCGATCACGGTCAGTCGTGACACCTCCGCGCGCATCGAGCGCTTGGCCGTGGTCTTGGCCTTGCGGACCTCACCGAGCACATAGGACGCCATGTCGAGCACGGCGGTGCCCGCCGCGAGAGCTTCGACGGGCAGCTCGGCGACCTCGGGCCAGCGCTCTTTGTGTATGGAGCCCTCGTGCCACCACGACCACACCTCTTCGCTGACGAAGGGCAGGAACGGCGCGAGGAGGCGCAACTGCACGGACAGAGCGATGCCCAATGCCGCTCGTGCCGACACCGCCTCCGGAAGATCGCCAGGCTCGTAGGACCGCGCTTTCACAAGCTCGAGATAGTCGTCGCAGAAGGACCAGAAGAAGGCCTCGGTGCGCTCGAGCGCACGTGCGTAATCGTAGGCGTCGAAGGCCTTCGTCGCCTCGGTGATCATCTCGGCGAGTCCCGCCAGCATGGCGAGGTCGATCGGAGCCGATACCGCTTCCGCGGTCGTGTACCCACCGACGTCCTTCCTGCCGAGAGCAAAGCGTGACGCGTTCAGGACCTTTATGGCGAGCCTTCGCCCGACCTTGACCTGTGCGTCGTCGAATGCGGTATCGACGCCTGGTCGTCCCGAGGCCGCCCAGTAGCGCACTGCGTCGCTCCCGTGCTGCTCGAGCAACCCGACGGGAGTGATGACGTTGCCCTTGGATTTCGACATCTTCTTTCGTTCGGGGTCGAGCACCCATCCATTGATGGCGGCGTTCTGCCAAGGGAGCCGGCCGTGCTCGAAGTGGGACCTCAGCGCAGTGGCGAAGAGCCAGGTCCGGATGATCTCGGGTCCCTGGGGACGAAGGTCCATCGGGAACACGCGCTCGAAGAGGTCGGGGTCATCTTCCCAACCGCTGGCGATTTGGGGAGTAAGCGACGATGTCGCCCACGTGTCCATGACGTCGGTTTCCCCGACGAAGCCGTGTGGCTCGCCGCGTTGGGACTCTGTGTAGCCCGCCGGTGCCTCGGTCGTGGGGTCGAGAGGCAAGCGGCCCTCGTCGGGCAGGAGTGGGTGCTCGTAGTCGACCGTCCCGCCCGGCTCGAGTGGGTACCAGAGGGGGAACGGCACTCCGAAGAAGCGCTGGCGGCTTATGAGCCAGTCGCCGTTCAATCCCCCCACCCAGTTCTCGTAGCGGGCGTGCATCGACGAAGGGTGCCAGTCGAGCTCCTCGCCCCTTTGCCTCATGGCTTCGCGCAGTGGCTCGTCACGACCCCCGTTTCGGATGTACCACTGCCGGCTCGTCACGATCTCGAGCGGCCGCTCTCCGCGCTCGTAGAACTTGACGGGGTGGGTAATGGGCCGCGGCTCGCCCACCAGGTCTCCTGACTGCGCGAGCAACTCGACGATTCGCTTGCGCGCCGCCGCCAGGGTCTTGCCGGACAGCTCGCGCCACGCGGGCGATTCCGAGAGGCCGGGCGGCGGTTGGGTCGAGATGCGGCCGTTGCGAGTCACGATCGCGCGGATCGGCAGCTGGAGCTCGCGCCACCAGATGACGTCGGTGAGGTCGCCGAAGGTGCACACCATTGCGATCCCTGTGCCCTTGTCCGGGTCGGCGAGACCGTGCGCGAGCACAGGGACTTCGGTCCCGAACAACGGGCTATGTACCGACGTGCCGAAGCGGCCGGTGTAGCGGGCGTCGTCGGGATGAGCCACGAGCGCCACACACGCCGCGAGCAGCTCGGGTCGCGTCGTCTCGATCACGATGTCGTCGAACCGCAACCGGTGGTAGGCGCCGGCGACCTCGCGGTCCTCGAGCTCGGCCTGGGCGACCGCCGTCTGGTGGTCCACGTCCCAGAGCGTGGGAGCCTCGGCCGAGTACGCCTCGCCGCGAGCCAGGTTGCGGAGGAACATGCGTTGGCTGGCCCGCCGGGCACGGTCGCCGATCGTGGCGTACGTCTGGGTCCAGTCCACCGACAGGCCGAGGCGCCGCCACAGGTCCTCGAATGCCTGCTCGTCCTGGGACGTGAGCTTGTGACACAGCTCGATGAAGTTGGGCCGGCTGATCGAGACGGCAGGGTCGGGAGGGTTGCCGGGGGGTTCGAAATCCGGGTCGTAGGCCAAGGAGGGATCGCAGCGCACCCCGAAGTAGTTCTGGACCCTGCGCTCGGTGGGGAGCCCGTTGTCGTCCCACCCCATCGGGTAGAAGAGCTCCCAGCCCCGCATCCTTCGGTACCTCGCGATGGCGTCCGTCTGGACGTAGCCGAAGACCGATCCCATGTGCAGGGCACCCGACACCGTCGGGGGCGGGGTGTCGATGGCGAATATCTCCGTGCGGATCTTGTTCCGGTCGAAGCGGTAGGTCCCCTGGCTCTCCCAGAGCCGGCTCCATTTGTCCTCGAGCCCGTCGATGGACGGGCGTTCGGGGATCCTCGCACCCTGGACTGGGGAGGCTTCGGCTCCTTGCACCGGTTCGTTCATGATCGGGTTACCGTACCGGAGTGCTGCGCCTCCACGACACGGGCACCATGAGTGTGAGGCCCCTCGAGCTGCGCGACGAGGGAAGGGTGTCGATGTACGTGTGCGGCCCGACCGTCTACGACCTCCCCCACATCGGCCACGGCCGGTTCACGCTCGTGTTCGACGTCTTGCGCAGGTACCTCAAGTTTCGGGGGCTCGACGTCCGTTACGTCTCGAACGTCACCGACATCGACGACCACATCATCCAGAGAGCGGCGGCCGAGGGCCGCAGCGAGCCGGAGGTCGCAGCGGAGTTCGAAGCGCAATGGTGGTCCGCCATGGACAGTCTCGGGGTCCTGCGTCCCGATCACACACCTCATGCGACGGAGTACGTCAACGGGATGATCGACGTCATCGGCCAGCTGCTCGGCTCGGGGGCCGCATACCCCACGTCCGACGGTATCTACCTCGACACCTCCGAGGTGAGCGGCTATGGCCTGCTCGCCCACCAGCCGCTGGAGTCGCTGCGATCGGGAGCTCGTATAGAGGCCAACGAGGAGAAGCGCTCCCCGCTCGACTTCGTGCTGTGGAAAGGGGCCAAGCCGGGCGAGCCCACATGGGACGCCCCTTGGGGTGCCGGGCGGCCGGGTTGGCACACAGAGTGCGTGGTCATGTCGCTCGACCTTCTCGGTGAAGGATTCGACCTGCATGGTGGGGCGATCGACCTCATCTTCCCCCACCACGAGAACGAGCGAGCGCAGGCGGTAGCGCTAGGGAGGAGCTTCGCCCGTCACTGGGTGCACAACGGTTGGGTGGAGGTCGAGGGCGAGAAGATGTCCAAGTCGTTGGGCAACTTCACCTCGCTCACGGACCTGCTCGCCAGGACCGACGCCCGCGCGTACCGGCTCCTGGTACTGCGATCGCACTACCGCTCGCCTATCGAGGTGACTCCCGAGACGATCGCCGACGCCGAGGAGGCGTTGGCGCGCCTGGACTCGCTGGCTCGGCGTTTCGAGCTCGACTCCGAACTGTCGGGGGTGACGCTCGAGGCGGCTGAGGCCGCCGGCGCCGACCCGCGGGTGCTCGGCGAGTTCCTCGAGCTCATGGACGACGACCTCGACACACCCGCAGCGCTTGCCGCGGTGTTCGAGACCGTCCGGCGTGCGAACGCGCTCGCCGACGCCGGAGAGGACGTCGATGCCCGCGCTCTGGCCGTCACCGTGGCGGTGCTGTGCGGAGCCATGGGTCTCACTCTGCGGGGCGGGGACACCGACGTCGATCCGCAGACTGCCGCAATCGTCGCAGAGCGCGACGCCGCCCGGTCAGCCGGCGACTGGGGCAGGGCCGACGCGATCCGCGACGAGCTCCAGCGCGCCGGATGGGTGGTGGAGGACTCCCCACGCGGTACCCGGCTCCACCGCTGAGCGATACCTCCGAGGTCCGCGGGGCGCCGACGCTTCGTGGGTTGTCTTACAGTTGGGACATGGCGCGCGCTGGTAGGAGGACACGGCTCGACCTCGACGAGCTGAGCCGCCTCGTCTCGTCAGGGGACCTCCACACCGTCGTCCTCGCCGCGTGCGACATGCAGGGACGGCTCCAGGGCAAGCGCTGTCACGCCAGGTACTTCCTCGACGAGGTCGTGCCACACCGCGCCGAAGCGTGCAATTATCTCCTCGCCGTCGACGTGGACATGCGGACGGTCGACGGGTACGAGATGTCCTCTTGGGAGCGCGGGTACGGGGACTTCGTCATGCGGCCCGACCTCTCCACCTTGCGCCTGCTGCCGTGGCACCCCGGCACGGCGCTCTGCCTGGCAGACCTCGAATGGGAGGACGCCTCCCCCGTGGTCGCCTCACCCCGTCAAGTGTTGCGCGCGCAGCTCGATCGGCTCTCCGATCTCGGGTGGACGGCCATGGCCGGGACCGAGCTCGAGTTCATCGTCTACCGCGATACCTACGAGCAGGCCTGGGCGAAGGGCTACCAAGGGCTGGTGCCGGCGAATCTCTACAACGTCGACTACTCGATCCTCGGCACTTCGCGGGTCGAGCCTCTGCTGCTCCGCATACGCACCGAGATGGCAGGTGCCGGTCTCGAGCCCGAGTCGGCGAAGGGCGAATGCAACCTGGGGCAGCACGAGATCGCGTTTCGGTACTCCGACGCGCTCACCACGGCCGACAACCACGCCGTCTACAAGCTCGGCGCCAAGGAGATCGCGTCCCAGGAGGGCATGAGCCTGACCTTCATGGCAAAGGTGGACGAACGCGAGGGCAACTCGTGCCACATCCACCTCTCGTTGCGCGATGGTGCTGGCGCACCCGTCATGGCCGGAGACCGCCCCGGCGGTATATCCGTCGTCTTCGAGCACTTCGTCGCCGGCCTGCTGGCCACGCTGCGGGAGCTCACGCTCTTCTTCGCTCCGAACGTCAACAGCTACAAGCGTTTCAGGCGAGATTCGTTCGCCCCCACCACCGTCGCGTGGGGACGGGACAACCGCACGTGCGCGCTGCGAGTGGTGGGCAACGGGTCGTCGTTGCGGGTGGAGAATCGCGTGCCCGGCGGGGACGTGAACCCGTACCTGGCCCTCGCCGCCATGGTCGCTGGAGGCCTCCACGGGGTGGAGCACGAGATGTCGCTCGAGCCCCCCGTCGTCGGGAACGCCTATGCCTCTGCCTCTGCTTCCGCGGACGCTCTTCACATTCCCCCCACCTTGCGTGATTCCTACGAGCTGTTCGAGAAGAGCTCGACGGCACGCCACGCGTTCGGCGACGAGGTAGTGGAGCACTACTGCAACATGGCTCGTGTAGAGCTGGAGGCGTACGACTCGGCTGTCACCGATTGGGAGCGCTTCAGAGGCTTCGAACGCCTGTGACCGCACCGAACCGTCTCGAGGGAAGGGTGACGGTCATCACCGGCGGGGCGGGTGGGATCGGCAGTGCGAGTGCGATCCGGTTCGCTGCCGAAGGAGCGAGAGTCGTGGTGGCCGACCGTCCCGGGACCGGCGGCGAAGAGGTGGCTTCCGAGGTGGGCGGGCTCTTCGTCGAGGTCGACGTGTCGGACGAAGCGAGCGTCGTCGCCATGTACCGAAAAGCCAGCTCCGAGCTCGGGGGTATCGACGTGTGTTTCAACAACGCCGGCATATCCCCGCCGGAGGACGACTCGGTGCTCACCACTACGCCGGACGTGTTCGACCGCGTGCAGCAGGTGAACCTGAGAAGCGTCTATCTCTGCTGCAAGCACGGGATACCCCACCTCTTGGAACGTGGAGGAGGAGCGGTCATCAACACGGCGTCCTTCGTGGCCGTCATGGGATCCGCCACGTCTCAGGTCTCCTACACAGCCTCGAAGGGGGGCGTGCTCGCTATGTCGCGCGAGCTCGGCGTCCAATTCGCGCGCCAGGGGGTGAGGGTAAACGCGCTGTGCCCCGGCCCGGTCGACACCCCCCTCCTGCGCGAGCTCTTCGCCAAGGACCCCGACCGCGCTGCGAGGCGCCTGGTGCACGTGCCCATGGGCCGTTTCGCCAAGCCTGAGGAGATCGCCGCGGCGGCGGCCTTCCTCGCCTCCGACGACTCCTCGTTCGTCACCGCCTCCACCTTCCTCGTGGACGGCGGGATAAGCGGCGCTTACGTCACCCCGCTGTGAGCGATCGCCATCTCGGCATGAGGCCCCTGGCCGCGCCCGTCGTCGGGATCACCACATCCGAGCAGCAGGCGCGTTGGGGATGCTGGGACACGACCGCCACGCTGGTGCCCGCCGATTACGTTCGTCGCGTCGAAGCGGCGGGCGCGGTGGCCGTCCTCCTCCCAGCTCCCGCCGCGGCCGCCGGCGACGAGCGTGCAGCTGCAGCGGCAGCGGCAACGGCGGTTGCGCGTCTCGACGGCATAGTGCTCACCGGAGGGGTGGACGTCGATCCCGCTCGGTACGGAGAGAGTTCGCACGAGCAGACCCAGAGCCCCGACCCCGCGCGAGACGTCTACGAGCTGGCCCTCGTAGCGGAGTGCGCGCGGAGCTCGAAGCCCCTGCTGGCGATCTGCAGGGGGATGCAGCTCTTGAACGTTGCACGCGGAGGCACGCTCCTACAGCACCTTCCCGACGAGGCAGGACGCCGCGACCACATGCCGGATCCCGGCTCCTTCGTGCCCAGGTCGGTGAGGGTGGTCCCAGGAAGCCGGCTGGCCGAGGTGGCGAAGAGCACGGAGCTGGTCGTGCCCTGTCACCACCACCAGGCGGTCGGCAGGGTGGGGGAGGGTCTGGTGGTCAGCGCAGTATGTGACGACGGGGTGGTGGAGGCGCTGGAGGGCCCGGGCCCGGGGTTTCTCCTGGGGGTCCAGTGGCACCCCGAGGCCGAGCGCGATGCCTCCCTGTTCGACGCTTTGGTGCGGGCCTGCTCCTGAGAACCTGCAGGCCAGCCCCGGCCACCTGCTGCCCGACCCCGACAGGGAGCGGGCGCGCCGGGCGATCCCTTGCCTCTCGGCGCCCCTGTAGGTTACCGTTGAGTAACAACAGGTAGGAGCTCCTCGGCTTGGAGAGGGCGGGACCTTCTTCGGCGCAAGGAGCGGTCAAGCGGCCACCGGGCGGTACCAACTAGCAACGACCGGCCGGTGACTCGCCTCTACAGGGGAGAGACGCCATGTCGGAGTTCTCGCTCGAGCTGAACGAAGACCAGCTCCAGATCCAGAAGTGGGTGCACGACTTCGCAGAAGACGTCGTGAGGCCTGCGGCCCACGAGTGGGACGAGCGCGAGGAGACCCCCTGGCCCATCATCGAGGAGGCGGCGAAGGTAGGGCTGTACTCCTTCGACTTCTTGGCCCAGGCCTTCTTGGACCCGACCGGCCTCACGATGCCCATCGCGAACGAGGAGCTGTCTTGGGGGGACGCGGGGATCGCCTTGGCGATATGGGGGAGCTCCCTGGGCCTGGCCGGGGTGGCTGCCAACGGCACACCCGAACAGCTGATGGAGTGGGGTCCGCAGTGCTTCGGTACCCCTGAGAAGATCCAGCTGGCTGCGTTCTGCGTGTCGGAGGCCGACGCCGGGTCAGACGTGAGCTCGCTTCGCACCCGCGCCGTCTATGACGAGGCGAAGGACGAATGGGTGATAAACGGGACGAAGACGTGGATCACCAACGGCGGTATCGCGGATGTAAACGTCGTCGTAGCCACGGTCGACCCCGAGCTCGGGTCTCGAGGCCAGGCAAGCTTCGTGGTGCCGCCCGGCACCAAGGGCCTTACGGCGGGTCAGAAGTTCAAGAAGATGGGGATCAGGGCCTCGCACACCGGCGAGGTCGTCCTCGACGACGTGCGCGTCCCTGGTCGCTGCCTCCTCGGCGGCAAGGAGAAGCTCGACGCCAAGCTGGCGCGCGCACGGGAGGGAAAGCCCTCGTCCTCCCAGGCCGCCATGGCCACCTTCGAGGCCACGAGACCCGTCGTGGGTGCCCAGGCACTGGGCATCGCCCGTGCCGCGTACGAGTACTCCCTCGAGTACGCCAAGGAGCGCAAGGCCTTCGGCCGCCGGATCATCGAGAACCAGGGAATCGCGTTCAAGCTGGCGGACATGAAGACGCGTATCGACGCCTCGAGACTGCTCGTGTGGCGCGCAGCCTCGATGGGTGCCAAGCGAGTGCCGTTCACCTCTGGTGAAGGCTCGATGTCGAAGCTCTACGCAGGCGAGACAGCGGTATGGGTGACCGAACAGGCGATACAGATAATGGGCGGGTACGGCTACATACGCGACCACCCCGTCGAGCGCTGGCACCGCGATTCGAAGATCTACACGATCTTCGAGGGGACATCCGAGATACAGCGCCTGATCATCGCCCGGGCGATCTCTGGAGTGCACATCCAATAGCTCGGCTCAGCTCGCTCCTTACATGGAACACGCTCATGACGCCAGACATACTGTGACCGGTGCTAGTGGTAAGGGGCACGAAAAAGTTCCTTGATCGGGTCGGTCGTGCCGACGCCGGAGTCGTATCGTCGGGGCGCCTGGGCGACTGGTACGCCAACGTCTGGTTCTGGCGGCCGCAGGTTGCGATTTTCGTTAATGCCATGTCCCTCTTACCTGTGCTGGTGCCGTTCGCACCGGCTGCATCGGTTCTCAAGCGCTTCCCGTTCGCCTTCGCAGAAGTAGCGAGGGAGATCGGAGCAGACGGGAATGCCATAGACACTGAAGTGCGAACGATGAACGAGTACGCGCTGTCCAAGACTGCGAGTCGAAGTGTCCTTGGCACGATGAATGAGTTCTCCCATTTGGCGGATAACTACCGGTGGATGCATGACGACATCGAACTCGTAGAACTCTCGCTCTGGTTGGCGCAGGTGCCTTGTAGGCCGCTCTTCACGAGCGAAGGGACACCCGAGGACAAGTTGAGGGCGCTGCTCGCCTAAGCTACAAACCGCTCAGCCTGCGATCTGCGCTGGGGTATCCGGGCGCCGCTGTCTACGAGCGTGAACTGCCCTGCGGCCCTCCACATGAGGCTGCTGGTCGACGCCACGCTGTCGCAGCGTGTGGATCCTCAGCGCGAGTCGTGCGCCGGGTTGCCGGCCTCCGTATACCGGGGCGAACTAGCAGGTTCGAAGTCACCGTGCAGGACAACCGGATCCAGGTCGACGCCGTTGGGCCAGACGACTGTCCCGTGATCGACGGTCACCCGCGCGAAGAATTCCGGGTCCTTGAGGGGCTCGAACATGTCCCCCCAGAGCCAGTCGGACATGTCGACGTCGCGAGCCAACCCGTCGTCGAAGGTCAGGTGAAGCCGGTAGGGCGCTGTGACCTCGGCGTTTACGACCTTGGGGATCTTGATGAGCTTCTTCATGGCAACGGCTCAATCGTACCGGGGTTGCTGTGCTGGGATGCGAGTGCCCAAGCCTGAAAGAGTTCTTCCTGGTGGAGCCTGCGCCACTCCCGGGCGAGGCGAAGAGCTCTGCGGGGGAGTGATCCGGCGAGGACTCTGCCGTCGTGGATCACGATGAGAGCCTCCTCGTCTCCTTACTCGACATGGAAGTGCGGGGGAGCGTGGTCGTTCCAGTACATGTAGATCACGAGGCCATAGAAGGCGGAGAGGCGCGGCATGAGGGTGAATCATGACACCGAGGTGTGTGCTCGAATCCGTCCTACTCATCCCTACAACTACGTCCCAATGGTGCCGAACCGAGCAACGGCATCCGACGATCGAGCAGCTCAGGCCTACTCCGGCGACTGCTCCGACCCCCGGAGGGTCCTACACACGATCTTCGAAGGCACGTCCGAGATCCAGCGGCTGATCATCGCCAGGGCAATCTCCGGCATCCACATCCAGTAGGTCTGAGCTGGTATGGCCCTGCGCACCGACCCAGGTGTCGCCTGAGGCGCTCGGGTTAGATTTGTCTTGATGACGACTGCGGTCGCTTCCCCGCAGAGGGTCCGCCAATCGGCCGCGCTCATGCTTCTCGTCGGCGCAGGGGTCGCACTGTCGCTCGGCCTCTACGCCCGTCTGCACACCCCGGCACGCAAACCCATCTTCCTCCTCGGGTTCTCAGGGATGCTGCAGATGAAAACGTGGGTCAGCACCGCCGTCCTGGTCTTCGTACTGGTGCAGCTAGTGACGGCCCTGTGGATGTGGGGCCGTCTGCCAGGCAAGCCGGCTGCGCCGAGCTGGCTTCCGGGCGTGCACCGCTGGAGCGGCAGCATCGGCTTCACCTTGAGCCTTCCGGTGGCCTTCCACTGCATCTGGTCGCTCGGCTACGTCACCACCACGCTGCGAGTGGCAGTGCACGCCACGGCCGGATGCCTCTTCTACGGCGCGTACGCCGCCAAGATGATTGGCTTGCGCGTCCGTGGTCTGCCTGGATGGGCGTTGCCCGTGCTCGGGGGCACCGTGCTGGTGCTGTTCCTCACAGTCTGGCTGACGGCAGCACTGTGGTTCTTCACGCGTCCCGGGTTACCGCTCACATGAGCGAGGGCCCGGTGTCGCGGCGATCGCTGATGCGCGGGACGCTGCTCACCGTGGCGGCCGGGGTGGTCGGGTACGTGGTGGCGGCCAACAGCTCGGCGGCGCGGACTCCCAACGGCACCAGCGCTGCCAACGCCTACGGACCTAGCCCGGCACCAAGCCGCCAGTTGCTTGCCCGGGTGTCGCAGATACCGCTCGGAGGCGGGATCGTGCTGGCCTCGGCCAAGGTTGTACTCAGCCGGAGCAAGACGGGAGATGTTCACGGGTTCTCCGCCGTCTGCACCCACCAGGGGTGCATCGTTGGGACCGTTCAGGACGGCCAGATAATCTGCCCGTGCCACGGAAGCCGCTTCAATGCCCAGACCGGTGCGGTGGTGAACGGGCCGGCGCAGCTCCCGCTCCCGTCGGTGCCGGTCGTGGTCAGCAGTGGAGGTGTCTACACGGCATGAGCCAGGTGAGCCGGTGGTTGCACAAGTCGCCGACCGTGCTGTGGCTGGTTGCCACCGGCTTCGCCCTCGGCGCGCTGATCGCCTTGCACTGACTTCGTGCGGGCTAGCGGCGGGAAGAACCTCTTCTCAGCCTGCGGAGGAGCGCGAGGGCGCCGAGGACCGCCAGCACTCCGCCGATCACCGGCAGCACGCGACGGGCGACCGGGGCCCCGGCCATCTCGAGGAGGTCCACGGGCTCCGCCGGCTTGGCCTGGACCTGCCGGACGCCGCTACCGTCACCCGAGGCACCATCACCTGAGGCACCGTCACTCGAGGATCCGTTGCGCTCCGCCGTCGCAACGTCGGGCTGCGACCGTGACGCTGTGCTCTTCTCCACGGCGTTGGTGTCCGGGGCGTCCAGGACGGTGGTCTCGAGATTCTCGACGAACTGACCGAGGATCTTGTTCGAGACGTCGGCCAGCACGCCCCGGCCGAATTGAGCGACCTTTCCTGTGATCTGAAGCTCGGTGACCACCGAGACCTTGGTCCCCTTCTCGGACGGCTCGAGGGTGGCGGTGATGGTCGCATTGGCGTTGCCTTGTCCGCGCGTCTCGCGTCCTTCGGCGCGCAGCACTGCCCGGTGCGAGGAGTCGTCCTTGTCGACGAAATGGGCGGCTCCTCGGTACTCGGCGCTGATCGGGCCGACCTTCACCTTCACCACGCCCCGGTACTCCTCGCCCTCGATCTCCCGCAGTTCGGCGCCCGGAAGGCACGGTGCGATTCGCTGCACGTCGGTGAGCACGTCCCACGCTGTGCCCACCGGCACCCCGACCTCGAACTCGTTGCTCAGCTCCATCGTCCTGCCTCTTCCCTCCGTGAGCCCTGCGCTCCCATCAGCTCGACGAGCCTCTCCAGCGAGCCGAGCGAGTGACCCTCCACGAACACGTCCACGTAACCGAGGGCGGCGGCCATCCCCCGGGCGAGCGGCTCGTATCCGGGGGTCGCCTTGAGAGGGTTGACCCAGATTACGCGGTACGCCACTCGCCTGAGCCTTGCCATCTCGACGGCGATCTTCTCGGGGTCGCCTCGGTCCCAGCCGTCGGAGAGGATCACGACGACAGCGCCCCTCGCCATGCCGGCCACGCCGAAGCGGTCGTTGAAGCTCTCGAGGCTGTCGCCGAGGCGCGTGCCCCCGGAAATGTCCGCCACCGACTCGGCTGCACGCGAGATCGCCGCGTCGGGGTCGTGCCAAGAGAGCTCGCGCGTGATCCTGGTGAGCCTCGTACCTATGGTGAACGCCTCCACCCGACGGCGCGCCGCCACCGATGCGTGGGCGAAATGCAGGAACGCCCGGGCGTAGGGCTCCATCGAGCCGCTCACGTCGACCAGGAGCACCACCGCCCTGTCCCTCTCGCCACGGCCGAGCCTGGCGAGCCGCACGGGCTCCCCGCCGTGGCGCATGGCGCGGCGCATTGTCCTGCGCAGGTCCGGCGATCCGCCTGAGCGGCGGGCGGGGACCCGGCGCCGCGTGGTCCGCCGCGGTGAGCGATGTCGCATGGAGGCCATTAGCCGGTGCACCTGCGCGATCTCGTCCTCGCTGCACGCGGCGAAGTCCTTCTGGCGCAACAGCTCGGACCTGCTGTAGCGGACCAGGTGGACCGGGGAGTCTCGTTCGCCGGCATCCTCGTCCTCACCGGTGGCGTCCCCGTCGTCGACGAGCAGGGTGAGCGCAACCGCGGGCAACCTGTCGACCTCGGCTGCCGCGCCGTGGCCGAAGTACGAGGCGAACGCCGCGGAGTACACGCCCGAGTCCTCGGGGCGGCGGACGAACGATGCGTGGCCGGCCCAGTAGACGTGCTCGGGGTGGCCGACGCCGACTGCGGCGAGAGCTCGGGCGAAGCAGGAGACCGAGCTGACCGGAGCGTCGAGGCCGCTCGCCCGTAGGGCTGTGCCGAAGCCCACCGCTACCTCCGACAGTCGTCGCGTCGTCAGCCTCCCCGCGCGACGGCGGAGCGCACGAGCTCGGCGACCCCCGCCTGCCGAACCCTCTCGGCGTCCTCCCTGTACTTGAGCACGCTCCCGAGGGTGCGCTCGACGGAGGTGGCGTCGAGTCGCGTCGCGCCGAGGGTGGTGAGAGCCTGCGCCCAGTCGATCGTCTCGGCCACCCCGGGGACCTTGTAGAGGCCCATGCCTCGTAGCTCCGCGACCGCGGCGGCGACCTGTATGGCGAGCTCCCCGTCGACTCCGGGGACCTTGAGCTCGACGATCTCGACCTCGCGCTCGAGTGTGGGGTGATCCACCCAGTGGTAGAGGCACCTGCGCTTGAGAGCGTCGTGCACGTCCCTGGTGCGGTTGGAGGTGATCACGACGACCGGCGGCCTCGTGGCGGAGAAGGTCCCCAGCTCGGGCACCGTCACTGTGTAGTCGGCCAGGATCTCGAGCAGGAACGCCTCGAACTCGTCGTCGGCCCGGTCTATCTCGTCGATCAGGAGTACCGGCGCCGCAGCGCTACCCGAGTCCTCGATGGCCCTGAGCAGAGGCCGTCGCACGAGGAAGCGCTCGGAGAACAGCTCGTCCTCCAGGTCCCTGCCGGTGCTCGATGTGGCGCCAGCGGACTCGGCCGCCCTCAGGTGCAACAGCTGGCGTGAGTAGTCCCACTCGTAGACGGCTTGGGAGACGTCGATCCCGTCGTAGCACTGGAGCCGCAGCAGCTCCCCTCCGGTCCAGCGAGAAAGGACCTTCGCCACTTCGGTCTTCCCGACCCCGGCCTCGCCCTCCAAGAAGAGCGGCCTGCGCATGTTCAGGGCGAGGAACACGACCGTGGCGAGCGACTCGTCTGCGAGGTACGCGTAGCGTCCGAGCGCGCGTACCACTTCCGCCGGGCTGTCGACCTCCTCGTTACCGCTCACCTCGCTCAGGCTCCCACCTCCTCGGGACCGCTCAACTCGCTCAGGCCCCGGCCTCCTCGAGTGCCCTTCGCACCAGCACGCGGGCGAGATGGCGCCTGAACTCGGTCGAGGCGTTCAAGTCGGAGGTGGGCTCGGCGCCCTCGTCGGCTCGCTCGGCTGCCTCCGCGGCGGAAGCGCCGGAGTCGAGGGCTGCCTCAGTCGCCGAGGCCCGAAGCGGGGTCGAGCCCATGTTCACGAGTGCGATCGCGCTCGAGCCGTCGCGCACCGCCGCCACCCCCACGATCGCCCAGTCCTGGGCCCGGCGGTTGAACTTCTGGAACGACCAGCGCGCTCCGGTCTTCTTGGGCACGCGGATCTCGACGAGCATCTCGTCGGGCGCGAGCGCCGTCTCCAAGAAGCCCTTGCTGAATTCGGCGGCTGGGACCGTGCGCTCACCCGAGGGCCCTCGGGCCACGAACGTGGCGTCCAGGGCCAGCAGGGCGGCGGGCAGGTCGGACGCGGGATCACCGTGAGAGACCGATCCGCCGATCGTCCCGCGGTGGCGTACCTGGGGATCGCCTACCTGGCTGGCCACGTGCGCGAGCAACGGGACGTGCTCGGCGAGCAGTGGGTCGATCTCGAGGTCCCGGTGGCGTGTGAGCGCCCCGATCGAGAGGTGGTCTCCCGAGTCGCGCACGTACGACAGCTCCCGCAACCTGCCCACGTCCACCAGCAACGAGGGCGTCGCCAGCCGGAGCTTCATGAGGGGCAGCAGCGAGTGTCCGCCGGCGAGGAGCTTGGCATCGTCGATGTTCGAAGACAGCAGGTCCACCGCTTCCTCCACAGAGGACGCTCTTACGTAGTCGAACTTGGCTGGGATCATGCCCGCGTCTCCCCGTTGCCGGCCGATCCCCCGGGGGTCTCGACCCGTGTCGTGCTCATCTCGCGGCTCCCCCTCGGGCTGCGCGCAGCTCGGGATCCCGGGCGGCCGCAAGAGCGGCCAGGACGATGTTGTGGTAGCCGGTGCACCGGCAGAGGTTGCCCTCGAGGCCCTCGCGCACATCCTTCTCCGTCGGGTCGGGCACTTCTTCGAGCAGCGAGGCGATCGCCATGACCATGCCGGGGGTGCAGTAGCCGCACTGGAGGCCGTGGTGCTCGCGGAACGCCTCCTGGATCGGGTGGAGTTTCCCGTCCCGGGCCATGCCCTCGATCGTCGTGATCTCGGCCCCGTCGGCCTGGACCGCGAGGACGGTGCAGGACTTGACCGACTCCCCGCCGAGCAGCACCGTGCACGCGCCGCACGAAGTGGTGTCGCAGCCGACGTTGGTGCCGGTGAGACCGACCACGTCCCGCAGGTAGTAAACGAGAAGGAGGCGGGGCTCCACCTCGTGGGAGTGTCGGACACCGTTGACCGTCATCTCCACCTGCACGGCAATACCTCTTTCTCTATGGCTCTATTTTCGGCGCCGTCGACGACTCCTCGAGCGCCCGCCAGACCCGCTCGGGAGTGGTGGGCATGTCGATGTGCCTTACACCGAGATGGGACAGGGCGTCGACCACCGCGTTCTGGACGGCCGGGGTGGAGCCGATGGTGCCGGACTCGCCGATGCCCTTCGCGCCCAGGGCGTTCATCGGCGTCGGCGTCTCCATGAACCTGCTCTCGAAGCTCGGGAGCTCGGTGGCGCTGATGAACGCATAGTCCGCGAGGTTCGTCGTGAGTGGGTTCCCCTCGGAGTCGTAGACGAACTCCTCGAGCAACGCCTGGGCGATACCTTGTGCCAGCCCGCCGTGCAGCTGGCCCTCGGCCAGGAGAGGGTTGAGGATCCTTCCGGCGTCGTCCACGTCGACCATCCGCGCCACGGTCACCTTGCCGGTCTCGGAGTCCACCTCGACGACTGCAAGGTGACAGCCGAACGGAAAGGAGGGTCCTTCGGGGACGAAGTCGGCCTCCGCCGCGAGCGGGCCCTCTCCGAGCTCACCCGCCGCCGCCGCCAGCTCCGCCCACGAGCGGGACATCGCCGGAGTCCCCGCGACGTGGAAGCGACCCGAGGAGCTGTCGAGGACGACGTCCTTCGGGTCGGCCTCGAGCAGCGAGGCCGCGACCGACTTGGCTTTCTCAACGACCTCGCCTGCCGCCTGGTGCACAGCGGCTCCACCGGTCTGAAGCGAGCGCGAACCGAAGGTCCCCACCCCCCGTGCGACTGCGTCGGTGTCACCGTGGACCACCTCGACGTCCTCCACGTCGACTCCGAGCGCCTCCGCCACGATCATCGACCAAGCGGTCACGTGCCCCTGCCCATGCGGAGACGTCCCGGTCTTCACGAGCACCTTCCCGTCGGCGAGCACCTCCACCGAGCCGAACTCGCCGCCGGGGATGCCGTTGGTGATCTCCACGTACGACGAGAGCCCTAGGCCCAGATGGCGGGTGCCGCCCGAGCGCCTGCGCTCCGCCTGCTCCTTCCGCAACGCGTCGTAGCCCGAGGACTCGAGGAGCAGGTCGAGCGCGCCCACGTAGTCACCCGAGTCGTAGAGGGCTCCGGTGGGGGTCTGGAACGGGAACCTGTCCTTGGTCACCAGGTTCCTGCGTCTGACCTCGGCCGGGTCCATGCCGATCTCGGCCGCGAAGCGGTCGACGGCGCGCTCGATCACGGCGGTCGCCTCGGGCCTGCCAGCGCCGCGGTAGGCGGTTGTGGCCGTGGTGTTGGTCACGACCGACGCGAAGCCGCAGTCGACCTTCGCTATGTCGTACGTGCCGGTCGCCATCATCTTCGTGAGGAACGGCAGTACAGCGCCGAGGCTCGGGTACGCGCCGGCGTCCTGGAGCAGGTCGAGACGGTAGGCGAGGATCTTGCCGTCGCTGCTCCCTCCTATCTCGAAATCCTGGACCTGGGCCCGGCCGTGCCCGAGGCCCAGCATGCTCTCCGATCGGGTCTCCACCCACCGGCATGGGCGTCCCACCCTGCGGGCGAGCCACGCGACCAGCAGCTCCTCGGGGTAGTTGCCCCCCTTCGAACCGAAACCGCCGCCGACGTCGGGGGCCACCACCTGCACCTGCTCGGGCGTGATCCCTAGGCACTTGACCAGCGCGTCCCGCACTGCGTGAGGGGCCTGAGTGGAGACGTTGAATACCAGCTTGCCGTCGGGCTCCCAGCGCGCCGCGGCGCCGCGCACTTCGAGCGGGCAGGGGGCGACGCGCTGGTTGACGACCCGCTCGCGGACCACGACATCGCATCCTTCGAAGAACGAGTCGTCGCTGTCACCGACCCCGGCGAAGGCGACGTTGGTCCCGGCCTCCTCGAACAGCAGCGTCTCGTCGCGGCGAGCCTCGGACAGGTCGACCACGGCGTGTAGCGGTTCGTAGTCCACGACGACCAGCTCCGAGGCATCGGCTCCCGCCTCGCGGGTCTCCGACACGATCGCCACCACGGGCTCACCGACGAAGCGCACGGCACCTTTGGCGAGAAAAGGCCGCGTCATGGCCTGGTTGAGCATGGGAACGTCGGGCGGGAGCGGGTCCAGGTCGATCTCTGCAGAGGTGACGACGTCGATCACCCCGGGAGCCGAGCGCGCCTCGTCGAGGTCCACGGACGAGATGCGCCCGTGCGCGACCGGCGAGCGAACGTAGGTGACCCAGGCGGTTCCGGGAAGGTCGAGGTCCGCGACGTACTTGCCGCCGACCGTGAGGAAGGCCGGGTCCTCCTTGCGGAGGACCCGGTTGCCGAGGATGCTCACCTGGTGGTGTCTAACAGCACGGAAGGGGCCCGTGCGACTCGCCCGTCGGGACGTGGCGGGAGCGAGAGGCCGAGACTACGAGCTTCTTGCAGCCTCAGCGCCCGGAGCACGTCCCGTGCAGGTTCTACAGCGGGATCTCGGTGTAGACGCCGCTGAAGACGAGGGTGCTCGGTGGGTTCGGGGCGCTCACCGAAGCAGCGATCGCCTGACCCTCGGGGTCGTTCTGGAACGCGTCGCTCGTCTTGCCCCACGCGCTCAGGCTCTCGTGCTCCCAGCTTGCCATCATCATCCCGGTGCCCGTCCCGGCGTAAGCCATCTGGAAGTTCCTCGCGTTCAGGGCGCCGTTGGCCTCGACGAAGTCGCAGACGCGCCGTCCCAAGGCGAGCACGTCCTCGAGCCGTCCGGGGGTCACGGTGCTCACGTGGACCTCGACGACGCTGCCCCTGCCGGCCTTCGGAGTCCGTCCGAGGGGGATCTCCCCTGCGATGCTCTGCTGCTCGAGGGTGACGGGGCTCTCGGCGGAGCGGACCCTCGACAAGATCGACTGCATCTCCGAGTCAGCCATCAACCTCTCCTGGAACGCGCCGTACTCCGTCATGCTCTCGTGCTCGGATGAGAACACGCACTGGCCGGAGACTTCCCCCGCGATACCGGCGATCATGAGCCGCGTCGTGTCGCAACCCAGGCGCTCGTAGAGCTTCGTCACCTCGAGGCCGAGTCCCAACATGTCCTCGAAACGGCCGGGCTGGACCCTGCTGATTACCGATTGGATGACTGCCATACGGATACCCCCTGGTCCGGCGGGCCTCGTCCGTGAGAACCCCCGGTGAGTCTCCACCCGAGCCAGTTTGTTGTCAATCGGTTTTGTAACAGGTGGCCGCCAGTTGGGAATGACGGCTCAGGCGGCTGCCTCGCGGCGCAGCTGCGGGTAGCGCAGGCTCACGTCCGCGCAGGCAGCGCACACCTCCTCGGGGACCACCCCTGCCTTCATCAGGAGGCCGAAGATCCGGCACCCGAGGCAGTAGCCGAAGAAGGACTCGAGGGAGGCGGCACCGGCGAGCGCGCCCAGCACCGCCCACGTCGCGGCGTGCTCCCCGAAGCCGAACCAGAGCACCAGCGCAGCTGTCGAGAACGCGGCGCCCATCGCCTGGGCGAAACGCTTGGGGGGCCCGGCGACCGGGCGGGCGGGTCCGAGCCGAGGGGCCACCACCCGCGTTGCCAGCTGGCCGAGGGGGCTGAGCTTCGGCCCGGTGAGGACACGGGCCCAGAATCCGTAGACGAGGGGAACGATCAGCCAGGGTTGGCCGAAGCCGATGGCCGCGACACACATGGCGACCACCACCCCGGCCACGAATCGCGCAGCGAGCTCGTTCACGGGGTTGGGGAAGCTGAGAAGGGATCTCGGGTTGACGGCCATGCGGATCACCTCCTGCTCTAGGGCCAACTTCCTGGGGACGGCCTAAAGTTTATCGGATTGGTCGGGTTTCGTGCACGGCCGCGCAAGCCGCCTCGGGGACCGGTCGTTCTCGACGAGCGGCCGAAGAGCCGGTCCGCACAACGAACCACACGAATGGACAGGGCCAAGAGGAGAAATCGGGCGATGCCGAGGGATGGGGCGCACAACTCACAGGACGACGACCCGCGCGCCAACGTCCTGGTGCTCTGCACGGGCAACGCGGCGCGCTCGGTCATGGCCGGGGCCCTGTTCGACGCACACGGGGTCGGGGCGCGGGTGACCACGGCGGGCACGCACGTCGTCGAGCACCAGCCGATGAGCCGGCGGACACGCGACGCCCTGTCGGCGATAGGCCTGGATGCCCCTGCCCACCGCAGCCGGCAGGTAGCCGAGTCCGACGTGGACGTCGCGGATCTGGTGATCGCCATGGCCTCGGAGCACGTTCGCTATGTGCGCCGCCGCCATCCAGCGGCTTCGGACCGCACAGCCACCTTGCGCTGGCTGGCTGCCAACCTTTCACCTGGGCCGCAGCCGCTCTCCCGGCGGGTCGCGGCGCTCCACCTGGCAGAGCTCGACCCCGAGGATCAGGGTGACGTGGCGGACCCCGCGGGTGGGGAGGACGTGGACTATGTCGACTGCGCGCGCGAGGTGGAGCGGCTGGTAGGCGAGCTGGCCGAGAGGCTCTAGAGGTCCGCTGGACCTGTCAGTCGCGGTGCACGGAGCGCAGTCCTGCCCAAGCCAGATCGGCGAGACGGGCCGCGAGCTTCGTCGCCTCGGTAGAGGAGACCGAGGCTCGCTCCAGAGCGCTGCCGCCGTCGCGCCGTGCGCGAGTGGTGAGGAAGTGCCGGCTGGCCGCCTCGGCCATACCTACAACCGCATGGGCGAGCATCATGCGGTGGTCTTCCTCCAGGCCGGCGTCGATCAGGGAGTCGATCGCCTCGGCGATCGAGTTCTCCACGTCGCGCACTGCCCGTGACAGCTCGGGGTCGTTGGGGACGTCGCTGCCGAAGAGAAGGTTGAAGGCGTCCGCGTGGGTGACCACGAGGTGGAAGTAGGCGGCGAAGCCACCCTCGACCTGCTGTCGCGGCCCCTCGGCCTCGGCGACCGCCTTGCCGATTGCCTCGAGGAGGCTCTCTGCGACCGTGTCTACCAACTCGAGGTACAGCGCGCGCTTGGAATCGAAGTGCTGGTAGAGCAGGGGCTTGGTGACCCCCGCCGCCTCGGCGATGTCGTCCATAGTCGTGGAGTTGAAGCCGCGCCTGGCGAACTGGCTGAGTGCCACTTCGAGCAGCTGAAGGCGACGGCGGTCCGCCGGCAGGCGCTTTGGCGTGCTGCGCGATTGCGTCCGCTCAGGGGCTTGGGGTGCAGGCAGCTTCGTGCTCGACTTTTCGTCCGCCACGACCTCGGACTCCATCGGAGCAGAGTACCCGCTTCAGGCGCGCGCCAAGCCTGCTGCTTCCAGTACGCGCGCAATCCGCCCGGGTAGGTCAGCCAAGGAGAAGTGTCTCTGCGCCTGCCGGTGGTTGTGCTCGACGAGCTCCGCCGAAGGTTGCTCGAGCCATGCTGCGACCGCCGAGGAGTCCGCCGACGAGAACCACCTGAAGCCGAACGATGCCAGCTCCGCCGCCACCGGGTAGGTACCGATCGCGAGCGGCCTGCGGTGCACGGCCGATTCGATCGCGGGGTTGCCGAACCCTTCCCACGTCGATGGGAGCACGACCAGATCGCACGCCGCGTAAGCATCCTCCATATGCAGCTGCACTTCGAAGCGATCGCGGCCCATGACGACCGGGCACCCTGCGGTGCCCACGAGCCGTTCGAGCTCCGGCCCGAAACCGTCCTCGGCGGGACCGAGCAGCCAGAAGGTCGCGTCGAGCGCCTCGCACAACGCGATCGCCCCGGCGACGTTCTTGCGCGCGATCGCGCGCGTCGGCTGGAGCACGAGCGTGTCGTGCTCTGCCAGTCCGATGGCGGAGCGGGTCCGCTCCCGGTCGCCCGCCGGAGCGCCGACGTCGAACGTGTTGCGCACGACGGTCGCTGCGATCCCCCGGGTCGCCAGCTCGAGGCAACTCATCTGGTTGACGGTGACGTGCGCCCAGCGCGGGTCGACCGGAGGCCCGCCGAACCCGGCGTAAGCGGGGCGTTGCCACGGGAGGTCGTGATGGTGGAGAAGCGCCCACCGGCCTCGAAGCACCTCTGCGACCACCGATCCCGCATCCGGGTTGAGCGGTAGCGAGCACAGGTTCTCGACCACGACCAGGTCGGCAGGCGCGAGCGCGTCTTCGACCTCGCTTACCGACGGTCGCTCACCCGAGTGCATCGCCAGCGCCGGGAGGATCCGGTCGGCCTCACCCTCGCCGGCGACGCGGAGCACTTCGAAGCCGAGCTCTCCGAGGGCCCAGGCCCACTTGGCGGACTCGACCGACACCCCGTCGCTTCCGCCCAGGCGGTACGAGACGATCGCCGCGACCGGCTGGGCCATCGATCGCCGACAATATCCGCCGGACCGGCGATGGCTTACACCCCGCGCTACGGTCGACCGCGGTGCACGGCCCCGAGGACCAGGTTCTCTACGAGAGCTCCGACGGGGTAGCGCGCATCACGATCAACCGGCCCGAGCGTCGAAACGCCATGTCGTGGGAAGTCGTGCGCTCAATCCGCGAGATGCTCGGCGGCGCCAAGGACGACCCCGGGGTCCGCACCGTGGTACTGGCGGGGGCGGGGGACGAAGCCTTCTGCGCCGGAGCCGACCTGTCAGGGATGGTCGGCGAGGAGGACTTCCTCGCTCTGCACGAGTCGAGGGGGGTGCTCGCCTCGGTCTTCGTCGACCTCTGGCAGCTCGGCAAGCCGACGATCGCCCGTGTCCAGGGTTGGGCGCTCGCCGGGGGCTTCGGTCTGGCACTTGCATGCGACATGGTCGTGGCCTCCGACCGCGCCCGTTTCGGGGCGCCCGAGATCAACGTCGGGCTCTGGCCCCACATGATCACCGTGCCCCTGGTCCGGTCGATGCCGCCCAAGAAGGCGCTCGAGCTCATGCTGACCGGGCGCGTGGTGGATGCCGCCGAGGCCGAGCGCATCGGCTTCGTAAACCGGGTCGTGCCCCACGAGCAGCTCGACCCGGCCGTGGACGAGCTCACCTCCTCCCTGGCCGAGAAGTCGCCCGCCGTGATGAAGCTCGGTCGCGGGGGGTTCTACGCTGTCTGGGACATGGAGGCCGCGGACGCCCTCGCGCACCTCCATGCTCTGCTCACGCTCAATACCCAAACCGCGGACGCAGCCGAGGGGGTCGCGGCGTTCCTCGAGAAGCGCACACCGCGATGGTCAGGGCGCTGAGGGCCGCGAGCCGGGCAGGACGAGCAGGAGAGACAGCACGAGCAGGACGAGCACGACGAGGAAGGCGATCGAATGCGCAAGCGAGCACTGATCACGGGCATCACGGGTCAGGACGGCTCGTACCTGGCCGAATTCCTGCTCGGCCAGGGCTATGAGGTGGTGGGGATGGTACGCCGCTCGTCCACCGTCAACTTCGAACGGATCGCGCACATCCAGGACGACCTGGTCCTCGTAGCGGGCGACCTGCTGGACGAGATCTCGCTCATAGGAGTGCTCCGTGAGCACCGACCCGCGGAGGTCTACAACCTCGCGGCGCAGTCCTTCGTCCAGACCTCGTGGGGCCAGCCCGTGCTCACCGGGGAGACCACCGCGCTGGGCGTCACGCGGTTGCTCGACGCCATCCGCCTCGTCGACCCGGAGATCCGCTTCTACCAGGCGTCCTCCTCCGAGATGTTCGGCAAGGTACACGAGGTCCCGCAAACCGAGACCACGCCCTTCCATCCGCGCAGTCCCTATGGCGTGGCGAAAGTCTACGGCCACTGGATCACGGTCAACTACCGCGAGAGCCACGGCCTGCACGCCTCCTCGGGGATGCTCTTCAACCACGAGAGCCCGAGGCGCGGCCTCGAGTTCGTGACGAGGAAGGTGAGCCACGCCGTGGCGAGGATCGTCCTCGGCCTCGAGGACAAGCTGATGCTCGGGGACCTCGAGCCGCGCAGGGACTGGGGCTTCGCCGGGGACTACGTGCGGGCGATGTGGCTCATGCTCCAGCGCGAAGAGCCCGGCGACTTCGTGGTGGCGACGGGCCAGACCTACTCGGTGCGCGACCTCTGCGAGGCGGCGTTCTCTCACGTCGGTCTGGACTGGTCGGAGCACGTCGTGGCTCGCGACGAGCGCTACATGCGCCCCGCCGAGGTCGACCTGCTCGTCGGGGATGCCACGAAAGCGCGGCAGGAGCTCGGCTGGGACCAGACGGTCGACTTCGGCCAGCTCGTCGCCATGATGGTCGACGCCGATCTCGAGCTGCTGCGCGGCTCCGCCCGTTGACGGGAGCGGTTGTCGTCCACTCCGGCATATCGGCCGACCCGCTCGGCCTGCTGGTGGCTTTCGGCGCGGGGATGCTCTCTTTCGTCTCGCCTTGCGTGCTCCCCCTCGTGCCCGGCTACGTCTCGATGGTCTCGGGCCTCTCCGCCGCGGAGATCGAAGCCGGTGAGCGGCGAGACCTCGTACCGGTGGTTCGCGGGGTGCTCGGGTTCGTCGCCGGCTTCACGGTCGTCTTCACAGCGCTCGGGGCCGCAGCCTCCGGGATCGGCCGGACCCTCGTCACCCACCAGCGCGGCCTCGACATCGTGGCAGGAGCCGTGGTGGTGCTTCTCGGCCTGTGGCTTGCCGGGGTGGGCACGCCGCGGGTGTTCCTGCGCGAGCGGCGGTTCCACCCGCGCCCCTCGAGGCTCGGGGCGTGGGCGCCGCCCGTGATGGGTATGGCCTTCGCCTTCGGCTGGACCCCTTGCATCGGACCCGTCCTCGGCGGGGTGCTCGGGCTGGCCGCGGCACGCGCCACGCTCACCTCGGGAATCGTGCTTCTCGTTGCCTACTCGCTGGGGCTCGGCGTCCCCTTCCTCCTCACGGGGCTCGCCTTCGGCAGGATCACCGGCTTGCTCGCGCACGTGCGGCGGAGGCTGGCCGTCGTCGATCTGGTGGCCGGCGTGGCGCTCGTGGCGTTCGGAGTGCTGCTCCTCACGAACAACCTTCACTGGCTGGCCGCGCACGTCTCGGCCTGGCTCGACGACATAGGGCTGCACCGCCTGACCGTCAGCTGAGTATCTGCGCCCTCGGCGGACCGGACGGGGCCCGCTTGGATCGCCGGGGCAGGGCGCCCGTAGCATGTGCCGACCCCATGCGCCCAGCCGTCCTCCTCCGTGACGCCGTTGCCCTGGCCGGGCATTTTCCGGCCTTGGCAGGAGTCGACTTGGCCGTCGAAGAGGGGGAGGTGGTCGTGCTCGTCGGCCCGAACGGGGCAGGCAAGACGAGCCTGCTCCGAGCCTGCGCGGGGCTGCTCGCGCTCAGCTCGGGCGAGGCGATGGTCCTCGGGTGCGACCTGAGGCTCGACCGGTCCTCGGTCCGGCGAAAGGTCGGGTTGCTCGGGCACGCGGCCGCCGTGTACGAGGACCTGACGGTCGCAGAGAACGTCCGCTTTGCGCTGCGCGCCGCCGGCGCCCCCGCCTCGCACGCGGGCCCGGCCCTGGAGCGGCTCGGGCTCACCGGCCGTCTCGCGCGCACGACCGTGGGCAGGCTCTCGGAGGGCCAACGCCGCCGGGTCGCGCTGGCGGCACTGGCCGCGCGCCGGCCGGCGCTGTGGCTCTTGGACGAGCCGCACGCGGGGCTCGACGCTCGGGCGAGGTCGGTCCTGGCCGAGATGCTCGCCGAGGCGGTGGCCGAAAACGCAACCGTCGTGATGGCTTCCCACGAACAGGCCGCGAGCTTCACTCTCGCCGACCGCATAGTGCAGATGGTGGGAGGAAGGGTGGTCGGAGAGACGCGAGCGGGAATCGACGCGCAGAGCGCCGAGGCTTCGGAGCGCGCGACACCGCTCGCCCCCGTGCCTGGCCACGTCCCGGATCGAATGCCTGCCAAGCGAGGCGCGCATGTGGCGTGACGCGCTCGTGGTAGCGGGCAAAGACCTTCGCATCGAGCTCCGGTCGCGGGTCCTCCTCAACCAGGTAGTGCCGTTCGCGCTGCTGGTGCTGGTGATGTTCGCCTTCGCTTTGGGCCCGAGCCGGCAGCCCATGATCGAGGCCGCCGCGGGCGTCTTCTGGGTGGCTCTTCTGTTCGCGTCGGTCCTCGGCGTGCAGCGCAGTTCTGCGCTCGAAGCGCCCGAGGGCACCCGGGACGGGCTCAGGATGTCCGGGCTCGACCCGGCAGGGGTGTTCCTCGGCAAGTGCGCGGCCCTTGCCCTCCAGCTCGTCGTGCTCGAGCTGCTGCTCGCGCTCGGGGTGGTGCTGTTCTTCGGCGCGCACGTGCGCTCGGCCGGCCCCATGATCGCCGCCTGCGCGGCGGGGACCGCCGGCCTGGCTGCCGTGGGCACTCTCTACGGGATGCTCGCCTCGGGGCTGCGGGTGCGCGAGACCCTGCTCCCGTTCCTGCTGCTCCCGGTGGTCGCTCCCGTCCTGCTGGCAGGTACGCGCGCGTGGCAGTCATCGCTCGGCACGGGCACGATCGGTGGGTCCGGGCCGTGGCTCGAGCTGCTGGTGGTGTTCGCGGCGGTCTACCTCGTGCTCGGCGTCGTCATCTACGGCCCTCTGCTGGAGGCGACGTGAGCAGACGGATGGCGCTCTCGGTGCGCGTAAGCGGAATAGGTGCGGTCCTCTCCGTGGCGGCCACGGCGTGGTTGGGGTTGTGGGTGACCCCGCCGGACCAGGTGATGCACGACCTCGTGCGCCTCGTCTACGTTCACCCGCCCATCGCGTGGGTGGCCCTCTACCTCGCGTTCGGGCTCGCCGCCATCTCGAGCGCGCTGTGGTTGTGGCCCAGGACCCGCAGCCGTTTCTTCGACCGTCTGGCAGTCTCCTCGATGGAGGTCGGGACGGTGTTCACCGCGCTCACCCTCGTCACCGGCTCGATCTGGGGTCGCACGACCTGGGGGGTGTGGTGGGCGTGGGACGCGAGGCTCACCTCGACGGCGCTGCTTTTGGTGCTCCAGCTGGGGTACCTGGCGCTGCGGCGCGTTCCCTCCGACGCGGACTCGCGCGCCAGGCGCTCGTCGGTCGCTGCGCTCGTGGCTGCGGTCGACGTGCCCATCGTCCACTTCTCGGTGCAATGGTGGAAGACGCTGCACCAGGGGGCGACCGTGCTCAACGCCAACCTGTCGCCGACCATCCACGGGTCGATGGCCTGGACCCTTCTCCTCGGTTTCGTGGCGTTCACGCTGGTATTCGTCTGGATGCTCCTCGTGCGCTACCGGATCCAGGTGCTGTCGGAGTGCCTCGAGGGCAGCGAGCTGGCCGGAGCTCTTCGTGAGCGTTGGACCGAGGGAGCCGACGGGGTTCGGGAGTCCGGCACCGGCGCTGGAAGCGCGACCGGGGAGGCCGGCGCCGTCGGTGAGGCGGAGGTGGCGACCCTCGTCGTCGGCGACGGAGAAGGTGAGGGTGCCCTCGTCGGTGGACCCCGGGAAGGTTCCGGGCCGTGGGCTACGTAGACGCCGGGTACGCCGCAGCGCTCGGGACGCTCGCCGCGTACGCCGCGCTCCTGTGGTTTCGCCGGAGGCGGCTCGAGCAGCTAGCGGCCTCGCTGGAGGACCAGCCCGACGCGCACGAAAGGCCGTCCGGCGTGCGAGCATGAAGCGCTTCAGACTGCGCTTCGTCGTCGTAGGCGCGGTGCTGGTGGGGGCCCTCTCTTTCCTGCTCGTGAAGGGGCTTTCGAGCTCGCTCGACTACTTCGAGACCGTCGACCAGGCGATCGCGCAGAAGGCGATGCTCGGCACACGGACCTTCCGGCTCGAGGGTCTCGTGGTGCCCGGCACTGTGCACAAGACGAGCGGCGGGGTGAGCTTCGTGGCGGCGGGCTCTCGTGACCGCGTCGCCGTTACCAACACAGGCAATCCGCCCCAGCTGTTCCAGCCGGACATCCCGGTGGTGGTGGTCGGACACTTCGACGGGGGGACGTTCGTCTCCGACCAGATCATCGTCGACCACACGTCGCAGTACAAAGAGGAGCATCCCGAGCGCGTAAGGGCGCCCAACGGTACGGTCCGGTGAACGCCGCGCTCGGACACACCGGAGTGTTCCTCGCGCTGGCGTCCTGTGTGGCGGGCGCGGGGGTTCTCGTGTACGGGTTGGTCGCTCACCGACCCGCGGCCATCCGATCGGGACGGGTCTACGCATGGCTGGCGCTTGCGGGCGCGGTGCTCGCGACGGCGGCGATGCAGCGCGCGCTGATCACGCACGACTTCTCCATCGCCTTCGTCGCCCAGAACAACAGTCGCTTCACCCCGCTGCTGTACACGATCACCGGGATGTGGTCGGCGCTAGCAGGCTCGATACTGCTGTGGGGACTGATCCTCACCGGCTACATCTCCGCGATGGTGTGGCGTTTCCGCCGCAGCTCGGACGACCCACTCGTCGGCTGGGCTACTTGCGTGACCTACCTCGTCGCCATCTTCTTCTTCGCCCTCATGGCGGGCCCTGCGGACCCGTTCCGGACCGTGGCGCACTCTCCCTCGAGCGGGTTGGGGCCCAATGTGCTGCTCCAGGACAATCCCCTTGTGGCATTCCACCCGCCGTTGCTCTACCTCGGCTTCGTCGGGTTTACCGTGCCGTTCGCGTTCGCGATCGCCTCCCTCGTGACCGGTCGCATCGGAGAGCTCTCCGGAGGTGCGGTCACCTGGCAGGCGGTGACGCGCCGCTGGACGCTCTTCGCATGGGGCTTTCTGACCGTCGGGATCCTCCTCGGTGCGTGGTGGTCCTACCAGGTGCTCGGCTGGGGAGGCTTCTGGGCGTGGGACCCGGTGGAGAACGCCTCCTTCCTGCCATGGCTCTGCGCCACCGCCTACCTGCACTCGTCGATGGTCCAGCAGCGGCGCGGCATCCTGAGGGTGTGGAACCTGTCGCTCGTCATCTCCACGTTCAGCTTGACGATCCTCGGCACGTTCCTCACGCGTTCGGGGGTGATCACATCGGTCCACGCCTTCAGCGAGTCCGACATAGGCCCGGCGTTGCTCGCGTTCTTCGCGCTGGTCGTCGTCTCAGGCGTTGGGCTCATCGCCTGGCGTGGCGACAGGCTGCGTTCTCTAGAAGGGATCGACTCGCCGGTCAGCCGAGAGGGCGCCTTCCTGGTCAACAACCTTCTCTTCGTGGCCTTCGCATTCGTGGTGCTGCTCGGCACTCTCTTCCCGCTCCTGTACGAGGCTCTTCGTCAGCAGCAGGTGACGGTGGGCGCGCCGTACTTCGACACGATGACCCTCCCCATAGGACTAGCCCTGCTCTTCCTCATGGCGATCGGGCCCGCACTGCCCTGGCGCAAGACCAACGCGGCGACCATGTCGGACCGGCTGATCGTCCCGGCGCTCTGCGGGACGGCGGTGGTCGTCGGCTGCGTCGCGGGGGGTGTGCGCGGCCTCGGCCCCCTCTTCGCCTTCGGGCTCGGAGGGTTCGCCGCCGCGGCCAACGTGCGCCAGCTGGTGCTCTCGTCGACGGGCTCGCGCCGGCGCGGCGCCGGAGCGTGGCGCGGGCTGGTCGGACGTGCCAACGGGGGAATGGTGGTGCACCTCGGGGTCGTGGTCATCGCCCTGGCGCTCGCTGCCGCCACGTCCTTCGCGCACCGTAGCGAGATCACTTTGAGGCCCGGGGGCGCGCAGAGCATCGACGGGCACCTGATCTCCTACGAGGGCCTCGCCCAGGTGCGCAGCGCGTCGCACAGCGCGACAGAGGCCCTCGTGCTCGTGGACGGTCACGGTCCGTACCGCCCGGCGGTCAGCCAGTTCGGGGCGGGCACCGATCCGGTGGGAACCCCCGCCATCGACTCGAACCTGCTCGAAGACGTGTACCTGACCATCGACAGCTTGCCCTCCTCCTCGAGCGGCGCAGTCGGGATCGGAGTCACCGTCCAGCCGATGGTCGCGTGGCTGTGGGTGGGAGGGGTGGTGCTCGCCCTGGGCGCCGCGCTCGCCGCGGTGCCGGGGTCACGACGCAATCCGACCGACCCGGTCTCGGCCCCAGTGCCGGGGACCTCGGCCGGCGTCGCGGCGGGCGCTGCGCCGGGCAGTCGCGGTGGTGGGGGCGGCACTGCCGAGGCCGAAGAGCAAGCCGACGAGCTGGTCGGCAGCCGGGCGCCGTGACCGGGGTGCGTCGTCGCCATACCGTGCGTTGGCTGGCCGCCGGGGTGCTTGCGATCACGGCCGCGATCGTCGCCGTGCTGGCCACCCGGCCTCCTGCTGGCGCCACCGAGGTCGACACCCCGCTCCTCGGCAAGACCGCTCCCGCGGTGTCGGGCGCGACCCTCGACGGCCGTGGGTTCGACCTCGAGTCGCTTCGTGGCCGGTGGGTCGTGCTCAATTTCTTCGCGAGCTGGTGCCCTCCGTGCCAGCAAGAGGAGCCCCAGCTCGTGAGCTTCGCCTTCCACCACAGCGGGCCAGGTCAGCCTGCTCTGGTCGGAGTGGTCTACGACGACTCCGCCTCCGGAGCGCGCGGCTTTCTCGCGCAGAGCGGTGCGACCTGGCCGGCGGTCGCCGACCCGAACGGCCAGATAGCCATCGACTACGGGGTGCGCGGACCCCCCGAGACCTTCGTGATCTCGCCCGGCGGACAGGTCGTGGTCCACCTCGACGGCGCCGTCACCGAGCAAGGGCTCGACACCTGGCTCGCCCGGGCCGAGCGAGGAGAAACCTGACGTGCAGGTGCACGCGCGTGGCGTGCGGTGGACGTTGTGGGGCTCGCTCGCGGTCGCGCTGGCGGCCTCCCTGGCGCTCGGCGCCTCGCGTCCGGCCGGAGCGCCGACTCCTGCCCAACGCGCGGCCGCTATCGACGCGGTGCTGCGGTGCCCGAGCTGCGAGGACATCTCGGTGGCCGCCTCGAGCGCGCCGGTGGCGGTAGCGATTCGCGAGGTCGTGGCCCGTCGCGTGGCCGAGGGGCAGAGCACCGCGCAGATCGAGGCGTTCCTCGAGAGCCGCTACGGCCCGGGGATCCTGCTCCGCCCGCCGGCGAGCGGCGTGAGCATCCTCGTCTGGGTGGTCCCCTTGGTGGCGCTGGCCCTGGGAGCTCTCGGGCTCGGCGCGCTGTTCTGGCGGCGCCGGCGGCTCGAGCCGCTCGCCGGCTCGGACGCCGACAGCGCTCTGGTCGAGGAGGCACTGGTCGCCACGGGGCGCAGTCGGTGAGTCCGGAAGAGCTGGCGCAGCTCGACGCAGAGCGCGACGCGCTCTTGATGTCGCTCGAGGACCTCGAACGCGAGCACGAAGCGGGGGATCTGTCGGAGGAGGATTATCTGGTCCTCCGAAGTCGCTACACCGCGCGCGCAGCTCATGTGCTGCGCAGCATCGAGGTGTCCCCCGTAGCCTTCGACGGCTCCGATGCGCACGAGAAGCCGGTGGCCCGCCCGCCAAAGAGGAGGCGGAGGCGCAGGCGCTGGCTTGCGGTCTGCGGCTCGCTCGCCATCCTGCTCGCGATCGCACTCGTGCTCGTGCTCAGGGCGACCTCGAGCCGGCTGCCGGGTGAGACCGTGAGCGGTTCGGTGAGCCTCGCCCGCCAGCAGCAGGTGCAGCGCACGCTGGCCCAGGCGCAGTTGCTCGAAGGGGAGGGCGACGCCACGCAGGCGCTCGCGCTGTACCACCGGGTGCTCGAGCAGGACCCGTCCCAGCCCGAGGCCCTGGCGGAGTCGGGATGGCTCGAATTCCAGGCCGGGGCCCAGGCAAAGGACCCGACGCTTCTGTCCAAGGGCCAAGAGGACGAGGAGAAGGCCGAGCAGGCGGATCCCCGGGCGTACACAGCACACCTCTACCTCGGCTCGATGCTCCTGGCGGAGGGCGACGCCTCCGCGGCGGTCGCGCAGTACAGGTCGTTCCTCTCCGAAGGGCCCCCGTCCTCGGTCGTGCGCTCAGCGGCGCCCTTTGTCGACCGCGCCTTCGACGACTCGGGGCTCGTCCCGCCGGTGCTGCCGTAAGAACGTGCGCGGCAGGCCGACCGGACGAGTCGAGCCCTCCGCCGGGTGCCGAGCAACTGGCGGATTCATCGACTCGCCGATCGCCCGGGCGCACGCCTATCGGCTCACCCGGCGCAGCGCGCTCCGGTACGGAGCTCTGAGCACGCCCTCCTCCGTCACGATCGCCGACACCAGCCGCGACGGGGTGACGTCGAACGCCGGGTTGGCTATCGGCACCCCCTCGGGGACGACGCGCCGGTCCCCGAGGAGCGCTATCTCGTCGGCCGAGCGATGCTCCACTTCTATCTTCGACCCGGAGGGGCACCGGAGGTCGATGGTGGACACAGGCGCCGCGACGTAGAAGGGGACGCGGTGCTGTCGCGCCAGGACGGCGAGCGAGTAAGTACCAACCTTGTTGGCGACGTCGCCGTTGGCGGCGATGCGGTCGGCGCCCACCACGACGCAGTCGACGTCTCCCCTTGCCATGACCGAGGCCGCAGCGGAGTCGGCGATGACCGTCGCCGGTATGCCGAGGCGCATCAGCTCCCAGGCTGTGAGGCGGCTGCCCTGTAGGAGGGGGCGGGTCTCGGTCACCCAGACGACGGGGTGCGCTCCCGCTTCGTGCGCCGCGCGGATCACTCCCAGGGCTGTGCCGTAGCCCGCGCACGCGAGCGAGCCGGTGTTGCAATGGGTGAGCACGCGCGCTCGCGGGGGAAGGAGAGGCGCACCTGTTGCACCGAGCCGCCTGTTGCGCTCTACGTCCTGTGTTGCCATCGCCTGCGCTTCGGCTGCGGGATCCTGGGCACCGAGCGCACGCTCGACGCCCCAGCGCAGGTTCACTGCGGTCGGGCGCGTGGCGAGAATGCGATCGGCGGCGCACCCGCGGTCCTCGCCGCGCGCTGCGGCGAGCGCAATGCCCATGGCTCCCGCCACCGCGAGCGCAGGAGCACCGCGCACGACGAGCGCGCTGATCGCCTCGCACAGCTCCTCCACCGTCGTAGCCTCGACGAAGGAGACCCGCTCGGGGAGGAGGCGCTGGTCGAGCATCCGCACTTTAGTGCCGGTCCACTCGATGGTGGACGGGATCGGCTCCGAGGTCATCGGCGCAGGGCGCGGAGCTGCTCGAGGGCCGGAGCGAACGCCGCCGCGAACGCCTCGACGTCCTTGTCGTTGGTCGACCACCCGACCGAGAGCCGGAGCGAGCGCTCCGGGTCCGCCCCCATCGCCTCGAGCACCGGCGAGGGCGCGAGTGACTCCGACGAACACGAGGAGCCCGAGTGCGCTGCGATCCCCGCCCGGTCGAGCGCGAGGAGGACCGGCTCCGCCTCGACCCCCCCGACCGCCAGGCACAGGATGTGGGGGAGGCGGCGACGGGGGTCGCCGAGTACCTCGACGTCGGGCGCGCCGGCGGCGACTTCCTCGAGGCGCTCGATCTGCCTGCGGGCCCTGGCCGATTCCTCGGCTAGTCGAGCGGGTTGGGCGAGGACGCCGGCAGCGGCTCCGAAGCCGGCGATGGCCGCGACGTTCTCGAACCCCGCGCGCCTCGCACGCTCCTGGTCGCCTCCGACGATGAGCGGCTCGATCCGAAGTCCCCTTCTCACGACGAGGGCGCCTACTCCGGGTGGACCGCCCAGCTTGTGGGAGCTCACCGACGCGAGGTCGGCGCCGCCCTCGCCGAGAGCGAGCGGCACGTGCCCCGCCGCCGCGCAGGCGTCGACGTGGACCCAGGCCCCGTGGCGCTGGCAAACCTCCACCACCTCCTCGACCGGTTGGAGGGTCCCGACCTCGTGGTTGGCCGCCTGGCAGTGCACCAGGGCGGGATTCTCTCCACCGGCAGCGCACTTCTCGAGAGCGTCGCGTAGGCCGTCGGTGTCGATGCGCCCGGTGTCGTCGACGGGCAGCAGCACGGTGGGCGCGAGGCGTGCCGTGGACTCGCGCACGCAGGAGTGCTCCACGCCGGCAAGGAGCTGGGGCCGCCCGGGCCGGGCGCGAGCCGCACCCCAGGAGGCAGCGTTCGCCGCCTCGGTACCGCCCGAGGTGAAGACGACCTGGCGCGGCCGGACACCGAGCAACCCCGCGACCTGCTCGCGCGCCTGCTCGATGGCGAACCGCGCGCCGCGCCCCTCGGCGTGGACGCGGCCCGGGTCCCCTGTACCGGAGCTGTGGTCGTACCAACGCTCCATCTCCGCGACCACCTCCGGGCGCGGCGGCGACGTGGAGGCGTGGTCGAGGTAGTGCCGCGACGGGAGGGAGGAGTTAGGGGAGTCCGCTGCGCCGGCTATCGGTGGGCGCGTCAGGCTCAAACCAGCGCGGCGCAGGAGTCGTCGCCGCGTGCGCGTGACGAGAGCACCACGGGGATCGGCTCGCCGGAGGCCGCACCGCAGAGCCCTGCGAGAAGCCCGCGCACCATGCCCCTGTCGACCGCGCAGATGACCGGGTGCGAGAGTGCGGCCTCGCCGAACGGGCACTGCTCTGCCACGACGGCTGTGGCGGGGCCCCGGTCCTCGGCGTGCGCGGCGAACCCATGCGCGGTGAGGGCGTCGGCGATGGCGTGCATCGCCCCGCGCAGGGACCGCTGCCCCTCGCCCGGCTCCATCCTCTCGGCGAGGACGCGGCCGTAGTCCTCGCCCACCCGCTCGGCCATGCGCTCGGCCTCGGCCGGGCCGAGCAGCTCGAGCGCTTCGGTGAGGAGCTTCACGACCAGCTCGTCGTGCTGGTCGAGGAGGTCGAAGTTGAGCTCGGCTCCTGCGGCGCCCGCCGCCCGGTAGCGCTTCGAGGGGCGCCCGGCTCCGGCTGTGGGAGGGCGTTCGAGGCTCACGTCGAGGTACCCGCCAGAGGACAGACGGTCGAGGTGGTGGCGGGCGACGTTCGGGTGCAGCGAGAACTCGTTGGCCACCTCCGAAGCCGTGGCTCCCGGATGCGAACGGACGTGGAGGTAGATCTCCCTGCGCGTCGGGTCCCCGAACGCGGAGGTGACAGCGGCGACCGCAGCCGAGAATCGCCTGTCGGCGGGCCTGTTCTGCGAGGGCTCGATCGCACTGCGCATGCCGGTAGTCTACCCGCGGGTCGAGCGAAGTCCCTGGTCGTGCTGTCTCTCTCGTACTTCTCTCGTACCGTACGACCTGGCGTGGACCGTCCCAGCCTGGTCTCGCCCACCGGAGGGAAAACCCATAGCGGCAAACCTCGAGGACTTGGCGGTAGCCCTGGAGTCGGTCACCGAGCCCGACCTGCTGCGGGGCCTGGGCGAGCTTGGCATGCTGCGCGAAGTCGAGCTGCGCAGGCGCACCTTATGGGTGGTGCTGTCGCTGCCGGTGGCCGGCTGGCCGGTGCGCGACGAGCTGGCCAGGCGCGTCGCGCGCGCCGCCGGCGAGGTCCCGGGGTTCTCCGACGTTCGGGTCGAGATGGCTGTCATGAGCGACGCCGAGCGCGACGCGCTCGCGGGGAAGCTCTCAAGCCGCTACGCCGCTCCCGGTTCGCGCACCAGGGTGGTGGGGATCTCCTCGGGAAAGGGAGGGGTCGGCAAGTCTTCGGTGACGGTCAACCTGGCGGTGGCCCTGGCGGCCCGGGGCCACGAGGTGGGACTGCTCGACGCCGACGTTTACGGCTTCTCGGTGCCGAAGATGCTCGGCGTCACCCGGGAGCCGGTGGCCATCGGCGAGCTGCTCGTCCCTCCGGTGGTCCACGGGGTCAGGTGCCTGTCGATGGGTTTCTTCGTGCCCGACGAGCAACCGGTGGTGTGGCGGGGCCCCATGCTGCACAAGGCCCTCGAACAGTTTCTGAACGACGCCTACTGGGGAGAGCCCGACTACCTGCTGATCGACATGCCCCCGGGCACCGGTGACGTGGCCCTATCCTTGGCGCAGTACCTGCCCCGGGCGGAGATCCTCGTGGTCACCACCCCGCAGCCGGCGGCACAGCGCGTCGCCCAGCGCTCCGCCTTCGCAGCCAGGAGCTTGAAGCTTCCCGTACGCGGGGTGATCGAGAACCTGTCGTGGTTCACAGCCGACGACGGAAGGCGCTACGAGCTGTTCGGAGCCGGCGGCGGCGACGGGCTCGCCGAATCGCTCGGCGTCCCGCTGCTCGCCCGCATACCTCTGGTCCCCGCGGTGAGGGAGGGCGGCGACACGGGTTCGCCGGCCGCGCTGGCAGATCCGTCGGGGGAAGCCGCGCTCGCCTTCGACTCGCTCGCCGAGGCGGTGTCGGGGCTCGGCCCCGCGCGCATCTACCGCAGAGAGCTCGAGGTCCGCTGACCCGGGTGGCACCGGCGCGTGGGGGCGCCGGGGGTCCGGCTCACCATCGCCCGTAGCGGTCGGCCACCGCCTGGGGGAGGCGCGCCGGGTCCCAACCCAGGTCGCATACCGCCCGGTCCACGGCGAAGCGATCGGTCATTCCCGCCACGTACGCGACAGCCGCGCGGATCGCGCGCTCCGTACCCGCCTCGACCCCCCCGAGGCGCCGCACGTCGGGGATTCGGTACGGATGGTCGCCGAAGTGCTCCACGAGCGCCCGCAGCACCTCTATGACGGCCGACCCCTGGGCGACCGAGGCGGGGCGAAGATAGACGTGCTCGTAGTTGCAGCGCCGGAAGGCCGCCAGGGCGTCCGCGAGGTCCTCCTCCATCGCTATCTGGCCGCTCTCACAAATCGTCGCGACCATTCCCGATACGAAGGCCCTCAGCTGGCTGGAGCGGGTCTCGCCGCACATCTTGCGCACCTCGACCGGCAGGAGGTCGTCGCCGACGATCCCGGCGCAGACCGCGTCCTCCCAGTCGTGGCAGACGTAGGCGATCCTGTCCGACCAGCTGACGACCTCGCCTTCGGGCGTGGAAGGAGCGGGGCGCGACCACGAGTGGTTGCGGATGCCGTCGAGCGTCTCCTCGCACAGGTTCAACGAGGCGAGCGAGACGTCGGCGCCCCACACGGCGTGGTCGAAGCCGTCGGGGACGAAGACGCTCAGGGCGACCTCGCTCGCGTGCCCACCGGGGCCGTGGCCGCAGTCGTGGCCGAGGGCGATCGCCTCGGTGAGCGCGACGTTGAGCCTGCAGGCTCTCGCGACCGACGTGGCGACCTGCGCCACCTCGAGGGCGTGGGTGAGACGCGTCCGCTGGTGGTCGGCTGGGAAGACGAACACCTGCGTCTTGCCGGCGAGACGTCGGAACGCCGAGGAGTGCAGGATGCGATCGCGATCGCGCTCGAAGCACGTCCGAAGGTCGTCGGGCTCCTCGTGGACGGCCCTGTGACCGGATCCCGTGGACCTGGTCGCACCGGCCGCCAGGAGAACGTGCTCCGCTTCCTCGCGCGCCTCGCGATGCTGAGCGTGCGTGTAGCCCTCGAGGTCGGCTGTGGACGACGAGTCCGCGTGGGCCTTTCGCAACCCCCGGTCGCTGTGGCCGTCCATCGTGGCCGCCCACTGGATGCCACGTTCGCTCTCGGGTACCGCCCTTTTGGGGGTCACGCTCTGAGGAGTCCTCATGATCTTCAGTGTGCACCACGGCTGTATCGTCGTGGTCTGCCCCGACCGGGGGCCAGAGGGCCCGATGGGAGGCTTTTCGCGGTGGACGTGCGTATCGGCATCACCCAGAGCATCAAGGAGCTGGAGGTCGAGCTGGGCGAGGACGTCGACCGCGACTCGGTCATGGGCGACATCGAGAAGGCGTTGTCCAGCGCCGAAGGGGTGCTCTGGCTCACCGACCGCAAGGGCCGCCGGGTCGCCATCCCGGTCGCCAAGGTCGCCTACGTCGAGGTCGGGGCGCCGGTCTCCGAGCGGCGCGTCGGCTTCGGCGCTCCCTGACTGGGCACCGTCCGCAGGCTCGATGGTCCCCATACTGGACCGGAGGCTGATCTTCGTCACCGGCAAGGGCGGGGTGGGCAAGACGACCGTCGCCTCGGCGCTCGCGCTCTTCGCATCGGAGCACGGCCGGCGGACTCTCTTGTGCGAGACCGACCCGCGCGGAGACGTGGCCGCCTATTTCGAGACCCAGCCCACTGAGTTCCGGCCGCGCCAGCTGCAGCCCGACCTCTGGGCGATGTCGATGGACACCGAAGCCTCGCTTCGTGAGTACCTGAAGCTGAACCTGCGGATACCGGTCGTGGGGCGCATAGGCCCGCTCGCCAAGGCCTTCGACTTCGTCGCCACCGCCGCGCCGGGGGTCCGCGAGGTGCTCATCGTCGGGAAGTTCTGCTACGAGGTCCGTGAGGAACACTACGACTTGGTCGTGGTGGACGCCTCCGCCACCGGTCACATCATCGGTCAGCTGTCTGCGCCTCAAGCGATCAACGAGTTGGTCAAGGTGGGCCTCATCCGCTCGCAGACCGACTGGATGCTGGAGATCCTCTCCGACCCGTCGCGCACCGGGCTCGTGGTCGTCACCACGCCCGAGGAGATGCCGGTCAACGAGACGATCGAGCTCGCCAGCCGGGTGGAGAAGGAGACGAGCGTCCAACTCGAGGCGGTGGTGGTCAACAGGGTGCTGCCGGAGCTGTTCGGGAGGAGCGAGGAGGAGGTATTCGAGCAGCTGTGTCTCACGGGCCCCACCGAGGAGCTGGGCCGGCTGGCGGGCGGTGATCCGCGTCCGGTCCTCGAGGCAGCCCGTCTGGCGGTGACGCTGCGACGCACGGGAGCAGGCCACCTGGAGCGCCTGCGCGGCGCGATCGACCGGGCCGTGCCGATGCTCTACCTCCCGTTCCTCTTCACCCGGCTCCACGGGCTGCGGACGATCCGCCAGGTGGCCCGCTCGTTCGGAGAGGAGCTGGGCTTCTGACGGCGCGCCGCCACTCGGGCGATCAACGTCCGAGTGGCTCGCTGAGCGGCCTGCTCGCGTCGCGCGAGATCGTCGTCGCATGCGGTCCTGGCGGGGTCGGCAAGACCACGACCGCCGCCGCGGCCGCGGCGGTCGCCGCGGCGCGCCTTGGGGGGAAGGTCCTGGTGCTCACCGTCGACCCGGCAAAGCGGCTCGCAGACGCGCTTGGGCTCGAGGGTATAGGCAACCGCGAAAAGCGCGTCCCCGACGAAGCCTTCACCGACGCCGGTGTGAAACCAATGGGTGAGCTCTACGCAGCGATGCTCGACACAAAGGAGTCGTGGGACGCGCTCATCGAGCACCACGCACCCGACGCCCGCACACGTGACCAGATCCTCGAGAATCCGCTGTATCGCAACATCTCGGGCCGCTTCGTCCAGAGCCACGACTACATAGCGATGGAGCGCCTCTTCGAGATCCATTCCGAGGGCACCTACGACCTGATCGTCGTGGACACACCGCCCACGCGAAACGCGCTCGACTTCCTCGACGCACCCGAGCGCATGGCCGACTTCTTCTCGAGCAGGCTGCTGCGCTGGTTGATAGTGCCCTACCGGTCGAGAGTCGTGAACTTCGCCTCGAGGCCGTTCTACCAGGTGGCAGACAGGATCCTCGGGACCCAGTTCCTCTCCGACATCGCGGAGTTCTTCATACTGTTCCAGTCGATGTACGACGGCTTCGTCGAGCGCGCTCGTTCGGTCCAGAGACTCCTTGCTGATCACAGGACCTCGTTCGTGGTGGTCTCCACGCTCGAGGTCGTGCCGCTTCGAGAGGGGCAGTACTTCGCTAGGGCCCTCGCCGATCGCCAGTTGCATCTCGGGGCGATCGTGCTCAACAAGGTCCTCCCCGCGTACTTGCGTTCTCCGGGGGCAGCGGCGGTCGCGGCGCGCCTACGTGACTCCTCGAGTCTCGTGGCCGAGAAGCTCTCGGCGACGATGGACGGAGCGCAAATCGACCAGGTCGACAGGGTGCTGTCCGAGGTGGGCTCGAGCTTCCTCGACTACCGGATCGTCGCCGAGCGCGAGGCCGAGGAGCGCTCGGAGCTCCAGGAGGTGCCCGAGACGCTGGTGAGCGTCCCATACTTCGACACCGACGTCTATGACTTACAAGGCCTGCTCCGGCTCGGGGCGCGCCTCTGGGGGGAATGAGCGCCAAGGAAAATTGCCCCTGCCAGCAGGAGTTTCGCCTCGCCGCGCGAATTGTTGGAAGGACCACTGAATTACGGACCGCCATCTGCCGAGAACAGCATCAGAGAAGGAGGGCCGGTGGTTGTCCGAACAATGGCGGCAAGCAGAAAGATTCTCAGGAAGCGGGCCTCGGGGGCTTCAGCGGTCGGGGACGCTCGGGCAGAGCGCGTATCTGAATCAGCGCCCGCGGGGCACGGATCTCGAGACGCTCGGACGAGGCGGGAGGCGGTGTCGATGAGCGGTGTGGGTCGGCGCGCTTCGACGCTGTTGTCGGAGGCGTTGTGCGCAGAGGACGCCGAGGAGGCCGGAGCTGACTCGCAGCTGTTGGTGGCAGATCCGGCGAGCGCCATCGCGGCGCTTGGTGCGCCGGACGCCCGCGAGGTGGACCGCAACGCTGTGGTGCAGCGCTTCGGCGGCGTCGGAGCTCTCTTGGTGGTTGCCTGCGAGGAGCACTGGGCGCGCGAGCACGGCGGTATGGCTCGCGACGAGGACGTGCTCGACGAGGTCCCGCACGCCCTCGCGTCGGAGTTGGGACGGCTCCTCTCCGGCTTCGCCCACATGGAGCCATCCGAGATGGACGGCTTGGTCGAGTCGATCGAGGGGCTCGACGGCCAGTTCCCGATCGCCGATGAGGCCGCAGCGCGCAGGTGGCTCAACGTGACCTACGCGGTCGCCGCCCGCGACGGCAGCGAGGAGTCCCACCGTGCGTACGTCCGGGCCCTCGACAGGTTGCTCGCGCTGAAACGGGAGCTCGTCTCCATCTAAGGCCCAGCGGACAGGCAGACTCGGCCCCACCGCCGGCTCGGCGGACGCTCCGGCCGCGTACGATGCAGGGGGCGTGCTCGACTACCACCTCCATCTGTGGCCCCACGGACAGCGCGACACGGCACCCACGCTCGACCAGGTCGCCGCCTACTGTGAACGCGCCGAGGCGGCGGGTGTCTCCGAGATAGCGCTCACCGAGCACCTCTTCCGCTTCGTCCAGGCCGACCGCCTTCTCCGCGGATTCTGGGAGTCCGAGCCCGACGCAGCGCTACGCGCGTCGATGGCCGGCTACTGGGACGCTCACGCCCATGCCGACCTCGATGCCTACGTGGGTTGCGTGTCCGAGGCAAAGGCGGCGGGACTGCCGGTGGTCCTCGGACTCGAGGTCGACTACTACCGCGATGAGATGGAGAAGGTGGCCGACCTCCTCTCCGGCTACCCCTTCGACGTGCTGCTGGGCTCGGTCCATTGGATAGGCACATGGCGATTCGACGACCTGTCCGACCCGGTGTCGATGGCGCAGTGGCCGGCGCGCGACGTCGACGCCGCTTGGGGCGACTACACCTCTGCCATCGAGGAGCTGGCGGCGTCGGGCACCTGCGACGTCCTCGCCCACCCGGACCTGGTGAAGGTGGCCGGGCACAGGCCCGTGCACCCGGAGGAGTGCTGGGAGCGTCTGGTGGAGGCCGCCGTGACCTCGGGCATGGCGGCGGAGGTGAGCTCGGCAGGGCTGAGGAAACCCGTCGGCGAGCTCTACCCTGCCCCGGGGCTTCTCGAACGGCTCGTGGCGCGAGGTGTACCGCTCACCACCGCATCCGATGCCCACCGGCTGGCGGACGTCGCTGACCGCGCCGGCGAGATGTCCAAGGTGCTCGAGGAACTTCACGTGGACACCCTTTGCGCCTTCCGCCGCCGCCGCCCGGTCGCGGTGCGAGTGGCCGAGTCGTCGAGCCGGCTGTGATAGCACCCGCCGAGCTCGCCGCAAGGCATACCGACCTGAGCGGCGAGGCCTTCGTCTATATCCAGCGGATGATGGGATCCTGGGGGGCGCTTTCGGACCTCTCCTTCTCCGACCTGCTCTTGCTCGCTCCGCTGCGCCGGCCGAACGGGGGGCAGTGGGTGGTGCTCGGGCAGATAAGGCCCACGACCGGCGCCACCCTGCTTCGCGTGGACCTGGTCGGCCATCTCGTGGAGGAGCAGGAGTGGGAGGGGATCTCCGAGGCTCTTCGTACGGGTGCGATCTCCGTCGGCACCATCTCGCTGTCGGACGTGCTCCCGCCCCCGGTCGGACCCGTGGCAACCATCGCAGCGCCAGGGCCGTCCGCACCCGCAGCCAGGACAGAGGTACCGGCGCCCCAGAGCGACTCTCCGCCCACTGGAGAGGTGCCCGCGATTGGCGAGCACGCCCAGCTCGAGTGCCTACCCGTGAGGTGCCAGGGCGCCGTCGTGGCGGTGGTGGCGCGCGTGGGGCCGCTCGTAGAACGGCGAAAGGGCCGTCTCGAGCGTGTCTACCGCGACGTCTACCACCGTCTCGCCGCCATGGTGGCGGCCGGGGAGTTCCCCAACGTCTCCGAGGAGGCGATCACCGAGGACGCCCCGCGTGTCGGGGACGGGCTTCTCGTGACCGACGCCGAGGGCAGGATCACCTACGCGTCGCCCAACGCCATGAGCGCGCTTCACCGCATGGGAGTGAGCGAAGTAGTGGAGGGACATCGACTCTCCGAACTGGGTGTGGAAGAGGCCGCGGTGGACGCCGCCCTGGCCACCGGGCGGCCGGTCATCGAAGAGGTGGAGCGCCGGCCGGACGTGATCGTGCTGGTGCACTGCATACCTCTCGTAGTTGCAGCCTCCGCGACGGGGGCGATGGTGCTGCTGCGCGACGTCACCGACCTGCGCCGCCTCGACCGCTTGCTGCTGTCGAAAGACGCGGCGATCCGCGAGGTCCATCACCGCGTCAAGAACAACCTGCAGACCATTTCTTCGCTCTTGAGGCTCCAGGCCCGGCGGCTCGACGAGGGCAAGGGCCGAGAGGCGCTGCGCGAGGCGGAGCGAAGGGTGCGCTCGATCGCGGTCGTGCACGAGATCCTCTCCCGCGACCCAGGAGACCAGGTGCCATTCGGGGAGATCGTCCAGGCGCTGGTGCGGATGGCGGAGGACTCGGTGGTGTCGGGGCGCAAGGTAAGGATCACGGTCTCGGGCGCGGTCGGCGACCTGCCGGCGGACGTGGCCACACCTCTGGCGCTGGCGCTAGCCGAGCTCTTGCAGAACGCCGTCGGTCACGCCTTCTCGGACGGGGCAAAGGACCATCACGAGGCATCGGGCGACCATCACGAGGTGCCTGGCGTCGCAGCGGGCGGTGGTGGTCACGTGTGCGTGTCGCTCTCGAGCTCCAGGGACGAGCTCACCCTCGAGGTGCGCGACGACGGGCGAGGGTTGCCCGAAGGGTTCGACCTCGACCACACGACGAGCCTCGGTCTGTCGATAGTGCGCGATCTGGTGAGGAGCCAGCTCGGCGGCGCCATGTCGATGCAGAACGCCGACGGCACCCTGGTCAGGATCGCGATCCCGCTCGCGCGCGACGGCCGCCAGGTGGAGGTGGGAAGGATCTGACGCCCGCGCGATGGCCGCGTCGGTTCGGTCGCGCTTCTGGGCTGGCCGGGCGGTCGGCCCGGACCGGCGAGGGGGCCCTGCTCAGCTGGACGATGCTCCCGAGAAGCGGTACCCGATCCCCCTGACCGTGTTCAGCCATCGCGGCTTGGCCGGGTCCTTCTCGAGCTTGAGACGCAGCCGGCGCACGTGCTCGGTGACGGTCGCCGGGTCTTGCCACTCCTGGGTCGAGCCCCAGACGTGCTCGAGGAGCTCCTCACGCGTGAAAACCTGATCCGGTGCGGTGGCCAGGAAGGCGAGAAGGTCGAATTCCTTCGGCGTCAGCTCGACCTCCTTCCCGTCCACTTCGACGCGGTGAGCGGTGCGGTCGATCACCAGCTGGTCGTGCTCGATGCGCGCCGATCCCGAGACCGACTGGCCTCGGCGCAGCACCGCCCGGATCCGCGCGTCCAGCTCGGGCAGCGAGCAGGGCTTCACTACGTAGTCGTCGGCACCCAGGTCGAGGACGCGTACTCGTTCGGCTTCCTCGGAGCGTCCCGTGAGGACGATGACCGGCAGGGAGCTGTCCCGCCGAAGCCGTGCGAGAACCTCCTCCCCGTCCAGACCGGGCAGACCCAAATCGAGGATCACCAGGTCGTAGTGGCCGAGGCTGGCCTCTCGCAAGGTGGCCGGACCGTCTGCCGCCTCGCCGACGTGGTAGCCGACGCGCTGAAGGAAGAGCCTCGTGGCGCTCCTGCTGGCCGGGTCGTCCTCGGCCACCAGAACACTGTTGTCCTCGCCGGCTGCACTCACCGTTCCTCCTCGCCTGCCTGTCGGACCCCCTGGCAATACGGACGTCGTTCGATCATTCTTGTCGCGTTGTGCGACCCGTGGGGAATATGGGTCTCCACGTGGGTCTGGGCGTGGGGCTCGAGGACTCGTCAAACGCGCCGAGGCGACACGGGTAACCACTGCGGGCGGCGGGATCAGAGCGTCGCACGTCGGCTTCCGGAGATCTCGAGGTCCACCAGGCGCAAGAGCGCCTCCACGTCGACGGGCTTCGTGAGGTACCCCTCGACCCCCAGGTCGAGCATGCGCCTGATGCGGCTCGGGGTGGCATCCGCGCTCACGACCACGACCTTGATCTCCGCGAGCTCAGGCACCGCCTTCAACCTGTACAGGAGCTCCTCACCCGGGAGGTCGGGCAGGTGGAGGTCGAGCAGGATCAGGTCCGGCCTGTACTCCCGAGCCAGCTCCAGCCCGAGCCCGGCTTCGGATGTGGACACGAGGCGCACCTCGGGACGTCGCGCCAGGATCTGCTCGACGAGCGAGGCGTTGGAGGGGTTGTCCTCGACCTGCAGCACCACCAGGCTGCGCTGCGCACCCGAGCTCTCCGCGACCATGTGGGCTGCCACCCCAAGCGCCGGACGCGCACCCGCAGCCTCGTCTGCGTCGGCCGCGTCGTCTGCGTCGGCCGCTTCGTCCGCCCCGTCCGCTTGGTCTGCGGTGGTCGAGGGAGTGGCGGCAGTCACGTCGTCTTCGCGGCGCGCTCGGGCCGGCAGCAGCTCTACCCAGAAGGTCGAGCCGCGCCCCGGCACCGACTCGACTCCGATGGAGCCGCCCATGAGCTCCACCAACTGCTTGGAGAGAGCGAGGCCCACCCCGGTGCCCTCGACGGCGGACTGCTCAGCTCCCAGCCTCGAGAACGGGACGAAGAGCTGATCCTGCTGCTCGCGCGGGATGCCTGGGCCGGTGTCGCGGACCTCGAACCGGATGCGCCCCCCCTCTGCTCGTGAGGTCCGG
>DATKIB010000002.1:0-23454 GCA_035509915.1 Acidimicrobiales bacterium | reverse complement strand
CCCGTGAGGCTTCCCAAGAAGATGAGTACCCCGCCGGAGGCTGACAGCTGGGAGCGCGTTTCTGCCGCCACTGCCAGGGCGACCACGACCACGAGCCCGATCGCCGCCGCCGCGACGGCCGCACGAGGCAGCCAAGGGTGTGGTGCCGGGACACCTCGAAGCACCGGCGTCTGGCGCCTTCGCTTCCGTCCTGAGGACGCGACGGCAGGATCGAAGGTGACAGAGGTCACAGCTGAATTCTCGGTCGCCAACATGACGACGGCATGAACCGGACCCTGTGGGTTCACTGTGACCTGTCAGGGCGCTGTGCATCGCTGTGCGGAAGTCACCGTTAACGTTGCCGTAAGGCGCTCTCCGTAGGCTGTTTCGTGTGTCGATGACGAGCGTGCGCCCAAGCCGCAGGGCCCCGAACGTCCCGTTTCCCCCCGGCTCACCCTTCCGACGTCATCGATGGCGATGGATACGTAGACACAAGGTCACGAGCATCTTGCTCGCGCTCGTGGTCTTGCTCACCCCCGTTTGGTGGTCGCTTGGAACTGCTCTCATGAACCCGGGCTTGGGTACGACCGTTCCCGGGCGTCTGGCGGAGTGGTTCCGCGATCATGGAGGCGCTTCGATCGTCGTGTGGGCAGAGAACACCTGGTACTCCCATCACCAACCTCCCGTGGGCGGTAAGCCCGCCAAAGGAGCGATTCCCTCGGGGTCCTCTCGCTCGTCAGTACTTCCGAAGGTCGCTGCGATACCGCAGCTACCGGCACCCGCCCCGATCACACCGTTCGCCAGCCCCCCTGTTTCGGGAGAAGGCCAGTGGACTCCGGCAGGACGCACGGTGGGCGGCGTCCCCGCGGTCTACGAGGCCTACATGCGACCAGACGCGGTCCACACGAGCGTGGTGGTGGGTGTGGCCTGGATCGACACCAAGCTCCTCGGCGCGACGCTGTACTCGGGATCGACGACCCCGGGCGGAGGTCCCTGGCAGTACACGGCACCCGTGAGCGCTCCGTCGGCGAGCACGCTCGTCGCCGCCTTCAACTCGGGATTCTTGATGTCCAATGCCAACGGTGGCTATTACACGCAAGGCAAGACGGTGTACCAGCTGCGACAAGGCGCCGCGTCGTTCGTGATCTACAACGATGGATCGTCCACTGTCGGCCAGTGGGGACGCGACGTCTCGATGACCGCAAACGTCGTCTCGGTCCGCCAGAACCTCAACTTGATCGTCGACGGCGGCCAGCCGGTACCGGGTCTGAATGCAAACGACACCACGCAGTGGGGTTACACCCTCAATAACAACGTCTATGTCTGGCGCTCCGGCGTCGGCGTAACCGCTGATGGCGCGCTCGTGTACGTGGGAGGACCGAACCTAAACATCACTGACCTCGCAGACGTGCTAGCACGCGCAGGTGCGATCCGGGCGATGGAGCTCGACATAAACACTGATTGGGTCAACTTCTCCACCTATGCCCCTACTTCTGCGACCGGCGTCGCCTCCTCGACCAACGGAAGCACTCTCATATCGGACATGGCCGGTGGCCCTGGGCGCTACTTCGAGCCATGGTGGTCTCGGGACTTCATCACAATGTCCGTCCGTCCCGGCCTAACCGGATGAGATGCTCCTGGGGCGAGCGACACGATGAGCGCAATGCCTGACGTGCAACTTCGAACCGCCGCCCCGCATCAAATGCCGGGCGAGGGCGTGGTCCATATGAGGGCACTGGGGACGACGGTTACCCTGGCGGTCGACCGTCCTGATCGGATCTCGAGTGCCCAGGCGATCCTGGTGGAAGAGCTCGATGCCATCGACCGCACGTGCAGCCGCTTCCGAGCGGATTCCGAGATATGGGCGTTGTACGCCTCGCCGGGCGAAAGCGTCCGCGTCAGCGCGCTGCTCTTCGAGGCGATAGCGACAGCTTGCGACGTCGCAGCACGGACCGGAGGGGCCGTGGATCCGACGGTGGGTGGCGCTATCGAGCAACTCGGCTATGACCGCGACTTCGATGAGGCTCGCTCCATCACGACTCCTCTATCGACGCTGCCTCGCCCCGCACCAGGGTGGTGGCGCGTGGAGCTAGATGCTTCGCGCCGAACGGTGCGCGTCCCGGCAGGTCTGCGCCTCGACCTCGGCGCGAGCGCGAAGGCGCTCACAGCCGATCGCGCTGCCGCGAACATCGAGTCGGATACCGGTTCGGGGGTATTGGTCAGCATCGGAGGAGATGTGTCCGTGGCCGGTCCGACCCCACCTGGAGGTTGGGCGGTTGGGATCTCGGTCGACTCATCCACAGCGCTCGAGGCGGTCGGCCACGTCGTGAGCCTGTCTTCGGGAGGCCTGGCAAGCTCGAGCACGGCGGTCAGGACTTGGCGCCGAGGAGGTCGTCGCCTCCACCACATCATCGACCCGCTCACCGGTGATTCAGCAAGTGAGCACTGGAAGCTCGTTTCGGTGGCGGCGGCCACTTGCGTTGACGCCAACGCCGCCAGCACCGCCGCGATCGTCTGGGGCTCGAGAGCCGTCGGAGAGCTCGAAGCGCTCGAGCTCCCCGCCCGCCTCGTGCGACAAGACGGAACGGTCGTCACCACCGGGGGATGGCCGTCGGGCGCTTTGTCCTGAGCGCGTACTCCTGGCATCGGATAGCCCACAGCCGCGGAACCTGTTCTTCGAGGCGCCAAGCCGCCGCCTGCATGCTGCAGCTCACGGCGCCAGCTCACAGGACTCACAGGGGTCTCAAAGCTTCTCTTCATGCTGCGGTCATGTCCTGAGGCCCACGATGGGCAAGGAAGGAGCTGGCCGTGGCGTTGTCACAGCAGACCCGTTACCTGAGCGTCGGAGACCAGCGGTCATTCGCCTTCGAGCGCGTCCGCCGGGTATTCCGTTGGACCACTGCGGGTGCCGTCGGAGCTGTTGCATTGATCGTTGGCGTCGTCGCGCACCAAATCCCGGGCCGGTCGGGCACACCTGCGACCACCACCGGCGGCCCGGCTGCCGCCGCCCAGCCTCCTACAGGATCGCCCACTTCGAGCGGCTCTAGCTCCTCCGGCTCTTCGAGCACCCCAACAGGTCCGATCAGCCCGCCCGCGACTTTGCCGGCTCCGACACAGAGGACCCCGACCGCCGTGTCGGGAGGGACCTCGTCGCGTTGAGTTGACGACGGTCCGTTGCTCAAATGATCGCTACGTCGTCACAGTACCTGTGGTACACGACGCGCGCGACCGGCGTCGTGGCCTTGTTGCTTCTCACCGGCACGGTGGTCCTCGGAGTGCTCACGTCGGTGCGCTTCGGGACCGCTCAATGGCCACGATTCGCGCTTCAGGAGATCCACCGGCGCGTAGCGCTTCTGAGCATGGTCTTCATCGCGTTGCATGTCCTCACCACAGTCACGGACTCCTACGCCCCGATCGGTTGGGTGTCGGTCTTCGTCCCCTTCACCTCTTCCTACCGACGGCTCTGGCTCGGACTCGGCGCCGTTGCCGTAGACCTCCTGCTCGCCGTCACGATCTCGAGCTTGCTGCGCCAGCGCATCAGCCACCGCGTCTGGCGAGCGCTTCACTGGCTCGCTTATGCGAGCTGGCCCGTCGCCCTGCTACACGGTCTAGGCACCGGGACCGACCCGCGCCTCGGATGGATGGTTCTCCTCACGATCGCGTGCGTGACCGCCGTATTGGCGGCGGTGGGATGGCGGATCACCGACGGGTGGCCCGCCAGGGCAGGGATGCGTGTGCTTGCCGGCGCGGGGAGCGTCCTCGGGGTGATCGGCATCGCAGCGTGGACGGCGAGCGGGCCTCTACGACCAGGGTGGGCCGCCCGTGCAGGCACTCCGGCGTCGCTGTTAGGCGGCTCACAGAGCGCTGTCGCCGCATCTCCGTCGTCGTCCACAGCCCCCCCAAGCCAGGCGGACCCCTCTTCGACCTCTGTGCCTGCTCCGCCTTTCACAGCAGCGATCGCTGGCACGGCATCACAGTCGTCGCAGTCGAACGGACTGGAACAGGTCGACTTGAAGGCGCAGACCCAGGGGTCTGTGAACGCGGTCCTCGACATCGTCATCATCGGGAGCCCGGACTCCTCGGGTGGCATCTTCATGCAGCAGAGCCGGGCCAGCTTCGGCCCGCCCGAGGTTCCTGGACAATACGAGGGGAGCATCGTGGCGCTCGAAGGTTCTCGGATCGTGCTTTCGCTGCAAGACCGGGCGGGAGGCTCGCTGTTTCTGCGCGTCGACGTATCCATAGTCGGAACCCAGTTGACCGGACAGCTCGAGTCGACGTTCCCAGGGGCAGGGAGCCTCGGTGACGATCACTGAGTCCAACCGGTCCAACGACACTGCCGCGACTTCGCGGATCCTCGCGGGGTGGCACGAGACGGGCAGGGCCGATCTCGGCTCGCACCTGTCCGTCCATGGACCGATCCCTCTTCCCGGGCGCGACGATTCCCACTTCTCAGAGCGCCTGCTCGAGGCAATTCGGCGATCGGGCCTCACCGGGCGTGGAGGCGCCGGCTTCCCATCGGCGCGCAAGTGGGACTCAGTTCGCCGCTCTCGTCATCCGCTGCTCGTGGTCAACGCCATGGAGGGAGAGCCCGCCAGTGACAAAGAGCGAGCGCTGCTCTCGGGAGCACCGCACCTCGTGCTCGACGGAGCGCAGCTAGCGGCGGCGGCGTTGGGCGCCACTGAGATCATCTTCTGCGTCGCCGACGACAGACCCGACAGTGCGCGCAGGGTAGAGGACGCGATCTACGAACGAAGGGCCGTCGAGCTCGAGGGAGCGGACGTGCAGGTGCTTCGGCCTCCTGGTCGTTATGTGAGCGGCGAGGAGTCCGCACTCGTGAGCTGGATCGCCGGCGGCGCTGCGACTCCCACGTTTCGTCAGCAAAAAGGAGTCCCCCTCACGGTCAGGCGCCGTCCGACCCTCGTGCACAATGCCGAAACCCTGGCCCACGTGGCGCTCATCGCGCGTCACGGTCCGGACTGGTTCCGCGCAGTTGGACTCCCCGATGCCCCAGGCACGGCACTGGTCAGTGCGTCGGGATCCGTTCAGCGTCCAGGAGTCTACGAAGTGGAGCTCGGCACCCCGGTCCGACAGATTCTCACGCGCGCGGGTCTCGTAGCGCCGCTGTGCGGTGTGCTCGTAGGTGGCTACGGCGGCACCTGGCTCCATCCCGACCTGCTCGACACGCTGTATGCGCCGCAGCCGCTCGCCGCTGCGGGCAGTTCGATGGGTGCGGGTGTGCTCGGAGCCGTCGGGCTCTTCTCATGTGGTGTCTCCGAAACCGCGAGGATCGCGACGTACATGGCCGGAGAGAGCGCCGGCCAGTGCGGGCCTTGCGTCTTCGGCCTTCCCGCTATAGCGGGTGATCTAACACGACTCGCCCGAGGAGAAGGCGACCGGTCCAGCCTGGCGAGGCTCCGCCATCGTCTCGATGCAGTCGCGGGAAGGGGAGCATGCAGGCACCCCGATGGCGTCGTCCGGCTCGTTCGAAGCGCCCTGGCAGTCTTTGCGGCTGACTTCGAAGAACACGCTCGCCACAGGCCCTGCCAAGGTTGCGAGCACTCGCCTGTACTGCGCGTTCCGCGATCGTTCGACCGTACGGTCAGGCCTGTGACGTCGAGCGGGAGGCGGGGGTGAGCAGGTGACTTTGGCCTCCACGTCGGTACGGCTACGAGTCGACCCGATCTCTTGCGACGCCTTCGGCTACTGCGTCGAGCTCCTTCCTGAGATCGTGGGAGTGGACGAATGGGGGTATCCCGTGCTCCCCGATAGTCCAGTACCCGTACACCTCGTAGACCTGGCCAAGCGCGCCGTGAAGGACTGTCCACGACGGGCTCTTTTTCTCGAGAAGGTCCCAAAAGGTCCAAAGGAAAACCCCCAGAACCCCCAGTCGCCCCCGAAGGTCCTCGGAAGGAGCTCTCGGCCGAGAACGCCACAAGTCATGTGAAGCGAGCCGGACGCAGACGCTGTCATCTCGCCCGGGTAGGTGGTTCGGGACAGACTTGAGGCAATGAGCGGCCCTCCAGGCGAGACGCCCCGCCCCCTGGACCTTTCTTTGCTCGTCTCGAATCTGGCGGATCCCGTAGCCGTCATCGACCAGTCGGGCACGCTGCTGTGGGCCAACCGGGCCGCTGAGCTGCTCTTCGGGGAATCGAGCAGCCCTCTCATCGGGCGAAGCGTCCTGGAGCTGCTACATCCTGAGGACATGGGTGTGTCGGTGGCCTCTCTCGACAGCGTCCGCAACAAGGCGCAGGGAACGCCCATCGAGGTACGGGTGCGCACGACAAGCGGGTGGAAGCTCGTCGAGATCATTGGCGCCAACCAGCTACACGAGCCTGCGATCGCGGGGATCGTGTTGAGCATCCGGGACCTCACAGAGCGCCGCCGATGGGAGGTGGCCTCTTCAGAGACAGCTCGGTTTCGCGCCTTGGTCCACAATGCCTCGACGGTACTGATGCTCCTAGACCCAACAGGGCGGGTCTCGTCCGTTTCTGCGGCGATCACGCGGTTGCTCGGTCACGACCAGGAGCTCGTCGAGGGCCGGCCTCTCGCCCAGTTGGTCCGAGAGGAAGACCGTGAAGACTTGGAGCTGGCGATCACGCGCGCACTGGAGATCCAAGAAGGGGGAGTGGGTTCTGCGACCGCGGAAGTGGAGATGCTCGATCGCGATCGAGACCGCACCGTGCCATTCGAGCTCAACATGGTGAACCTCGTCGATGACCCCACAGTCGGGGGCCTCGTCGTCTCGGGCCACGACATCTCCCGGCTCAGAGCCTCACTGACCCAGCTCGAAGACGCCCACGCCAAACTCATTCGCCAAGAGCGCCTTTCTGCGCTCGGCGAGTTGGCGTCCGTGATCGGTCACGAGTTGCGCAATCCACTTGGAGCCGCGACGAACTTCCTCTTCCTTGCCCGCCACAGACTCGGCGAGGACATCGACCCGGAGGTCGACAGGTACCTGTCGATGGTCGAGCGTCAGACCAATCGCGCGGCGGCACTGTCTGAGGATCTCACCGCTTACGTCCGCGAACACGAGCCGGAGCCCGTGCACCTGCAACTCGGCGCGGTGGTAGACGAGGTCTTCGAGGCAACCCCGCCCCCTACGGGCATCGACGTCGTGGTGGAGGTTCCACATCTCACCCTCGAGGCCGATCCCATCCAGCTCACCCAGATGCTCACGAACCTGGTGATGAACGCGTACCAGGCGATGCCCGCAGGCGGCTCGCTCCTCATCGGCGTATCCGAGAGCCCCGGCTCAGTGGAGATCACAGTGCAGGACAGCGGTGAGGGAATCGCTCCGGAGGTCGCCGCGAGAGTGTTCGACCCGTTCTTCACGACCAAGCCCGAGGGGACCGGACTCGGGCTTGCCATCGTGCAGCGCCTGGCAGAAGCCCATGGCGGCGGCGTGCTGATAGAGAATGCCTCAACCCGAGGCGCGGTGGCGAAACTTCGACTGCCCCGGCACAGCGCGCGGAACGACCGATGAGAAACGGTGCAGCAGCGAGATGAACGAGGCTCAGATGCGGTCGAGGGCTGCCCCGTCGAACAGGGGCTGCACGTCGAGGACGCGGAGGTCTCGTGCGAGCTCATCGGAGGTGGGTGCCGGCGCGCCGGCTGCCTCCAGGGTCGGGCGCAACAGGCGGAGGTCGCTCGAGCTGTTCAGGAACAGCTGGGGCTGCGACAGCACGAAGGCCACGGCGCGCCGCAACTCCTCACCGGCGGGCAGGGGCTCGTACCAGCTGAAGCGCTGGCCCTGGTGGTCCTCGGGCCACCGCCGGCGCGCCACCGCCTTGATGGCCTGCACGGCGACGCCTCGCGCTGCGCACGTCTCGAGGAGGGCCTCGACCTCGGCACGGTAGGCCGGATCGGCGAGCAGCGCGGCGTTGTAGGGCAGGAGCACCGAGTCGAAGTCGAAGCGCTCGAGGCTTCGCCGGTGTGTGGCGGCGATGCGCAGGCCGTGTCCAGTGACGCCGATGAAACGGGTGAGTCCCTCGTCGCGAGCGTGGGCCAACGCCTCGACGGCACCGCCCGGGGCGTGCGCCACCTCCCACTCGTCGGGCTCGACCAAGTTGTGCAGCTGCACGAGGTCTACATGGTCGACGCCGAGCCGTTCGAGCGAGAGCTCGAGGCTGGCCCTGGCCGCCGGCCCGCTGCGGTCCCCGGTCTTGGTGGCCACGAAGAACTCATCACGGTGCGCGGCGAGCCACGGCGCCAGGCGCAGCTCCGAGTCGCCGTAGGCGGCAGCTGTGTCCAGGTGGTTCACACCGAACTCGCGCAGCACCGGCAGCACCTGATCGGCTCGCTCCTGGGTCGTGGTGCCCAGTGCGGCGGCGCCGAAGACGACGCGGCTGCTCAGATGCCCGGTATGCCCGAAGGACGCCCGCTCGATCATCGCGGCGACTGTACCCGTGGGGGGCCCGCCTGCGACCTGAGCCACGGCCACGGGTGCGCAGGCTCAGCAAGCGAGCAACAGCTCACGACCCCCCGGTCACCTGCTCGTGAAGAGCGGCGCCAGCGTCTTGGGCCACTGCCCGAGACCCCAACGCTTGCCGTTGTCGATCGCCACGAAGGTGCCCATCATTCCGTTCACCGGCGACGTCGCGTTGGCGTTCCACCACACGAAGCGGGCGTCGATGAGAGAGCTGTGCTCGCCGGCTCCCGCCGTTCCGGTCGGCCCCTGGTTCCAGCTCCAAGCCCCGTACGAGTACGAGGGGGCTCCGAGGACCGGCAGCGCGTGCATGCCACGCGCCAAGTTCTGGGGAGTAAGGTCCGGCCCGGCGGCCTGCAGGGCATCGAAGATCTCGACCAACTCCGAGTAGTCGCCGTCGGTCTCTTTCGGGATCTGGTGGCCCGTGAGCTTCTGGTACAGAATGCCTGCCGGCGAGCTCGGCCCGTAGATGTCGCTCGAGGCGCTGACCTCGCTCACCCCGAAGAGGTGACCGTCCACCTCGGCGGGGTCGTAGGACTGTGCAATGTTGTCGGTGTCGGTCTGCGCGGTCCCCTCCAGTAGCCACTCGGGGTAGTAGTTCTGCGCGGCCGCCGCCTTGGTCAAGAACCCCAGCGAGAAGGGGTCGCAGGCGAGCAAGATGGTCGTGACGTGGGCCGCCTTGAACTGCACGATTGCCTGCTGGGCCGACTGTGCGAAGGTTGCGATGTCGAGGTCGTAGTGGAAGAAGGTGTCTATTGTGCTCAACGGCACGTGGTACTTGCTCCTGAGCAGCTTGACCATGGTGCTGTTCGCGCTACCGTCGCAGCCGATGTAGGAGTTGACGTTCGGGATGAAGATGCCGAACTTGCGGACCGAGCTCTTGAGGCTCCCTTCGCCGGCGTAGACGGCCTTGTGCCTTGCCAACTCGGTGCCGATCACCTGGGCCATCTGGGAAGCGATGTTGGTGCACGAGGGGACGGTCGACCATACGTAAGGGTTCTGCGACTGGAAGATGTTCTCGCCGAAGTAGCCGTCTCCGTTGAACTCGACAAGGTGGTCGTTGGCGGCGCACTGCGAGAATGGAGCGGTGCCGCCTGCCTCCGTCTCGTACATGATCCCTGTCTCACCGAAGGCGTGCACCTGATCGGCGATCGTGGTGGCATCAGCGCAGGCCTGCGCTTGGCCCTGCCCCAGCGTCTCCACGACGTAGGTGCCCGTGGCAGTGACCGGCTGGATGACCACGTGACGGCCGTAGAGCTCGTAGACGCTGTTGAAATAGTTCAAGAAGACCTGTTCCACCTGGGTGGTGGTCGGCTGAGGGGCGGCGCCAAAAGAGGCCGCCTCGGCTGCTAGCTCCTGCTCGTTCGCAGAGGTCGGGTACTCGATCTGGGCGAGGGTGATCGTGTTGGAGGCCACGCCGTTGTAAGTGGCCCCACCGTTGTTACCCGAGAACTTGGGCACGCAAGGCGCTGCGTAGGCGCCGGGGAACTGTGGGGTGCTGGGTGTGCAGGCGGTCCCGCTCACGGTCGTTCCGGTTCCCCCCTTGATGTGGCCCGAGGCCGGGTAGGCGTACGGGTACGGGCCTTCGTTGGAGGGCCCTATCTTCGTAAGCGCCGGAGCGCCGGCCGCGGTGGCCGCCACGGAGCCGAGCACCAAGGTCGAGGCAGCCGCGAGGGAACAGGCGAAGACCAAACTGATCCCGCGCCGCCGGGCATCAACATTCAGTAGCCCACTGAGCCGCATCGATCCCCCTCCTGGTTCTAGGTCGGCCCGGGCCCGGCGACCACCCTTCAGCCCCCGAGTCGCGCCGGCCGGACAGCCGCGGCATCAGGATATCGATCCAACAGCGGGGAGACGAGGGGCGCAACAAGGGGGAAACGAGAGCGGGTCAGGTCGACTGCGACGCGGTCGATCGTCAGGTTTCTACAAGCTCCGATAAATTCCGATCATTCCGATCGATAGACGCAGGTGGCGTGGGGGGGACGGCTTGCGGGGAACTCCCGTAGGCGGCGGGCGAAGCCCGTGGTTGGCGAGCGGCGTGCGCAGCCGCTGACCGGTCGTCTCGGCGGCGGCGTCTGGCATGCTCGCAACCAGATCTCCTGGGTGGCGGCAGCTGTCGGCGCATGGGTGATCCTCGACCACGCGCTGACCAAAGGTCTGCCGATCGGGATCGTCTTGCTCGGGGTGGTCTACGGGTCGATCTACGCCCTGCTCGCCATGGGGATCGTCTTGATCTATCGGGCCGACCGGATCATCAACTTCGCCCAGGCCCAGATGGGGATCATCGCGGCAATCCTCGCCATCGAGCTGAACGTCACCTACGGCGTGAACTTCATGCTGTCCTGCCTCGTCGGCATCGTGGCGGCGGTGATGATCGGAGCGATTCTCAGCCTCCTGCCCCGGCACTTTCGACAAAGCTCGCGGCTGATCCTGACCGTCGTCACGATCGGTCTGGCTCAGGGGCTCGGCGGGCTCGCCGCTCTCGTGCCGAACTTCTTCTGCAACGCCGCTACCAACGCCTCGTGCACTATCGCGGCCGCCCACCAGTCGTTCAACACGCCGCTGCACCTGCAATTCACGATCGGCCCGGTCGTGTTCTCGGGCAACGACATAGTGGCGTTCCTCGGCGCCGTCGTGATCACGGCCGCCCTGGCGGTCTTCATGCGCCGCTCGAAGTACGGACTCGCCATCCGGGCGGCGTCGGAGAACGGCGAGCGGGCTGTCCTCCTTGGCGTCCCGGTCCCTCGGCTGGACACGATCGTCTGGGTCTTGGCGGCGGTGCTCTCCACGGTGGCGATCTTGCTCCAGACCCCGGTGGTCGGATTCGGAGGCTTCACCACCGTGACTGCTAGCAGCGACGATGTGTTGATCCGGATCTTGGCGGCGGCCGTGATCGGCCGGATGGAGTCCATGCCGCGCACGGCGGTGGCTGCGATCGCCATCGGGATCTTCGACGCCGGCGCGACTTGGACCTACTCGAACACCACCTTCGTCGACGCCACCCTGGTGATCGTGGTCATCGCCGCCCTCCTGCTCCAGCGTCGCAGCTACAGCAGGATCACCGAGTCGGACCAGTCCACCTGGCGATCGGTGGCCTCGGTGCGTCCGATCCCGCGCGTCCTCCTGGCGCTCCCGGAGGTGCGTTGGTCGCTTCGAGCTGCGAGATGCGCCCTGGCGACGGTGGCGATCCTCTTGCCGTTGATGCTGACGGACAGCCAGACCTACCTAGCCTCGATCATCCTCGTCTATGCGATCGTCGGCCTGTCCCTTCTCGTCCTCACCGGCTGGACCGGCCAGATCTCGCTCGGGCAGTTCGGCATCGCCGGGTTGGGGGGCGCCGTGGCCTGCGACCTCTACTCCCGCCACGGATGGGACTTCTTCGCCGCATTGGCCATGGCGGTCCTCGTCGGGGCTTTGGTTGCGCTGGTAATCGGGATCCCCGCCCTGCGAATGCAGGGCCCGTTCCTGGCGGTCACGACGCTCGCATTCGGCATCTGCGCATCCGTCTATGTGCTCTCGCCGAACTACCTCACCTGGCTGGTGACCACATCTTCCAGCCGACCAGCGATCTTCGGACGCACTTCTCTTCTCAGCTCCGACACGGACATCTACTACTTCTGTCTCGTCGGGTTCTTCCTTTGTCTCATGGCGGTGAGATCGCTTCGCCGCAGCCGGATCGGTAGGAGCTTCATCGCGACGCGTGACAACGAGGTCGCCGCCAGGGCCACGGCCTTGAACACGACCCGGCAGAAGCTCACCGCGTTCTTGATCTCGGGTGCGATCGCCGGGTTCGCGGGGGCCCTTTTCGTCGTCCAGCAGCAAGGCGTGAACAACGGCTCGTTCACCGCAGACATCGACATTGCGATGTTCACCATGGTGGTGATCGGAGGGCTGGGCTCGCTGCCCGGCGTGGTCGTCGGCGCGTTCGCCGTCTGGGCTGCCACGTACTTCTTGCCCTCGGGCTGGGCCGCCCTCGTCAACGGTGGCGGCATCTTGCTCCTTTTGATCTTCCTCCCCGAGGGTCTCGGCGGGATCATGTACCGGGCCCGGGATTGGTTGCTCGCCCTCGCCGCTCGGCGCCGGCGTATGACTGTTCGCGGTCTGGACCTGGGCGAAGGTGTGGACGGGCAAGTCGAGGAGCGCATACTGGTCTCGGCGGCAGCGGCTCGGAGCTTCGAGAGCGCGACCGCGACCGCCAGACGGTCCGACAGGGAGCCCTCGTAGAAGCCATGACACTCTCCGAGCCCGTCTTGGCTGTCGATTCCCACCCGCGGCGAGCCGGGCTGTCGATCTTCGATCTGCGACGGCTCACGGCGCCTTATCCGGTGAGTCCGCTCCTCGTTCTGATGGCGCTCAACGCGTGCTTGCTGATGGGTGGTGCGCTGATGGGACTCCAGCTCGTGGGAATCCAGAACTCGTACCATGCCGGCCTCGCGGTGCTGGCTGCTGCCGGGGCACAGCAGGTCCAGCTCGGGTTCGCGCTCGACCTTCCGGTCGCCGTGGCAGCGAACAGGGGCGACCCATGGCGCTTCGCCATGATCGGGGCCCTGGTCTTCGCCATTTTTGCGGGGCTCCTCGGGATTGCGGGCCTCGAGACCAACACCCTCATCCTCTATTTCGGGGTCTTGCTGGTGATATCGATCTCGGGCGCTCTCACCTCTACCCAGCACGGTGCCTTGGCGCAGTACTACCCCGCCGAAGTCCGGACTCGGGCGATCCTGTCTCATCAGGTGGTCGGGGTCTTCGCAGGCGCGCTCGCGGCACCTGTGGCCTTCGCCTTCGGGACGGCGCTCGCCTGGCAGGCTCCATTCTTCGCACTCGCGGGCCTGGCGGTACTCCTTGCGGCGATCGGAGGCTACGTCCTGCCGTTCAGCCGCGAGCCTCAGATGGGCGAGGTCGGCACGCTCGGCGCGCACCAGGCTGCCGAATCGTCACCCACGCTGCCCGAGGCGACCAGAGTTCTCTTCTCCGTGCCTTCCATCAAGGCCCTCTACGGAGCCCTGCCGTTCCTTTCGGTGGCCTTCTTGGGTATCGCCTTCTATACGAACCTGTTGTACCTGAACGTGTTCCACCAGAATGGCGCCAGTCGCCGAATGGCGCTCGACGTCTCCTCGGCTGGGGCCGCGCTCGGTGTGCTGGCGGCCGCCTTCGTACTTCCCCGGCTGCTGCGCTCCAACCCGACCCGCGCAATGAACACGGTCACAGCCGGAGCGGCTGTCGCGTTCGTGGCGGTCGTCGTGCTCGCTGTGAGCCAGACGCTGGCGCTGTCGGCGGCGGCCAACGTCGTCTTCATGGCTGCGGCCGCCTGGGTAGTGGCGGGCGTGTACGGGGTCCTGTCGGTCGCCCTGCCCACGCGCTTGATGACGCTCGGCTACGCCGTCAGCACGTTGTGGTTCTTGCTCGGGATCCTCGTGGTAGGACCGGTAGGTACCATCGGCACGACGTTGGCCGCTGGCATCGGCGCCGACTTCGGTTACCGCGCCAGCTTCTGGCTCTTCGCCCCACTGCTCCTCATCGGCATCGTCGTGCTACAGCGCTCCGGCCGTTACCTGACGACGGACATCGAGCGCCTTCATGCGTCGGTCAAGGCCGACATCGAGGTTCGCCGGGACCGAGCCGAGGGCGGCGGAAAGCTCCTCGTGGCGCGGGGCATCGCGGCCGGGTACGACAACGTCCCGGTGCTCTTCGGCATCGACTTCGACATCGACGATGGCGAGATGGTGGCCGTGCTAGGCACGAACGGGGCAGGCAAGTCCACCCTGGCCAAGGCGTTGTGCGGACTGCTCGTCCCGACGGGCGGCGAGGTGCTCTTCGACGGGCGACCGATCACGACGCTCGATCCCAATCGGATAGTGAAAATGGGCATCGTCATGGTGCCCGGGGACCGAGGCGTCTTCCCGGGAATCACCACGTCGGAGAACCTGCGACTGGCCGCTTGGCTCTACGACAAGGACGACGCGTACGTGAGGGAGACGACCAGGACCTTGCTGGAGTACTTCCCCGCCCTCGGGCTACGTCTCGACGTACCTGCGGGGAACCTCTCGGGCGGAGAGCAGCAGATGCTGAGCCTAGCGATGGCGTTCGTTGCCCAGCCCCGGCTGCTCATCATCGACGAACTGTCGTTGGGGCTCGCTCCGACGGTCGTCGAGTCCCTGCTCGAGATCGTGAAGGCGATCAACGAGCGCGGAACGGCGGTCGTCTTGGTCGAACAGTCGGTGAACCTGGCCCTGCGTATGACCTCACGGGCGATCTTCATGGAAAAGGGCCGGGTGGTCTTCGGATGCCCGACCTCAGAGCTCATGGAGCATGAGGAGACCGTGCGTTCAGTCCTGCTCGGAGGGGCCCGCCATCCGGTCCACGAGCAGGGCACCGCCGGCGGGGGGGGCGGGGTGGTCCTCTCGACCAGGGGGGTCACCAAGCGCTTCGGTGGCGTGACGGCCGTGGACGATGTGAGCCTCGAACTCCACGACGGAGAGATCCTCGGGCTCATCGGGCCCAACGGGGCGGGAAAGACCACGGTGTTCGAGATCATCTCGGGCCAACTGCGCGCCGACGCCGGCCGGGTGACGATGCACTCAACCGACATCAGCGACTGGCCCGCTCACCGGCGCGCGGCGTTCGGCCTCGGCCGCTCCTTCCAGGCGGCTCGACTTTGGCCGGGGTTGACGGTCGAAGAGACGGTCTCTCTGGCCGTGTCGAGGCGAGTCCGTTCGCCCGGAGTCATCCCCACCATGCTTTGCTCGCCAACTGTCAGGCGGGCGGAGAAACAGGTGGCGGCGGCGGCCGACGAGGTCGTCGACCTACTGGGGCTCGGTGATTTCAAGGATCAGCTCGGGTCGGACCTCTCCACCGGGTTGCGGCGGTTGCTCGAGCTGGCGGTGATCGCAGCTCAGAGGCCGTCGGTCGTCCTCTTGGACGAGCCCTCGGCGGGGTTGGCCCAGGCCGAGACCGAAGCCCTGGCTCCGTTGCTGGCCGACATGCGAGTGGGCCTCGGTTGCAGCCTGATGCTAATCGAGCACGACATGGGTCTCGCCCGCTCGCTTGCGGACCGCATCGTCGCTCTGGACACCGGGTCAGTCGTAGCCGAAGGGACGCCCGAGGAGGTCCTCAACCACCCACGGGTCGTGGAGTCCTACCTCGGTGCCACGGCCCGCTGATCGCCCGACGGGGACGAAGTCGTGAGGACCGAAATGCCGTGAGGACCGGCAATCGAGACAACAGAGAAATGCTCGAGCAGAGCGCCCGGCTGTTGGTCATCGTCGCCCTGGCGGCCGTCTCGTTGAGCGCCTGCACCTCGAGCAACCTGTCGGTGTCGACCACAGTCGTGCCGCCGCCCCCGGGTTGCGACACCTCTCGAGTGGTGGTGGTCGGAGCCTCGCTCGACCTTTCGGGTCCTGACGCCCGGTCGGGCCGTGAGTACCTGACCGGGCTCGAGCTCGGCATCGCCAAGGTGAACGCCGGCGGCGGCGTTCCGCCCCGCAACACGTGCTTCGAGCTCATGTACAAGGACAGCCTGGGCAGCCCGAGGGTGGATGATCAGGCGATGCTCGACCTCGTGAACGTCGAGAAGGCAGGGGTCGTCGTGGGCAGCTTCCTCGGCTCCTCCGCGGCCGGCTACCTGGGCCGGCTGGGCGTCCCCGCGATCAGCCTCTCCGATCTCGAGGACACCTTCGAGCCCGAGCGCTTCCCCGACACCTTCCCGGTCATCGCGTCGATGAGGTCCCAGGCGTTCGTCATCGCCAGAGCCTTGAGGCTTAGGAGGATCAGCTCGGTCGGACTGGTCGTCACCGGTGACCGGGCAAGTGAGCAGGGCGGCAACAATTTCGCTTCGTTGTCGTCGGTCGATGGCTTCGTCATCACCGACCGACAAATCGTCTCACCCTCGGGGAGGCTGGCCGAGGCGGTGGTGAGCCGGGTTCGGGCCACTCATCCCGACGCGCTGGTCGTGCTCGACGACACCGGAGCCGTGCGGTCGGTGCTCTCGGCGCGCGCCGCGCTCGGCTGGGACATACCGGTATTTGCCGGACCCGATACGACGGAAGCGGGGGTGCTGCGAGACATCGGAGGCGCTACGGGCGGCATCTCGGTCGTCGTGCCGACCGGGGCGCTCGCCGGCTCCGGTCCCGCCTCGGCGGGCACCTACACCTTTCGGAGGAATCTCCTGCTCCACCTGCACGCGTCGTCGCTGCGGGGATCGATCATCCCCTACGCCGAGACGTACGACGCCATGACCATGATCGGGACCGCCGCCAACGGTTCCATGGGCGTCGTCGCAAGCGACCTCGCCACCTTCCTCCAGAATGCGAACTACCAGGGGGTGCTGGCCGCCTATACGTACACCGCGAGCGCTCACACAGGAGTGTCGGCCGCCGATCAGGCCGTTGTCCCCCTCGGCACGCTCGCGAACGGGCTCTTGAGCGAGGCGCCTTCTGGGTAGGGGGTGGAGCCTGCCGATTCGGTCGCGCTGTCTAACAGCGACCCGTCATTCGTTGACAACCACGCGGACCCGGCTGAGATTCAGTGATCGGGCAAATGGGGTACTGGGATCGCGCTCACGTTGGGAGGCGACGCGTAGCGCCGGGAAGTAGGTGCCCGGCCTGGAGAAAGTCTGCGCGGCGGTCACCTGGACGGTCTCCGAGGTCGGATCACCGAGCTCAGCGGCTTCCGGATACGTGCCCACGCCCCCGAAGTCCCACTTCGCCGACACCACTCTGCCCGGTGCGGGCGGCACCGCGATCTGTGCGGTGAAGGTGACGGCTTCGCCCGCCGCAACCTCGGCGCGCTCGCCGCCGTTCACTTCGAGATGGACCACGGGTTGGATGCCCTTGCGTTCTGCAGCGGTCGCCGGCACGTGTACTTGGCCGTCCTGCACCGAGTATTCACTGGTGGGCGGCGGGGCGATGCCTTCCTCGACCCACGCGCTCAGCTCGCGTAGCGCGTACTGCACCGTGCCCGAGTAGGCGACGGCGTGGGTCTCCTGCGTCTCAGTCGTCGGGTCGGTGTGGTGGGCGTTGTCGACATACCAGAGCCGGTACTTCTCGTCGACGTGCGGTCCTTCGACGGCTTCGACCTTCTTTCGGTACCAGTCGGCCTGCCACGGCAGAGCGTCGCCGTCGTGCAGGCACTCCACCACGATCATCTTCGCGTTGAAACGACCGGTGGGGATCTGACCGGTGGCGCCGAGGGTGCCTGCCGCGCCGATGTCCACACCTCGCTGCGGGTACTTCGCCGTGCGGTCGGGGTTCCGGAAGTAGTCGTAGACGTCGGGGTAGTCGAAGTCGGGGTCGGCCGGCGGGAATTGATGACGGTGGTAGGTCTGCAACGCGAGGAACCGTGAGTTGTCGATCCGGATCTCGTCGCCGGCGTGGATGCTGTCGACGACGGAGGGATCGGCCGTGATGTCAATCGTGTCGCCGACCGATTCGAAGACGAGGCCGACTTGGCCCTTGCCGTCCGAGGCAAAGCGGCCGAGCATGACGGTCTTGCCCGCGGCCTCTCCGCTGGTGATGATGACATCAGCACCCGTGAGATCAGCCGTTGGGACGCTCGACAGCTCGAGTTGCTGCCGGCCGCCGGAAATCACTTCGACCACGGTCGCCTCGTGTTGGACGCGCGCCGCCCTCACCGACGACGTGGGGTCAGTGCCGAGGTAGCCCGGCTTGCTCCAGAAGTCCTCGAGATAGGTCGGGTCCAACACCGGCACATAGCTGGCGACCAGCACGAGCGGCCCTCCGCCCTGGGGGACGTAGTTGAACCACGCCCGGGGCGGGAACCCCGTCCGGGTGGCCTCTTCAAGCGCCGCGCTCTCCTCGTCGTTCAGCCCGGCGTAGGGGTCACCGCTGCCGCCGGGTTCGATCGCATCGATGATCGACGGCCACTTGTCCTTCAGGACTCGGAGGGCGTTGACGCGCACCGTGAAACAACCCGGGATGGATTGCGGCGAGCCCATGACGTAGGGAACGAACCCGTCCCATACGCCGGTCGTCATCTCCGCACTGGTGATCGTTTGGTAGGCGCCGCCGCTACCGCCGTAGAGGTAGCCGTAGGTGCGGTGTGGGCCGTAGATATCGGCCGCCACCACGCGAGAGAACTTCGCGGCCTCGGCGTTGACCCGGTAACCTCGAATCGTCGTGTCGAACTGGCCACTGGCCCCCTGCTCCGCCGTCCGAGGGTTGTCGCTGCCGCCCATGTTCGTCTGCACCGAGTAGCCACCACTTGCAAGGGCGAACGCCACGTTGCGCGCCGTGGCCTCCTCGCCGGCGAGCAACTGATGGGTCGCCTGGAAGAAGCGTCCTTCGTACTCCTCTTCCGGCGGGAAGCAGAAAGAAAACTTGGCGTCGGTGCCCGTGAATCCTCCGTGGATATAGAGATGGCGCGCCTTGACGGGCGCGGCGCCACCGTGCTGCGTCGTGATGGTGCCGGGGAACACTGGGGCGTCTGCCGGCTCGTCGCGCCATTCTCGGATATCTATGTACGGCTGATTGAAGCGGGGGTCCTCAGAAGTCGCGGTCACGAACAAGGCGCCACGTCCGTCGGTCTTCGAGTCCGTCATCTTCACCCCTTTGGTTCTGTCCGCTCCAGGCGACCTCGGCTACCGGTCGCACCTTCCCCCGTACTGTCAGGCCTGCAAGCCTTATCTATACGTCAGCCGGGGGTTTCACCACTAGGCCCGCGAGGGCTCGGCATCTAGGGCTGCGAGGGCTCGGCATCATCCCAGGACGAGCCAGCCCCCTGGGGGGCAAGGCGGTACGCTCCCGCCTGATTCGACAGGAGGAGCTGGGGACCGTGGACATCGTCGAGGAAGTCTGCGAGCGCGGCGTTGTCGAGCGACGAGTCGGGCTCGAGGTCGAGGGCGGGGAGATCGTGCCGGGCATCGTTTGGCTGCCGGAGGCCGCTACCGGGCCGCGACCGACGGTGATCCTCGGTCACGGAGGTGTGGTGCACAAGCGCGCTCCTGAGGTGCTCGGGCTCGCCCGGCGCCTCGTTCGGCACCGGGGCTACGCGGCCGTCGCCCTCGACGCCCCCGAGCACGGCGAGCGCATCACGGACAAGGAGGCGGCCCGGGCCAGGCGCCGCTCCGTCCAGGCTCGCATCGACCAGGGCCCCGGCGCCGGCCTGCCCGTGGTGATGGACGCCAACCAGGCGGTTGGATTCGCCGGCCGGATGGCCACCCACGTCGGAGAGCTGAGGGCCTTGGTCGACGACCTCGTCTCGACCGGGTTCATTGACGACCGGCTGGGCTACTGGGGGATGTCGATGGGTACAGGAATCGGTCTGCGATTCGTGGCCTCGGAACCTCGGGTCAAGGCCGCCGTGCTCGGTCTGGCCGGCTTGGGAGCCGGTATGGGCGGCGCCGATTTCGAGACGGCGGCCCGGTCTCTACGCGTGCCGATCCTCTTCCTCCTCCAGTGGGACGACGAGTTGATCGCCCGCGAAGCAGGCATCTCTCTCTTCAACGCCATCGGCTCGAATGACAAGACCCTTCACGTCAACCCAGGGGGTCATGTCCAGGTGCCGGTCTTCGAGAACGACTCCGCCGAGTTGTTCTTCGTCCGGCATCTCGGTACCGGCGGGTAGCCCTCACAGGGTCTGGACGCGCCCGACTGTAGTAAGGGAGAAGACGCCACCGTCGAGCCCGCGAACTCCCCGAGGTGTCAAGTGCGAATGTATGCAGCAGGGCACCGCCAAAGCTACGGTGCCGCTTGATGCCTGCTAGCGAGCGACGCCCGAACGCGATTCGCGACTATGCGCTGATCGGAGACTGCCACACGAGTGCGCTTGTCGGTCGTGACGGAAGCATCGACTGGCTGTGCTTCCCGAGACCAGACGCTCCAGCGATCTTCTGCCACATCCTCGACGATCAGCATGGCGGGAACTTCGCGGTGAGAGTGCACGACGCTTCGGTGGCTCGCAGGTACATTCCGGACACCAATGTCCTCGTCACCAGCTGGAGCTGCTCCGATGGCGAGCTCGAGGTGACGGATTGTATGCCGGTGTCGGCATTCGACTCACAGAGGCCGGCGCAAGTTCGAGCAAGGGGAAGCGTCCTTCGCCGGATCCGCTGTATCTCAGGACGAGTCACTGCTCAAGTGCGCGTCACACCGCGCTTCGAGTACGGACTCGTAGTGCCCCGACTGAGGACGCCTTCTCCCTTTGTGGCGGATTTCGTCGGCGGAGGATCGGCCCTGCATGTGTGCTCCACCCATCCTCTGGAACGTCGCGACGCCCATACCTTGCGGCGCGGGGATGTCCTCGCGGCGGACTGGGCGATGAGTGAGGGCGAAACCGCATGGGTGGAAGCAACGTGGGCCCGTGCGCACAGCCTTCAAGAGCGACTGCCGGATCCAAGCCCTGAGGAGTGGCAAGGGCTTCTGGACGAGACGGTCGGGTTCTGGAAGGTGTGGTTGTCGGGCTGCCGATACGACGGAGACCATTCCAACGAGGTTCGCCGGTCTGCCCTCGTGCTGAAGGCGTTGACGCATGCTCCCACCGGAGCAGTGCTGGCAGCGGTCACCACGAGCCTCCCTGAAGAGATCGGAGGTACGCGCAACTGGGACTACCGGTTTACGTGGATACGGGACGCGACACTCACATTGACGAGCTTGTTCGTTCTCGGTTTGCGAGGTGAAGCAACGGCCTTCAAAGAGTGGCTCGAGCGCACGGGCGCGGGCCGGCCGCAAGACCTGCAGATTATGTACGGAGTGGAGGGTGAGCGACTGCTGCCTGAGATCGTGCTCGAACATCTCGCCGGTCACGGAGGCAGCAAGCCGGTTCGCATCGGAAACGGCGCTGTGAAGCAATTCCAGCTAGACAGCTTCGGGCAGCTGCTCGAGGCAGCGTACCTGTTCGCAAAAGCAGGCGAGGAGATCACCGTCGACAACTGGAAGTACCTGTCGGGTCTCGCCGGGATCTGTTGCGAGCGATGGCGAGAACCCGATCAAGGAATCTGGGAGATCCGCGACGAACCCCGGCACTTCCTGCACTCGAAGACCAATTGCTGGCTCGCGTTGCACAGAGCGGTCCAATTGGCTCATCTACTCGGCATGCCTGTGGAAGCAGACTGGATCGCGCAACGCGATGCCCTGGCCGAATACATCCTCGAAGCCGCTTCGGGTCCAGGCTACTTCCCACAGGCGGCGGGCGGAAGCGAGCCTGACGCATCCACGCTTCTCATACCTGCGCTCGGATTCATCGCGGTCGACCATCCCTACTTTCGCGCCACCGTCGAGGTCGTCTGCCGAGAGCTCAGTGGACGTCATGGCCTGATCTACCGCTACCGAGTTGGAGATGGAGTTCCCGGCGTCGAGGGCGCCTTCCTCTTGTGCAGCTTCTGGTTGGTGGACGTCCTCACCCATGCGGGTCGTCTGGACGAGGCGGAGACGCTGCTCGCTCAGTTGCTCGTCCTCGCCAACGATGTAGGCCTGTACGCCGAAGAGATAGACCCTGACTCAGGTGTGCACCTCGGGAACATTCCTCAGGCCTTCACTCACATGGCACTCGTGACGTCCTGTGCGCATCTTTCCGCGGCACACCGCGGCCTCCTTCCGACAGACGGAGAACGTCACGACTTCGCAGAGCTCGCGCTCGATCGGCTCTTGACGAGATCGCACCAGTGACCGACGGCTCGCATGAGGTAGTGCAGCTCGTGGCGACCGGTCAAGCGTGGGTGGACTTCACCCATGCCTGGGCGACAGCGGCGGGCTGCTCCTGCTGTTGGGTCACCTCGAGATTGAGCTTCGAGATGGCCGTCGTCGTCAGCATGGCGTCGACGGCGTTGAGCACCTTGACCACCCCAGCGGTGTTCACAGACTTGCGGATCACCGGCACGACGTAGTCCGCCCCCTCGAGGTGCTTGTTGTCGGTGAGCGCCACGAAGTTGTTCGAGACCACGTTGCCGTCGCTCGAGAACAGCTCGACCACTTGGACCTCGCCGTTCTTCAGAGCGGCGACGCTGATCGGGCCCGCCTCGTCGAGGGCCTTGAAGCCTGCGAAGGTCAGGCCGTAGACCTTCTTGAGGCCCGGCGCGCACCCGGCGAATGTCGGGCACTCCGGCGGCCCGCCCAGAATGAGCTGCGACGCATAGGGCTTCAGGCTCGAGATCGTGGTGAGGTGGTACTTGTTGGCTGTCGCTCGAGTCACCACGAAGACATTGGTGTCCAGGGCTTTGGAAGCCGGTAATACCGTGACCCCGAACTTGGCCAGCGCCTTGCGGTCGGCCGGGATCGCTGTCGAGATGTTGTCGCCCGCCGGCTGGGGGTTCCCGCCGTGGAGGAACCCGAGCAGCGAGGCCGCGTAGTCCGGCTCGAGGCTGATCTGCCCCTTTTCGATAGCGGGCACCACGATGGCCCGCGTACCGAGGCTGGGCTCGACGGTCACGGTGTAGCCGGCGTTTCTTAGGACGTCGGCCCAAATGTTCGAGACGATGGCCTGTTCCTCGAAGTTGGTGGACCCGATGATGATCGAAGGCTTCGATCCGGAGCTGCTGGCGGCGAATGCCGCCACGGCGCCCTGAGTTGCCAGCGAAGCGGTCAGGACCAGCGCTGCGAAGAGCATGAACGAACGCTTCAGGTGCATGAGGGCGTACCTTTTCTCGGGAGGGGGGAAGATTTGGCTCTCACCAAACGATTCCACGAGGAGTCCGTGATGGAAACCGTGGATCAAATATTGACCTGCTCGAACAGAACTTATCAACTTCGGACAGGGAACCTCCTCATGTGGCCGCTCGGCGGGCCGGGTGGGTGCCCAAGCGCACTCGGTTACGTAGCGGTACCGGCGTGACTGCCCGCGTCAGGAGCCCGAGGCTGAGCGCCACCAACCCGGCCATGGCCCCCACCAAGAGGGCTCCTGCGACCGAAAGCACCGAGTCCTGCGTGCTCAGGCCGCTGATGACGTAAGTACCGAGATCCGAGTAGCTCACGTAAGCGGCGAGTGTCGAGGTCGCCACGACTTCGATCGCTGCGGTGCGCACACCGGCCATCACGAACGGGACCGCCAAAGGCGCTTCGACTCGGCGCAGAACCTGCCCAGCGGTTAGTCCCACGGCTCTGGCG
>DATKIB010000001.1:0-4841 GCA_035509915.1 Acidimicrobiales bacterium | reverse complement strand
CGAATGGGCCGGCACACTCACGTCGGAGTTGTCGACGGGGACGCGGCGCATCTGCGACCTGGCAGCGCAAGTGGCAGCTCGCCCGAAATTGCTCCTCCTCGACGAACCCACGGCGGGCGTCGCCCAGCGCGAGGCGGAGGCGTTCGGACCCCTGCTCAGGCGCGTGCGCCGCGAACTGGACTGCTCGGTGCTCATCGTGGAGCACGACATGCCCCTGCTCATGGCTTTGTGCGACAGGGTCTACGCCATGGAGGCTGGCCGCGTCATAGCCGAGGGGACACCCGAGGAGATCCGCAACGACCCGCTGGTCGTCGAGAGCTATCTGGGGACCAGCACAGCAGCTGTCGAGAGGTCGGGAGCGCGCAGCTTCGTCGCCACCGCGACAGCGAGCGCGACGGTGACCTCATGGGCTGGCGCAGAAGGATCCGAGAGGAGCGACCTTTGATCGACGCGGTCCTTCGCAGTGAGCGGTCGACGTGAGACGTCTTCGCGCGCTTCTTCTGGGAACCGGTGTGACCGCGATCGTCATCTTGGGCCCGGCCACCATGTCGTCTGCCGATGCCCCTGCCCAGACAGGCTGGTGGACGCAGACCAATCCAGGGAGCATCGAAGGTTCACCGACCCTTCCGGCTCCACCGGACGTAAAGGGACGGGACCTGCTCGTCGAGGGGGGACCGCAATCCACCTCCGGCACCGGCGACACCGGTGCGATCGCGTACGCCGCGTTGATCTACCAGGTCCCCGACGGAGCGTCCGTCGGGCGGCTCAAGCTCACCGTGGTGCCGGACACCGCGAGCGTGCCGATCACCACCCTCGAGCTGTGTCCGCTCACGAGTCCCGCTTTCTTCTCCCAGTACGGCGGTCCGTCTTCGGGTGCCCCGAGCTTCGGCTGCAGCCACAACGTGACCGCCAGTGCCTCGAGCAGTGGCAACACCTACCAATTCAGCGTGGCCCCGCTGGTCGCGGGCGGCGCCCTGGCCGTCGCCGTCCTCCCGACTAGCCCGACGGACCGGGTGGTCCTAGGCCCGCCCGACGACCAGTCCCTCTCCGTCACCGCCGGCTCGGCCGGTGCCGGCGGCCAGACAGCCACGGGGTCCAACGCTTCCGGTTTCACCGGAGCGGGGTCGGATGAGCAGGGCATCTCCGGGGGAGCGACTGTCTCAGTGCCACCCGCCGAAAGCCTTCAGACCCCGAATATCTCTGATTCCGCCGTTCCCGCACCGAGCTCTTCTTCCACCCCGACCGGCGCAAGAAGCGCCCTCGGCTCCCAGTTCGCCGTCACCGCCTCGAAGGACGACAGGGCAGCGCCACTGGCCGTCGCCCTGCTCCTTGCCGCGGTGTGTGTGGGAGGAGCACTTTGGCTGGCGGTCGGCCGAGCCGCCGTTCGGCGCAGCGCGGCGTCGGACGCCTGAGGAAATGTGAAAGACGCGGACGCCTTGTTACTCGAGCTGTCGAGAGGTCGGGGAGGTGACCGTCCCAGATGAGACCGTTCCAGGAGTTCCGCCTCTGGGCCAGGCGGGCCCCCGTCTCCGAGCGCGTGGGAGCGGTGGCGGGCGCGGCGGTGGTGCTCGCAGCACTCCTTTTCCTCGTGTCGCCGGGATCCCAGTCGAATCCGGCGTCGGCCAACTCCGCCCCGGGTCGCACCGGCGGCAACTCGTCCGCCGCGGGGTCCAATGGCGCCAGCTCCAGCGGCACGTCCACTGCTGGAACCGCGGCGGGCTCCGCTTCGGCTTCCGGGGGAGGAGGTACCGCCGGCGGCTCTCCCGGAGCCGCGGGCTCGGCAGGTGGCGGAGCGACATCGGCGGCAGCCGCGGGCTGCCCGTCTGGAAGCGACCAAGGGGTGAGCGCGACTCAGTTAAGAATCGCAATCACGCTCGTGAATATCTTCGGTCCCGCCGCCAACAACGCTTTCGGGATCCCGACCACGACTCAGCAGGAGGCCATATTTAACACGATCATCAGTTCGGTCAACGCCAGCGGAGGCATCTGCGGCCGCAAGATCGTCCCTGTCTACTTTCAAGCCAACCCGGCTGACCCCACCCAGACTCAGCAGGTGTGCCTCCAGGTGGTCCAGGCCGGGGTCTTCGCGGTGTTAGACCCGGGCAGCTACTCGCAGACCTCTCCACTCTGCTTCTCACAGAACCAGATTCCCTATTTTGGTGGTTACATCTTGACCGAGCAGCAGCAGAATCAGGGCTACCCGTACCTGTTCGACTTGGGTAGCTGGGACCATCTCCTGAAGGACACGGTCTTCGGCTTCCAGTCTCGAGGTGAGTTCAACCAGGTGAACGGCTTTAAGAAGCTCGGGATCTTCTACCACGACTGTCATCCCGAGCTCATCAACGAGGAGCTCGGGTGGCTCCAGCAAGCCGGCGTCCAGAGCTCGCAAATCGTGACTTACGACTTCGGCTGTCCCACGGCCTTTGCCAACCCAAACGACGTGCAAGAGGCAATATTGAAATTCGAATCGAGCGGCGTAAACGACGTGACCGACGTCAACGCCGAAGGGGATTGGTCTGAATTCACCAACACCGCGCAAGGACAAGGATTCCACCCGCAGTACCTGATACCCGACGAAGAGCTGCTCGGTATCTCGGGTGGAGCCGATGCCCCCAACTCCAGCAACCTCGCCAATGCACTAGCGGTGACAGCGAGCCGAAACGGCGAGAACGATACGCCCGGCATTACTCCGACTCCAGGGACGCAGAAGTGCAACGCAATAATGCAGAGTGGCGGATTGCCGCCGGTCTACCAGCAGGAACAATTAGCGGGAGACGCCTGTAACGAAATCTGGATGCTTCAGGCCGCGGTCCAGCACGCGCCGGTGCTCCAGCGCAACGCGCTAGCCGCCGGAATCCAGGCGGCAGGATCGGTCGACTTCTCCTACCCCGGGGGGCCAAATGATTTCTCGGGTGACCATGTGACGACGGCAGGAGAATTCTGGCGCGTGGACCAGTTCTTCGAGACTTGCACCTGCTGGCGTGTCATCGACCCGACTTTCCACCCGAACTACTGATCGCCAGTTCGAGAGCCGCCTGGTCGCGAACCAAGTCGTAGCGATCCATTTTACGCTGCGCTCCGCCTAGGCAAACGACGAGTCGGCGTGGAGGACCGAGATCGGCTGTCCGATCTTCGAGACGAGACCCCACCGGCAATGACGCATCTGAGTTGAACACGGACCGATATTTCGCGGGCTGGGCGTCGTCAACGAATGGCCCGATCTGGCTACTGCGGTGCGGGCGATGGCGGAAGCCGGCCCGCCGCGCTGCGCCATGACGGCGTTCGGGAGCACCATCGACGGCGTGCCGAGCCTCGTACTCTGGGGCACCTGGACCCGTGGCGACGCTAGAGCTCGTCGCGGCCGAGCAATTCGACTGGGTCTTGCATTCGCACCATTCCGAGATACCCGCCGCCGCGCGGGATGCTGTCGTGCACTGCATAGCCAAGCAATTCCTGCGCTTGACGGGGGAGGCTGATCGCGATCGCTGGGGGGACCGCCAAGTAGTTGTTCTCCTCGGTCCGCAGCCATCCGAGGCAGTAGCTGAGGTGCGCGCCCCGGCGGGGAATGTCCGTCGTGTTGGACCCCCCGGCGTGGATGGTCCCACCTGTATAGACGACTGCCGAGCCGGCGTACATCTCCGCGTATGCGATCTGTTCCGGAGCCGGAGGCGGCTGCATGAACTGCTCTGCCGGCGAAAGATTGCGGTCCGGCCAGCGGTGGCTGCCGGGCACGACGCGAGTGCCACCATTGTCGCGAGTGAAGTCGACGAAAGCGATGACGGTGGCCAGCTGCAACTCCGGCGTCGGCTTGGGCACGTCGCTCCACACCGCCTCATCTCGGTGCAGCAACTGCTCGTCCGCCCCCGGTCCTCGCTGCAGGAGGTGGCCAAGATTCAGCTGGTAGCGCGCGCATGACGGCAGCAGGATGCGGTCACACAGCGCCAGGAGGAGCGGGTTACACATCACCTTTGTGGCGAACGTGGGGGAGATGGCGCAGGCACCCGTGACCTGTTTGGTGCACGGACCGTGGAACGCCTGCATGATCGGGTTGAAGAGCTCTGCATCGGGATCGGCGGCATCGAGGATGGCACCGACCTCGTCGTTGACCTGAGCGACCACCTCGGGTCGAAGCAGCCCCTCAAGAATCGCCGCGCCATCACGCTGGATGATCGCGTGGACGGCATCGGGGTTCGCCGTCGGAGCGTGGAAGCGCTCGAGCGTAGCGGTGGCAAGCATACGAAGTGCACCCTCTTTCTTGGCGTTTGTAGAGACGCTAGCTCGGCGTCGCCGGCCCTCTTCGGTCCGCACTGGGACTTCGGAACTCGGGCGGGGTCATGCGGTTGTGGCGACTAGTCGCGGGCCGGCGATGAGGGCTCCCTCCAGACAGGTACCGACTGAGCGTTGTGGGACACGCGTTCTTCATACGTTTGTCTACTTGCAGGTCTCCTGCTGGTCGATCTCGTGCAGGCTGCTGAGGCGAATGCCCTGCGGGGGAACAAATATCAATCGTGCCCCTTCACAACTGAGGTCTCCATCCCCTACCCGCCGTGCGCCCCTCGGTACGGTTTCGCTGTGGACAATGCGTCCCAGCCCAGCCGAGACGACATCGCTTGGGGGATTGCGTCGCATGACGAGCCCCGCTGGCCGGCCCTCCTGGCAGTGCTGGCCGCCATGGCGCTGCAGCTCATCCTGCCCGACAGGCTCATCGAAGGACTCGGCAACCGCGCCCTGATCCCCGCCTTGGAAGGGGCGCTGATCGTAGTTCTTCTGGTTGTCAATCCGACGGGCCACATCTCCAAGGAGCAGTCACGCCTCCGTGTCATCGGTGTGGGACTGATCGC